>DASRUM010000001.1:0-22407 GCA_035655415.1 Pseudomonas sp.
GGGCATGGCCCGCTCCTACAAATGATTTAGCCCTTTTCGCTTTCGAGTACCCGCTATGAGCAAGATCATAAGCGCCGCCGCCGCTGTGGCGCGCATCCCGGATAACGCCAACCTGGCCACTGGCGGCTTTGTCGGCATTGGTTTCGCCGAGGAAATCGCCATCGCCCTGGAGCAGCGCTTTCTCACGGAACAAGCTCCGCTGGGCCTGACCCTGGTGTATGCCGCCGGCCAAGGCGATGGCAAGGGTCGTGGCCTTAACCACCTGGCCCATGAGGGCTTGGTGCGGCGGGTGATCGGCGGCCACTGGGGGCTGGTGCCAGGGCTACAGAAGCTCGCGGTGGATAACCGCATTGAGGCCTACAACCTGCCGCAGGGGGTGATCTCCCAACTGTTTCGCGATATCGCCGCCGGTAAACCGGGGCAGCTTTCGCGGGTCGGTTTGGGCACCTATGTCGACCCACGCCACGGCGGCGGCAAGCTCAATGCGTGCACCACCACCGAACTGGTGCGGCTGATGCCGATAGACGGTGAGGACTACCTGTTCTACCCGACCTTCCCGATTCACGTGGCCGTGGTGCGCGCCACCAGCAGCGATGCCGACGGCAACCTGAGCTTCGAGCGCGAGGCGCTGACCATTGAAAGCCTGGCCATCGCCATGGCCGCGCGCAATTCGGGCGGGCTGGTGATCGCCCAGGTCGAACGCATCGTCGAACGCGGTTCGCTAAATGCCCGTGACGTGAAAATCCCCGGCATCCTGGTGGACTGCGTGGTGCTGGCCGAACCGGCCAATCACCAGCAAACCTTCGCCACCGCCTACAACCCGGCCTTCGCCGGCGAAACCCGCGTACCGATGAACAGCCTGAAGGCCATGCCACTGGATGTGCGCAAACTGATCGCCCGCCGCGCGGCGCTGGAGCTGCAAGCCGGCGCGGTGGTCAACCTTGGTATCGGCATGCCGGAAGGCGTGGCTGCGGTGGCGGCCGAGGAAGGCGTGATCGAACGCCTGACCCTGACCGCCGAGCCAGGGGTGATCGGCGGCATACCCGCTTCGGGGCTGGATTTTGGCGCGGCGAGCAACCACAGCGCGCTGCTCGACCAGCCTTATCAGTTTGATTTCTACGACGGCGGCGGCCTGGATATCGCCTTTCTCGGCCTGGCCCAGGCCGATGCGGCGGGCAACCTTAACGTGTCCAAGTTCGGCTCACGCCTGGCTGGGGCCGGCGGCTTTATCAATATCAGCCAGAACGCCAAGCAGGTGGTGTTTCTCGGCACCTTCAGCGCTGGGCCGCAAGATATCCGCATCGAGGACGGCCAGCTGCGCATCATCAAGGACGGCGAGCTGCGCAAGTTTGTCGTCGAGGTGGAACACCGCACCTTCGCCGGCCACCAGGCCGCCGAGCGCCGCCAGCCGGTGCTCTACGTCACCGAACGCTGCGTACTGCGCCTGACGTTGGACGGCCTGGAACTGATCGAAGTGGCGCCGGGCGTGGATATCCAGCGCGACATCCTTGACCGCATGGACTTCGCCCCCATCGTGCGTGAACCAAAGCTGATGGATGCGCGACTGTTTCTGCCGGCATGCATCGGTCTGAGCGAACGGTTGACCGCCAACTAGACGTAGGGTGGACCCCGCTTCACCGGTCCACCATGGGCGACCAAGCCGAATGCCAATGGTGGAAATAAACAGCGATTTCCACCCTACGTTATCGCGGCCAGCGCTCGGGCGAGGATCTGCTGACGGCCTTTGCCGCCTGAATCAGAACGGCTCAAAGTTGTGGCGGTCTATAGTTTTCAGTCTCGTCACTCACCCCCAAGGAGTCGTCATGAACAAGACCTACAGCGTCGCCGTACTGGTCGGTAGCCTGCGCAAGGCTTCGATCAACCGCAAACTGGCACTGGCCCTGACCGAACTTGCCCCACCTTCGCTGCAGCTGAAGATCATCGAGATCGGCGAGCTGCCGCTATACAACGAAGACATCGACCAGGACAACCCACCCGCCGCCTATAAAGACTTCCGCAGCCAGTTGCAGGCGGCCGATGCCCTGCTGTTTGTCACCCCGGAGTACAACCGCTCGGTGCCGGCACCGATGAAAAACGCCATCGATGTCGGCTCGCGGCCCTACGGCAAAAGCGCCTTCAGCGGTAAACCCGGCGCCGTGCTGAGCGCCTCGCCGGGGGCCATCGGCGGCTTCGCGGCCAACCACCACCTGCGCCAGTCCATGGTGTTTCTCGACGTGCATATGATGCAGCAGCCGGAAGCCTACCTCGGCGGTGCCGGCAGTTTCTTCGATGAAGCCGGCAAGCTCGACGATGGCATCAAGCCGTTTCTGCAGAAGTTTATCGACGCCTATGCCGCCTGGGTGGCGCGGCATCTCTAGCAGGCCACGGGCTACTGCGCTGGCGGTTGACGCAACTGCCCGGCCAGACGGTCGATGGCAGCGATAGTCTGGATGATATCGGCGTGGATATCCGGCATACCCAGGCAGATGCTGCCAGGGTATGCCCGGTATTCGCTGGTTTCCGCTTCCAGCTGCAGACGTGGATCGAACAGCCCTTGGGTAAGGGGTTGGAAAATAGTCACTGGATGCTCCTTGCCGGCTACACGCAGGCGTGACGATTGAGGTCAGGAGGCAGTAGCAAGGGGCACACGGCCGCGACAGCGTTCTTATGACTAGAAGCGTCTTTAGGTTGGAGGCCGGGAGGGCAAACGCGACCCGCCGACGCCTTAACAGTCCGCCGATTGCCGCGACGGGTCAAGCCATCGGCCGCCGGACGGTCAACCCTGGCTCAGCAGTGGCGGCATCGGACAATCGAGAATATCCGCCACCGCTCGCATCAACTCGGCCTCCTCGGCGTTGATCCGGCCGTCATGCTCGATACAACGCGCCATGGCCTTGAGCAGCTGTGGTTTCTGCAACGGCCAGAGCAGGCTCAGGCGCCGCAGCGCAGGTTCAAGCGCCACTAAACCACTGGCGCTGACCGGGAGGATTTGGTCGAGCTGGAACGGCAGCTCACTGCCTGCATGCTTGAACGCGAGCTGCGCGGCAGGCTCATCCACTCCGCCGGCGCGTGCCAGCAGCGACAGCACCACGCGGGTTTCAGCGGCCAGCTCCTGCAGCTGATAGCGACTGGTCTGCGCGCGCACGCCTTCGACATTACGCTCGACGATGCGCAGCAGCGTCCATTCCAGCAAGGCAACCCGGCCGTCGGCACGAATCAGCAGGGCCAGATTGGCCTTGAGCGCAGCGAACTGATCGGCCGCCAATTGCTTGAGCGCCGGCATGGCCAAATCCAGCAGCGGCAAACGCATCCCCGGCGCCAGCTGACGCAGCGGTTCACGCATCAGCTCAAGCTGGGCGGCAATCTCGGCGGCGATACGCGGCTGCAGCAGTTGTAGTTGCTGCGCCGCTTGCTTTTCGACGGGGTCGAGTAACAGGCCGTAGAGCAGCGCCTGGGCGCCACTGCAGCTGTGCGCCGCCTCGCTCAGGGCAATATCCAAATGCGCCAGGGTGCTGCGCGCGGCCAGCAAGTGCGGGGCCTGCGGATCACCAATGGCGCCAATCGCCTCACTCGCCGAGGCCGCGCTCAGGCCCGGAACAAAGGCGCTCAAATCATGCAGATTGACCGCCGAATCACTGGCCGCTGGCGTTGCCGCGCCAAGCTCCGCCACATGCGGGTAGCGGCCATCCCAACCGGGAGTGATGCGGCGGATGCGCTGATCCAGGGGCGGATGAGTGGCCAGCATGCCGTCCACTGCCTGGCGGACGCCGGCGGCAAAATACATATGGCTGAATTCGGCGGCATGCCCGGCCTGCAGCTGCGAGCCATATAGATTGCCGCCGATCTTCTTCAAGGCTCCAGCGATGCTGTCCGGGTTGCGGGTGTACTGCACCGCCGAAGCGTCGGCAAGAAACTCGCGCTGGCGGCTCACGGCGGCCTTGATCAGATTGCCGAAAAAGGTCCCGGCATAACCCAGCACCCACAGCGTGACGCCGATGGCGAGCACGATCGCCACCGAGTTGTCGCGACTGGACCGGCTACCGCGACCGCTGCTGCGCAGCAGAAAACCGCCAATCAGGCCGAGCAGCAGAATGCCGTGCAGCACCGACACCAGCCGCGTATTGAGGCGCATATCGCCGTGGAAGATATGGCTGAATTCATGGGCAATCACGCCCTGCAATTCATCGCGGCTGAGCTGGCAGATCGCGCCACGGGTTATTCCGATCACCGCATCCTGCGGCGTCAGGCCGGCGGCAAAGGCGTTGATCCCGGCATCATCGAGCACATACACCGGCGGCACCGAGGTGCCGGAAGCCAGGGCCATTTCCTCCACCACATTGAGCAGCCGGCGCTCTTCGAGGTTCTGCGGCGACAGATTGATCAGGCGCCCGCCCAGCCGCTCGGCAATCGCCTGGCCGCCCCGGCTCAGCTGCAGCTGCTTGTACAGACTGCCCAGCAGCACCACGCCGATCACCGCCAGCGCTACGCTGCCAACCAATGGCCAACTGGGCAGCAGGCTGCCTGGGCCATCAAGCAGGCCCAACGAGTTCTGATCGTTGCCGAATAGCTGCCAGATTGCCCCCAGCGCCAGACTGGTCAGGGTGATCAGGCTAAGCACCGCCAGCGCCATCAGAATCAGCAGACGCCCGCTGTTTCGCCGGGCGCGATCCTGTTGCTCGAAGAAATTCATCGTGCCGAGCCCTTAACTTAGAACGACACCTTCGGCGCTTCCTGAATCGCCACGCTGTCGGCGAACTCCAGCAGGCTGGCGTCCTGAGCGTGGCCGAAGCTGGCGGCCAGCAACACCGGCGGGAACGCTTGTTTGTAGGTGTTGTAGGCCATTACCGCATCGTTGAAGGCCTGGCGGGCGAACGCTACCTTGTTCTCGGTGCTGCTCAACTCTTCACTGAGCTGCTGCATATTCGCCGAGGCCTTGAGGTCCGGGTAAGCCTCAAGCGTCACGTTCAGGCGACCCAGGGCGCTATTGAGCAACCCTTCCGCACCGCCCAGCTGCGCCATGCTCTGGGCATTGCCAGGCTGCGCCGCAGCGGCCTTGAGCCCGGTGACCGCGTTGTTACGCGCGGCAATCACCGCCTCCAGGGTCTCGCGCTCATGGGCCATATAGCCCTTGGCGGTTTCCACCAGATTGGGGATCAGGTCATAACGGCGCTTGAGCTGCACCTCGATCTGCGCAAAGGCATTCTGGAAGCGGTTACGCAGGGCCACCAGCTGGTTGTAGATGCTAATCACGTAAAAGATCAGCGCGACGACAACCGCCAGGAAAATCATCGTGGAGATGGACATGGGGCAATCCTTATCGCATGCGGGAGAGAAGCAGATGGTAGCGGAAAAGCGCCGCAGCGAATGCCCACAGGCGCACTCTGGCGGCACGCCTGAACGTGCGTCGACAACAAAGGAACTTATGTCGAGCCATATCGGCTGACTATGCCGAAGAAAACTCTTGGCAAAATAGACCGACCGGTCTATATATTTATCCCATGAAAAAGATCTCAACCCGCGACAAACTGATTCACGCCATGGCCGACGCCTTACAGCGCAAGGGGCTGCATGGCGTTGGCCTGAGTGAGCTGTTGGAAATTGCCGGCGCACCCAAGGGCAGCCTCTATCACCACTTCCCTGGCGGTAAGAGCGAGCTGGCGGTGGCGGCTATCGACCATATCAGCCGGCATATCGACAGCCTGTTTAGCCAGCTTTTTGCTCAGCAAACCGACCCACTCAAGGCGCTGCACAACTGGTTGCAAGGCGCACTGCAGCAGCTGGAGAACAGTCAGTTCGAGCGCGGTTGTCCGCTGGCCACCATCGCCCTGGAAAGTGGCCCGGAAGATGTGGAGATTCGCGCCGCCCTGCAGCGCAGTTTTGCCGCCGTGCGCCAGGCACTGAGCCAGCAACTGCATGCCTACGGCTACCCCAGCGAGCAGGCGGATAACCTCGCAGCGCTGTTTGTAGCGCTGTATGAAGGCGGGCTGCTGCAAGCCCGCGTGGCCGGCAGCAGCGAGCCGCTCAAGCGCGCCGCTACTGCCCTGTTCAACCTGACCCGCGAACAGTTTCCGGGAGGAGTCCGCCCATGAGCCTCAATACCCCAGCCATTCTTAGCGAAAGCGTGCAGCTGCCGGCACTCGACGGCTATCCGCTGACCGCCACGCTGTATCACGCTCCGGAGCCGATCGCGCAGCTGGTGATTGCCGGCGCCACCGGCGTGCCGCAGGGCTTCTACCGACGCTTTGCCGAATACGCCGCGCAGCGCGGCTATAGCACCTTGACCCTCGACTACCGTGGCATCGGCCAATCGAAACCCGCCAGCCTGCGCGGCTTTGCCATGGATTATCTGGACTGGGCGCACCTCGACCTGGCAGCCGCCGTCGACCAGCACCGTCACCCGCAGCGACCGCTGTATATGGTCGGTCACTCCTTTGGCGGGCATGCCTTCGGCCTGCTGCCGAATCATGATCAGGTCCAGGGCTTCTACACCTTCGGCACTGGCGCCGGCTGGCACGGCTGGATGCCCAAGGCCGAACAATTGCGCGTGCTGACCATGTGGCGGCTGATCGGCCCGCTGCTGACCCGCTACAAGGGCTACCTGGCCTGGAGCAAGCTGGGCATGGGTGAGGACTTGCCACTGGGCGTGTACAAACAGTGGAAGCGCTGGTGCAGCTACCCGCGCTATTTCTTCGAAGACCCGCAGATGCCGGAACTGGCCGAGCGTTTTGCTCAGGTCAGCACGCCGATCATTGCCGCCAACGCCCTGGACGACTTGTGGGCCCCACCCGCCTCACGCGATGCCTTTATGGCCGCCTACAGCGCCGCGCCCTATCAAGCGCGGACCATCGATTCAGCCGCCAGCATCGGCGCCATCGGCCATATGGGTTACTTCCGCCCGGCGGCGCAGTCGCTGTGGGATGAAACGCTGAACTGGTTTGCCGAGCTGCAGGCGCAACAGCAGGCCGCCTGAACAGCCCATATCAAAGGAGATTTCGCTGATGAGCATGATCCCGGCAGGTTTTACCCCACTGTTTCGCAGCAGCCCCTTTCTCGATTTGCTCGGGCCGATCTACAACCAGCGCAGCGATACCGGCCTGGTGATTGGCCTGCGCGCCGAGGAGAAACACTGCAATGCGCGCGGCGTGGTGCATGGCGGCGTACTCAGCAGCCTGGCCGATGTCGCCCTAGGCTACAACTGCGCCTTCGCCCAGGAGCCGCCCACGCCAATAGTCACCAGCAGCCTGACCATCGACTACGCCGGCACCGCCAAGCTAGGTGATTGGATAACCATCGAAACCGATGTGCAGAAGGTCGGCAAAAGCCTGGCGTTTGCCAATTGCTACTTTGTGGTTGAGTCGAAACGAATAGCCCGCGCCAGTGCCGTATTTAGCGTGGTCACAGCTTAGGTTTGGCCGCTCGAGAAGAGTGCTGCTGTTAGGCGAACTACCCGCAGGGTGAGCCTACTGGCGCGCATAAAAAAGAAAACCCCGCGATTGCGGGGCCTTTGCAGACTTGAGTCCTGACATCCTTGATCTGCTTGCCATCCTGGCAGCTGTCCAGCGTGTCCGTTTTGAATAGTGTGCGCTTCCTGCGCGACGTCCATGGGCAGCAGATTAGCCATCGCCCGGAATTCGGAACAGTGGCGATCTGCAGCACGCTGTGTAAGCCAAAGCCTACACCGCCCCCTTTCGAGTAAAACCGAGCAAAGGCTCGGCTTTATTTTGTGACGTAGGTCTTGTTAGACTCGATTTTGTCTTACAAAAACAACAGACCCCGTCAACGGCGGTCATTGGGGCCACACATGCGCTCATTTCTTTTCTTCATCGGCTGCCTGGCAGCCACCATCAGCTCACTGGCATCCGCAAACGGACAAAATCAGCTTTCCAACCCCAAAGCCGCCACACAGTTGTTCTGGAATGAGCTTTATGGCCAGGGCGGCAGCACGCTGTATTGCGGTAAAGCGTTCACCGAGGAAAGTGGCCAACTCAAGGCCAGCCCGATCTACAGCAGCAAACAGCTGAAAAGCGCGCTGCGCTGCATAACCAACCGTCAATGCGGAATCATGAACCCGCGCTACGTCTTTATGGCGGCCGACCTGCACAACCTCTATCCGGCGATGACCCGCGTGGAACTGGTGCGGCGCAATGCGCAGTTCGGCGAGCTGGATGACAGCGTGCCAAGCAAATTCGCCGACATCGGCTGCGATATGAAAACCAGCTTCCAGCTGGTGGAGCCGCGCGACGAAGCCAAGGGCAACGTGGCCCGGGCGATCTTTTATATGCATGTCGAGTACGACCTGCCCATCGTCGGCCAGGTGCAGATGTACAAGAAGTGGCACCAGATGGACCCACCGGACGCCGAAGAAAAGGCGCGCAACGACAAGATCGCCAGCCTGCAAGGCACCCGCAACCGCTTTATCGACAATCCTGAGCTGGTCGAGCAGCAGATCAATAACTGATCGGGTTTAGCGTCGCGGCTTATGCGATGAACGCAGCTTATAGCGATCGCCCGGATGGATCAGCCGGGCGTAGCTGATCAGGTGTTCATCCGACCAAGTCCGACGGATCACACTCAGGCACGGCGAGGCCACTTCGATAGCCAACCAGTCGGCCACCTGCTGATCCACTAGCACTGCTTCCACCACATGCTCGACATCGGAAATCGGACAGCTGCTGACCAGCACCTCGTTGGGCGTTTGCCGGGAAAAATCACTGTCCAGGTAATGCGGCACCCAGCGCGGGTTGACGAAGCGGTCTTCCAGTTGGATCGGCACGCCATCCTCGCGGTGCACCAGAATGCTGTGAAACACCTCCGCGCCAAGGCGCAGGCCCAAGCGCAGCGCCACTTCATCATCCGCCGCCAGCGCTTCACAACGAATGATGTCGTTGCTGTAGGCATGCCCACGGCCGCGCACTTCAGTGGCGATATTCAGCACTTCGTGCAGCGATGACTCGGCCTTGCGGTCGGTGACAAAAGTGCCCAAGCCGGCCTGACGTAGCAGGTAGCCCTTCTGTACCAGGTCGCGAATAGCCTTGTTGGCGGTCATTCGACTCACCCCGAAATCCCGCGCCAGTTGCTCTTCTGCCGGAATCTGATGATTGACCGGGTAAGCGCCGCTGTGGATGCGCTCCAGCAGGAACGCTTCAATCGCCTTGTAGCGCGGGGTTGTACTGCTCACTGCGGCTCCTTGGGGTGGTCCCGATGCGCGGATAATAGCGCGTCCACCGCCACCGTAGGTTGGGTTGAGGAGCCTGCGACGAAGCCCAACGGCCAATGACAGACGGCATCTGTTGGGCTTCGCTGCGCTCAACGCCAACCTACGCCAGCGACGGCAATACCCCGCTCGGCAACAACGGGCTCAGCACGCGCTCAGCTAGCAAGGCATTGGCAGCCTCGATATCCGGGGCGAAGAAGCGGTCTTCCACGTAGTACGGCACCTGCGCGCGCAGAGCCTGACGCGCCTGCTCGAGCAGCGGCGAGCTTTTCAGCCCTTCGCGGAAATCCAGGCCCTGGCAGGCGCCCAGCCATTCGATGGCCAGCACGCCGCGGGTGTTGGCGGCCATTTCCCACAGGCGTTTGCCAGCAGCTGGGGCCATGGACACGTGGTCTTCCTGATTCGCCGAGGTCGGCAGACTATCGACGCTGTGCGGATGGGCCAGCGCCTTGTTCTCGCTGGCCAGTGCGGCAGCGGTGACCTGGGCGATCATAAAGCCGGAGTTGACCCCGCCATTGGCCACCAGAAACGGCGGCAACTGCGACATATGTTTGTCCATCATCAACGAGGTACGACGTTCGCTCAGTGCACCGATTTCGGCGATGGCCAGGGCGATATTGTCGGCAGCCATGGCCACCGGCTCGGCGTGGAAATTGCCGCCGGAAATCACCTCGCCCTCGGCGGCAAATACCAAGGGGTTATCCGACACTGCGTTGGCTTCCACCGCCAGCACCTCGGCGGCCTGACGCAGCTGGGTCAGGCAGGCACCCATAACCTGCGGCTGACAACGCAGCGAGTATGGGTCCTGCACCTTGTCGCAGGCTTCGTGGGAACGCCCCACTTCGCTGCTGTCGCCAAGCAGATGGCGATAGATCGCCGCTGCATCGATCTGCCCACGCTGACCACGGGCAGCATGGATGCGCGGATCGAAGGGTGCACGCGAGCCCAAAGCAGCCTCGACGGTCAGACCGCCGCAAACGCTGGCCGCCGCAAACAGATCCTCGGCCTCGAACAACCCACGCAATGCGTAGGCAGTCGACACTTGAGTGCCGTTAAGCAGCGCCAGACCTTCCTTGGCCGCCAAGGTCATCGGCTGCAAACCGGCGACGGCCAACGCTTCAGTTGCTGGCAGCCATTCGCCGCGATAACGCGTCTGGCTTTCACCGAGCAGCACCAGCGACATATGCGCCAGCGGCGCCAGGTCGCCGGAGGCACCAACCGAGCCCTTGAGCGGAATATGCGGATAGACCTCGGCATTGATCAGGGCGATCAACGCCTCGATTACCTGCCGGCGAATGCCAGAGAAGCCGCGCGCCAGGCTGTTGACCTTGAGCAGCATGATCAGCCGCACCATGGCGTCATCCAGCGGTGCACCGATACCAGCGGCATGCGACAGCACCAGGGAGCGCTGGAGTTTTTCCAGGTCATCGTTGGCGATGCGGGTTGAGGCCAGCAGGCCGAAGCCGGTGTTGATGCCATAGGCGGTACGGCCTTCGGCAATGATCCCGTTAACGCAGGCCACACTGGCCTCAATGGCCGGATAGGCCGACGCAGCCAGGCTCACGCGCAGGGGTGCCTGGTAGGCGGCGCGCAGTTGGGCCAGGGTCAACTGGCCAGGGTGCAGGGTGAATAGGCTCATGCATGGGCTCCTTGGGTTGCGCTAATCATAGGCAGGTCGAGGCCCTGCTCGCGGGCGCAATCGATGGCAATTTCATAACCGGCATCGGCGTGACGCATCACCCCGGTGCCCGGGTCGTTGCGCAGCACGCGACCGAGACGAGCGCGGGCTTCTGGCGTGCCGTCAGCGACAATTACCACCCCGGAATGCTGCGAATAGCCCATACCGACGCCGCCACCGTGGTGCAGCGACACCCAGGTCGCGCCGCCGGCGGTATTCAACAGGGCGTTGAGCAGCGGCCAGTCGGACACGGCGTCGGAGCCGTCCTGCATGGCCTCGGTTTCACGGTTAGGGCTGGCCACCGAGCCGGAATCCAGATGGTCGCGGCCGATCACGATAGGTGCCTTCAGCTCGCCGCTGGCAACCATGTCGTTGAAGGCCTGGGCCAGGCGCGCACGGTCCTTCAGGCCGAGCCAGCAGATCCGCGCCGGCAGGCCCTGGAAGCTGATGCGCTCGCGGGCCATGTCCAGCCAGTTGTGCAGGTGGGCGTCGTCCGGGATCAGTTCCTTGACCTTGGCGTCGGTCTTGTAGATGTCCTCCGGGTCGCCGGACAGCGCCACCCAGCGGAACGGGCCGATGCCCTGGCAGAACAGCGGACGGATATAAGCCGGGACGAAACCAGAGAAGTCGAAGGCGTTGTCGACGCCCTCCTGCAGGGCCATCTGGCGGATATTGTTACCGTAGTCGAAGGTCGGCACGCCCATCTGCTGGAAGGCCAGCATGGCGCGTACATGCACGGCCATGGACTGCTTGGCGGCCTTGACCACCAAGGCCTCCTCGGTTTTGCCGCGGGCCACGTATTCGTCCCAGCTCCAGCCGGCTGGCAGGTAGCCGTGACGCGGGTCGTGGGCGCTGGTCTGGTCGGTGACCATATCCGGGCGTACACCGCGCTTGACCAGCTCCGGCAGAATCTCGGCGGCGTTGCCGCAGAGGGCGATGGACACCGCCTTGCCTTCGCTGCAGTACGTGTCGATACGCGCCAGGGCATCATCCAGATCGGTGGCCTGCTCATCGACATAACGGGTCTTCAGGCGGAAATCGATACGCGATTGCTGGCACTCGATATTCAGCGAGCAGGCACCGGCCAATGTCGCCGCCAGTGGCTGCGCGCCGCCCATGCCGCCAAGACCCGCAGTGAGCACCCAACGGCCCTTGAGGTTGCCGCCGTAATGCTGGCGGCCGGCCTCGACAAAGGTTTCATAGGTGCCCTGAACGATGCCCTGGCTGCCGATATAGATCCAGCTGCCGGCGGTCATCTGCCCGTACATGGCCAGGCCCTTGGCATCCAGTTCGTTGAAGTGCTCCCAGGTGGCCCAGTGCGGCACCAGGTTGGAGTTGGCCAGCAGCACGCGCGGCGCGTCCTTGTGCGTCTCGAACACGCCGACCGGCTTGCCGGACTGGATCAGCAGGGTCTGGTTGTCTTCCAGGCGGGTCAGCACTTCGACGATCTTGTCGTAGCACTCCCAGTTGCGCGCGGCGCGGCCGATGCCGCCATACACCAACAGCTCCTTGGGGTTCTCGGCCACTTCCGGGTCGAGGTTGTTCATCAGCATGCGCAGCGGCGCTTCGGTCAGCCAGCTCTTGGCGGTAAGCGTGGTGCCACGGGCGGCGCGGATTTCGGTGTCACGGAAAAGGCTCATTACTGGCCTCCTATTCTTGTTAGGTATGAGGTTCTGGATAAATTCAGGGGGTCAGAGTCAACAGATGAATCAACCGCGCCGTGACCTTGGCTGTGCGACTGTCGATGTCATGATCGGGGTTGAGTTCGGCCAGATCCATCAGGCGCAACTTGCCGCTGTCACGCACGGTTTCCAGCAGCGGTTCAAGCAGCGCCAGCGGCACGCCACGCGCAGCCGGGGCGCTGACGCCCGGGGCTTCGCAGGCCGGCAGCACGTCGATATCGATGGTCAGGTAGATGGCGTCGCAACCGGCGATAAAGGCCTGCAACTCGGCACTAAGCGCCGTCAGGCTGCCTTCGCGAATCTCGCGGTCTTCGCGCACCAGTACGTTCAGCTCGGCGGCGCGCTGGAACAAGGCGCGGGTATTGCTGGCGCGGCTGACGCCGAGGCAGGCATAGGCGAACGGCCAGCCACAGGCGGCGCACTGCTCGGCGATCTGCGCGAAGGGCGTGCCGGAGGAACGGGCGTGAGCCGGGTCGCGCAGGTCGAAATGCGCATCGAAATTGATAATTCCGATACGTGGGGCGGCCATCCGCGGCGCGCTGCCTCCGGCCATATGCTCGGCAATACCCTGCCAGCTACCGAAGGCCACCTCATGGCCGCCGCCGAGAACGATGGGCAGATGCCCGGCATCCAGCAGCGCGCAGACGTTATGACCTAGGCGCGCCTGGGCGCTTTCCAGATCGCCATCGGCGCACAGCACATCACCGGCATCATAGGCCGCGCCCTGGCGATGCCAGGCCAGATTGGCCAACGCCTTGCGCATCGCCAGCGGACCATTTACCGCGCCCACGCGGCCATGGTTGCGGCGCACGCCTTCGTCGCTGGCGAAACCGAGCAGGGCCACGCCAGGCTGGCTGTCAGCGCTCAGTTCCTGAATGCGCTGATGCCAGCGCGAGCTGTCGGCTTCCGGATCGACGCGGCCCTGCCAGAGGTCCATGGAGTTGCGATCAGCGTGCATAGCTGTTGGCCTCTTTGCTGTAGCTAATGGCGCCGTTGAAGATGCGCTGACGCAGCCGCCCCGGCTGCACCGCGTAAGCCAGCTCGGCAGGTTGCTGCACATCCCACAGGCACAGATCGGCAGGGGCGCCGACCTCGATTCGACCCAGGTCAGGGCGGCCGAGGGCGCGGGCGGCATGGGCGGTCATACCGGCCAGGGCTTCGCGCGGGGTCAAACGGAACAGGGTGCAGGCCAGGTTAAGGGTAAGGGTCGGAAAGCAGATCGGTGAGGTGCCGGGGTTGGCATCGCTGGCCAGGGCCATCGGCACTTTGTACTGACGCAGCAGCGCGATGGGCGGCAGCTGGGTTTCGCGCAGGGTATAAAAGGCCCCTGGCAATAGGGTGGCCACGGTGCCGGCGGCGGCCATGGCTTGCACCCCGGCCTCGTCGAGAAACTCGATATGGTCAGCCGAGAGGCCCTGATAACGCGCGGCCAGGGCGCTGGCGCCCTGATTGGACAGCTGCTCGGCGTGCACCTTGATCGGCAGGCCGTGGCGTTGCGCAGCCTGGAACACCAACTCGCACTGCGCCGGGCTAAAGGCGATGTTTTCGCAGAACACGTCCACCGCATCGGCCAGGCCTTCGGCCACGGCCGCCGGGATCATCTCGTTGCACACCAGATCGATATAGCCGTCGCTGTCGTCGGCGAACTCCGGCGGCAGGGCGTGGGCACCGAGCAAGGTGGTGGTGATGCGCAGTGGCAGCAACTCGCCGAGGCGGCGCGCCACGCGCAGCATCTTTAATTCATCCGCCGTGCTCAGGCCGTAGCCGGATTTGATTTCCAGGGTGGTGACGCCGTCGTCCAGCAGCTCCTGCAAACGCGGCAGGCTCTGCGCCAGCAGCTCGTCCTCGCTGGCTGCCCGGGTGGCGCGCACGGTGCTGAGAATACCGCCGCCGGCCTTGGCGATCTCGGCGTAGCTGACGCCCTCAAGACGCTGCTCGAACTCAGCGGCGCGGTTGCCGGCGTACACCAGATGAGTGTGACAATCCACCAGACCCGGGGTCATCACCCCGCCACGCCCAGCTTCGAGCGCACCTTCAGCCATAGCTTCAGGAAACGCGCTGGTAGGCCACAGCCCCGCGACCTTGCCATCCGCCACCAGCAGATTGATCGGCTCAGCCAGCGTCGTCAGGCCATCAAAGAGGCAGAGCTCGCGCCAAAGCAGGCGCAGGGCGGACGGGGACATGGGACTCTCCTTGAGCGAACCTGTATATACAATAAAGTTCGACCATGCAGTCGTCAACCCCGTTCGTCACCGAAAAATCACTGCCGTGCTACAACCGTCACATGCCCGCGCTGAGGCATAACCAAAGAAATCACCGAGATTGTTCAGCAGCAAAGTCCAGCAGCAGACGAACGGCAGCGCTCGGCTGGCACAGTCTATGTGCAGCCATAACGCACAGAATGTATATACATAAATAACAGTCTGGATGAGCATCCGTATTATCGACAGCCACACGGCACGGGCCTGGAACCCTCCGACTGGCGTATAAGCGTTGGCGAGATTTGTAGGGTGCGCCGCGCGCACCGCAGCAGCCTATGAGACCTTGGTGCGCGCGGCGCACCCTACAACAGCAGGTTTGCGCGCCTTCAGCAGCAGCGCACACAAAAAAGCCCCGGCTGTTTAGACCGGGGCTTGGTTTACTGCAGGTACCGTTAGAACTGCGCAGCATCCAGCAGGTACAGCGACTCGCTACCGGCTTTAACCGAAGCTGTCAGCGAGTGGATACGCGGCAGCAGGCGGGCGAAGAAGAAACGCGCGGTGCCCAGCTTGCTGACGTAGAACTCATCCTGATCCTGCTTGGCCAGTGCGGTGCGTGCCATCAGGGCCCACATGTAGGCGTAGGCGGTGTAGCCGAACACCTGCAGGTACTCGACTGAGGCAGCGCCGACTTCGTTGGGGTTGGCCTTGGCGCGTTCCAGCAGATCGCTGGTCATCAGCTCCAGGTTGGCGATTGCGCCTTTCAGCGGCTCGATAAACTCGGCCAGGCTGCTGTCGGCGGAATCGGTGAAGGCTTTGATCTCTTCGGCGAAGTGCTTGTAGAACGCACCGCCGCTGCCGACCACTTTACGGCCGACCAGATCGAGAGCCTGGATGCCGTTGGTGCCTTCGTAGATCTGAGTGATGCGGCAGTCGCGGATCAGCTGCTCCTGGCCCCACTCACGGATAAAGCCGTGGCCGCCAAAGATCTGCTGGCCATGCACGGTGGTTTCCAGCGCCATATCGGTGAGGAAGGCCTTGGCCACCGGGGTCAGCAGAGCAACCAGCTCTTCCGCGCGCTTGCGCACTGCGGCGTCTTCGCTGTATTTGGCGGTGTCCAGCTGCATGGCCACGTAGCTGGAGAAGGCACGGCCGCCTTCATTCAGCGCTTTCATGGTCAGCAGCATGCGGCGCACGTCCGGGTGCACGATGATCGGGTCAGCGGCTTTGTCTTTAGCCACCGGGCCGGTCGGCGCGCGGCTCTGGATACGGTCGCGGGCGTATTCCACGGCGTTCTGGTAGCTGCGCTCACCCAGGGACAGGCCCTGGATACCTACGCCCAGACGCTCGTAGTTCATCATGGTGAACATGGCGGCGAGGCCCTTGTTCGGCGCATCGACGATCCAGCCGGTGGCGCCGTCGAAGTTCATCACGCAGGTGGCCGAAGCCTTGATGCCCATCTTGTGTTCGATCGAGCCGCAGGACAGGCTGTTCTGCTCGCCCAGGGAGCCGTCGGCGTTGACCATAAACTTCGGCACCAGGAACAGCGAGATGCCTTTCGGGCCCGCTGGGGCGTCCGGCAGCTTGGCCAGTACCAGGTGGATGATGTTCTCGGTCAGGTCGTGCTCACCACCGGTGATAAAGATCTTGGTACCGGACACCTTGAAGCTGCCATCAGCCTGCGGCTCGGCCTTGGTGCGGATAATGCCCAGGTCGGTACCGGCGTGTGGCTCGGTCAGGCACATGGAACCCGCCCAGGTGCCGGCGTACATGTTCGGCAGGTATTTCTCTTTCAGCTCTTCGCTGGCGTGGGCATTGATCGACAGGCAGGCACCGGCGGTCAGCATCGGGTATAGGCCGAACGACAGGTTGGCCGAGTTGACCATTTCCTCGACCTGGGCCGAGATAGCCTTGGGCATGCCCATACCGCCGAATACAGGGTCACCACCAACGCCTACCCAGCCGCCTTCGGCGTAGGTTTTGTAGGCATCCGGGAAGCCGGCCGGGGTTTTCACCGCGCCACCTTCCCAGGAGCAGCCTTCTTCGTCGCCGCTGCGGTTCAGCGGGGCGATCACGCCGCCGGTGACCTTGCCGGCTTCTTCGAGAATGGCCGCTGCGGTGTCTTCATCGACCACTTCAGCAAGGGCCGGCAATTGGGCCCACAGCTTGGACACTTCAAACACTTCATTGAGCACGAAGCGCATATCGCGCAGGGGAGCTTTGTAGTCAGCCATGGGGCAAATCCTCGGACGAGCAACAGGTGTGAAGCAGTAGGTGTAAAGATGTGCAGGGAGTCTAACCGAACAACTTTTTAGACACATAGCGTCTGTTTATGACTAAATGGTCACCATCCGTTTGCTAGGCCACACCCCGCCCCATTAACGACAAAACCCGCCGGGTGGCGGGCTTTGTCAGGGCTACAACCGCTGGTCAGAGGGCGAAGTGTTCGGCCGGCAACTGCATCAGGCTCTCGCTGCCCGCCTCGGCACCCGCCAGATGAGTGGAGGTGCGCGGCAACAGGCGCTTGAAATAGAACTCGCAGGTGGCCAACTTGGCCTGGTAGAACGCCGCTTCGCCAGCGCCCTCCGCCAGCTTCTGCTCGGCGACCAAGGCCATGCGCAGCCAGAAGTAGGCCAGGGTGACGTAGCCGGAATACATGAGGTAATCCACCGACGCCGCGCCAACTTCGTCCGGATTTTTCATCGCAGCCATGCCGATCTTCTGGGTCAGCGTGCCCCACTGCTGATTCAGCGTCGCCAGCTGCGCGACATAATCCTTGAGCTGCGGATGCTCGGCCTGGGCTTCGCAGAACTTGTGGACGATCTTGGTAAAGCCACGTAGCAGCTTGCCCTGGCTACCGAGCACCTTGCGCCCAAGCAGATCGAGGGCCTGAATGCCATTGGTGCCTTCATAGATAGGCGCAATGCGGCAGTCGCGGACCAGCTGCTCCATACCCCACTCGCGGATAAAGCCATGGCCGCCGAATACCTGCATGCCGTGGTTGGTCACCTCCAGGCCGGTCTCGGTCATAAAGGCTTTGCAGATCGGCGTGAGGAAGGCCAGCAGGTTCTCCGCCTCTTCACGCTGCTCGGCGCTGTTGCCACGGTGCGCCTGGTCAATCAGCTGTGCGGTGAAATAGGCCAGCGCGCGGTTGCCTTCGTTGAAGGCTTTCATGGTCAACAGCATGCGCCGCACATCAGGGTGCACGATGATCGGGTCGGCGGCTTTATCCGGTGCCTTCGGCCCGGTCAGCGCACGCATCTGCAGACGCTCAGTGGCGTACTTGATCGCGCCCTGGAAACTGGTTTCACCCAGACACAGACCCTGCATGCCGGTGCCCAGGCGTGCGTGGTTCATCATGGTGAACATGCAGTTGAGGCCCTTGTTGGCCTCGCCGATCAGGTAGCCGGTGGCGCTGTCGAAGTTCATCACGCAGGTGGCCGAAGCCTTGATACCCATCTTGTGTTCGATTGAGCCGCAGCTGACGCCATTGCGCTCGCCTGCCTGACCTTCAGCGTTGGGCAGGAACTTGGGCACGATAAACAGCGAGATGCCCTTGGTGCCAGCCGGCGCATCGGGCAGCTTGGCCAGCACCAGGTGAACGATGTTCTCGCTCATATCGTGCTCGCCGGCGGAGATAAAGATCTTGCTGCCGCTGACCGCATAGCTGCCGTCGGCCTGGGGCACGGCGCGGGTCTTGATCAGCCCCAGATCGGTGCCGCAGTGGGCTTCGGTCAGGCACATGGTGCCGGTCCAGCTGCCTTCGGTGAGCTTGCTCAGGTAGGTCTGCTTCTGCTCCTCAGTGCCGTGGGCGTGGATCGCCGACATCGCGCCGTGGGTCAGGCCGGGGTACATGCCCCAGGAGGTGTTGCTCGCGCCGACCATTTCGCTGATCAGCAGACCAAGGGAATGCGGCAGACCCTGGCCGCCGTAGGCCGGGTCCGCCGCCAGGCCATTCCAGCCGCCCTCAACGTACTGGGCAAAGGCTTCCTTGAAGCCCTTGGGTGTGGTCACCACACCGTCGTTGATCTGGCATTCCTCTTCATCGCCGGAGCGGTTCAGCGGGGCCAGCACCTGCTCACAGAACTTCGCGCCCTCAGTGAGGATCGCGTTGACCATATCCGGGGGGGCGTCGCTGGCACCCATCGCGGCGTAGCCAGCATGGAAGTCGAAGACCTCGTCGATCAGAAAGTGCATATCGCGCAGGGGAGCTTTGTACTCGGGCATGCTGGCATCTCCGTCAGCTAGAGCGTGGATTAGCTCTTTAAGCTACGGCTCATGCAGCGTTGCAACAATCACAGTGCAGATGCTGAATACACTGCCATTAGCCGACGGTCTTAACCCCGCGTGGTATCCAGCTTGACCGCCCCGCGTCGCTGACCATAACTGCGCACACAGTTACGTCCGGCGCCCTTGGCGTTATACAGCGCCTGGTCGGCGGCCTTGAGTACCTCTTCCGGGCTGCGCTGCTCCAGTCCGCGCTCGGCCACGCCCATGCTGACCGTCACCGACACCTGATTGGCCGTGCTGCCGGCGCGCCGCGCCCGGCCCTGTTTGTCGTCCCGCGGGCGCTGCTGTTTGTCGCGCAGCTGGATGCGGTAAGTCTCGATGGCCTGGCGCACCACTTCGAGGTGGGGTAGGCATTCCTCGAGCGTCTTGCCGGGGAACACCAGGGTAAATTCCTCGCCGCCATAGCGGTAGGCCTTGCCTCCGCCACCGATCTTGCGCAGTTGGGCGGCGACAAGGCGCAGCACCTGGTCGCCAACATCGTGGCCGTGGGTATCGTTGAATTTCTTGAAGTGGTCGACGTCGGCCATGGCGATCACATAACTGCGGCCCAGACGCTGCAGCCGTTCATTCAAGGCACGCCGCCCAGGCAGGCCAGTAAGTTCGTCACGGAAGGCCATCTGATAGGCCTCATGCGCAACGGCGGCGACCAGGATCAGCATGATCTGGCTGCTCATCACATTCAGCGCATTGGGCAGGATAAAAGTATTCGGCAACATCCACAGCAGGCCGCACAGGCCCAGCAGCAGAGCCGCATGCAACGGCCGTGGAGCGCGCAAGTACTGCACCGCTAGCAGAATCAATCCGAGGATAAATACCGGATAAGCCAGCTGCACCAGCGCCAACCACTCAACCTGCAACGCCGGCCAGCGCACACGCGATAACCAATGCAGCAGCGCCTCGGGAAAGCGCTGCGCCAGGCCCACCGCCACCGCACCGACTGCCAGCAGAACCGCTGCGCGGGCAATCAGGTCCTGCAGCAGATGGGTACGTTCCTGCCAGGCCGCGTAGAGGCTGTAGAGCAGCGGCAACAACAGGCTGCACAGATGGAAGATCAGCGCCGCATCACTGCGCACCTGCCCCGTGGCGCGGAAATGATCGACCTGGGTATCGAGCAGAAAGTAGCCGAGGTACAGCGTCAGCAGCAGGAACACCTCGCGCTGACGGCCATACACCAGGCAAAACGCGCCACCGAGTAACAGCAGGAGGGTGGGCAGCACATTGAACAGCGAGGTGAAAAACTCGCTCAGCACCGCCAGGCGCGCCAACAGCAAGCCGCTGATTAGAAGCAGCAGTGAAGGCAGAAAATGGCTGAAGCGCACAGCAGCAAGACGCGACAAGACGGGCTCCACACAGCAATAAAAAGTGGATAACACCGCGCAGTTTGCCTGTAACGAGAGTGTTTCGCACGAAACCTCGCAGGCAAATCGACAAGCTATCTAAGACTTTTTTGTGCGCCCAAATAAAAAACCGCCACCCAAAGGGCAGCGGTTTTTTGACCTGGAAAGGACTAAGGCTTAGTAGCCCAGGGCGAAGTCTTCTTCGGCCATGTCCATCAGGTTGTTGGCGCCAGACAGCATGGCTTCAACGTGGCCACGGGTGCGCGGCAGGATGCGTGCGAAGTAGAAGTTGGCAGTCTGCAGCTTGGCCTTGTAGAAAGCCGCGTCTTCAGCGCCAGCAGCGATCTTCTCGGCAGCCAGGCGAGCCATGTCAGCCCAGAAGTAAGCCAGGCAGACGTAACCGGAGTACATCAGGTAATCCACCGAAGCGGCACCGACTTCTTCACGGTCCTTCATGGCGGCCATACCCACTTTCATGGTGATGTCGCCCCACTCTTTGTTCAGCTTGGCCAGCGGTGCAACCAGCGCTTTGACAGCCTCGTTGCCTTCGTTGACCTGGCAGAACTTGTGCACGATCTTGGTGAAGCCTTTCAGCGCTTCGCCTTGAGTCTGCAGCACTTTACGGCCGAGCAGATCGAGTGCCTGGATACCGGTGGTGCCTTCGTACAGCATGGAAATACGGCTGTCGCGAACGTTCTGCTCCATGCCCCACTCGGCGATAAAGCCGTGGCCGCCATAGATTTGTACGCCGTGGTTGGCGGCTTCGAAGCCGACTTCGGTCATAAAGGCTTTGGCGATTGGAGTGAGGAAAGCCAGCAGTGCGTCGGCTTGCTTCTTCTCGGCTTCGTCCTGGCTGTACTTGACGATGTCGACCTGCTTGGCAGTGAAGTACACCATCGCACGGTTACCTTCAGCGAAGGCTTTCATGGTCAGCAGCATGCGACGCACGTCCGGGTGAACGATGATCGGATCAGCGGCTTTTTCCGGCGCTTTCGGGCCAGTCAGGGAGCGCATCTGCAGACGCTCACGGGCGTACTTCAGGCCGCCCTGGAAACCCATTTCGGCATGAGCCAGACCTTGCAGAGCAGTACCCAGGCGAGCCGTGTTCATAAAGGTGAACATGCAGTTCAGGCCTTTGTTGGCTGGGCCGATCAGGTAACCAGTGGCACCGTCAAAGTTCATCACACAAGTGGCGTTACCGTGGATACCCATCTTGTGCTCGAGCGAGCCACAGGAAACGGCGTTACGCGCACCGACGCTGCCGTCAGCGTTGACCGAGAACTTCGGCACGATAAACAGCGAGATGCCTTTGGTGCCTTGCGGCGCGTCGGGCAGGCGGGCCAGCACGATGTGGACGATGTTACCGGCCATGTCGTGTTCACCAGCGGAGATAAAGATCTTGGTGCCGGAAACCTTGTACGAGCCATCAGCCTGCGGCTCGGCTTTGGTACGCAGCATGCCCAGGTCGGTGCCGCAATGCGGCTCGGTCAGGCACATGGTGCCAGTCCATTCGCCGGATACCAGCTTGGTCAGGTAGGTGTGCTTCTGGTCGTCGGTACCGTGCTCGGAGATGGTGTTCATCGCACCGTGCGACAGGCCTGGGTACATGCCCCACGACCAATTAGAGGTACCAACCATTTCGCTGATTGCCAGACCTAGGGACTCAGGCAGGCCTTGGCCGCCGTGGTCAACGTCGTGGGCCAGGCTCGGCCAGCCGCCTTCAACGAACTGCTGGTAGGCCTCTTTGAAGCCGGTAGGGGTTTTCACGCCTTCCGGGGACCAGGTGCAACCTTCGGTGTCACCTACACGGTTCAGCGGAGACAGCACTTGCTCACAGAACTTGGCGCCTTCTTCAAGGATGGCGCTGACCATGTCCGGAGTAGCGTCCTGGCAGCCAGGCAGGCTCTGATAATGCGCTTCGTAGCCGAGCAGTTCGTCGCGTACGAAACGGATATCACGCAAGGGGGCCTTGTAATCAGGCATAGCGGTTAACCTCTGCGGTGGATTC
>DASRUM010000002.1:0-40287 GCA_035655415.1 Pseudomonas sp.
GCTGGCAGTATTGTCCTGCGGCCATACTCAGCACCTGCGCCACCAGCCGCCCTGGCAGAATCGCGCGTGGGTGCTGGATGCTCATCAACGCCAGGCGCACGTGGGAGGACCTTTCCTCTGCGGCTGGTGCGCGGCTGAAAAAGGCGCAAGCGAGGCGCTGACAGAACGCCCGAACCAAGATTTGAACAAGGAGCGGTAAATGCCCGCACGCAACATTCTGGTGATCAACTGCGGCAGTTCATCGATCAAGTTTGCCCTGATCAACGAAGCGCAAGACGCCTTTATCCTCAGCGGCCTGGCCGAGCGCCTGGGCAGCCCGGATGCGCAAGTTCACTGGCAACAGGGCAACAGCAAAGACAGCCTGATTCTGCCCCATGCCGATCACCGCGCCGCCCTCGCCCAGGTGTTACCTCTGGTGCAGGCCGCCGCTGGTGGCCAACTGCACGGTATTGGTCACCGTGTGGTGCATGGCGGTGAGCACTTCACTGCGGCCTGCCGCCTGGATGCGCTGAGCCTCGCCGCAATTCGCGCCACCGCGCCGCTGGCTCCACTGCACAACCCGGCCAACCTGCTGGGTATCGAAGCGGCGATCAAGCTATTCCCCAGCCTGACTCAAGTAGCGGTGTTCGATACTGCGTTTCACCAGACCCTGCCCGAACACGCCTACCGCTACGCCCTGCCCGACCACCTGTACCGTGAGCACGGTGTGCGCCGCTATGGCTTTCACGGCACCAGCCACCGTTTTGTCAGCCAGCGCGCCGCAGAAATGGCCGGGCTGCCGGTCAATGCCAGCAGCTGGCTGGTGGCCCACCTGGGCAATGGCTGCTCGACCTGCGCCATCGTCGATGGACAAAGCCGCGACACCAGCATGGGCCTGACGCCACTGGAAGGCGTGGTGATGGGCACGCGCAGCGGCGATGTCGACCCCAATCTGCACAGCCACCTGTCGCGCACCCTGGGCTGGAGCCTGGAACAGATCGACGCCATGCTTAATAAAGACAGCGGTCTGCTGGGCCTGTCCGGCCTGTCCAATGACATGCGCACCCTGGAGCAGGCCCGCGAACAGGGCCATGCCGGCGCCACCCTGGCCATCGAGGTGTTCTGCTACCGTCTGGCCAAATCCCTGGCAGCCATGAGCTGCGCCCTGCCGCAACTCGACGGCCTGATCTTCACCGGCGGCATCGGCGAGAACTCGGCGCTGATCCGCAGCAAGACCGTCACTCACCTGAAATTGCTCAACCTGGCCCTCGACGAGCCGGCCAACGCCCGCACCGTGCGCGGCTCAGCCGGGCCGATCCAGGCCGATGGGCACCCGCGTGTGCTGGTCGTACCGACCAATGAAGAACGACAGATTGCCCTCGACACCCTGGCGCTACTCGAAGCCTGATCGTCACCTGACTACTACGGAGCGCGAATGCACACCTTCTTTATTGCCCCCACCGGTTTCGGTGTCGGCCTTACCTCGATCAGCCTGGGTCTGGTCGGCGGCCTGGAGCGTGCTGGCCTCAAGGTCGGCTTTTTCAAACCCATCGCCCAGCCGCATCAGGGTGACATGGGCCCGGAGCGTTCCAGCGAGCTGATCGCTCGCACCCATGGCCTGCACTCACCCAAGCCGCTGGCCCTGGCGCATGTCGAGCGCATGCTCGGCGACGGCCAGTTGGATGAACTGCTGGAAGAAATCATCAGCCTCTATCAGCAAGCGGCTGCAGGCAAAGACGTGGTGATCGTCGAAGGCATGGTACCGACGCGCCAGGCCAGCTACGCCGCGCGGGTCAACTTCCACCTGGCCAAGAGCGTCGATGCCGAGGTAATTCTGGTCTCCGCACCGGAACAGGAAAGCCTCAGCGAACTGAGCGACCGGGTGGAGATCCAGGCCCAGCTGTTCGGCGGGCCGAAGGACGAAAAAGTACTCGGTGTGATCCTCAACAAGGTGCGCAGTAACGATGGCATCGAAGCCTTCGCCACTCGCCTGAAAGAACTCTCGCCGCTGCTCAAGGGCGATGACTTCCGCCTACTAGGCTGCATCCCCTGGCAAGACGAGCTGAACGCTCCGCGCACCCGCGATATTGCCGACCTGCTCGGCGCGCGGGTGCTGAATGCCGGCGATTACGAGCAGCGGCGCATGCTGAAGATAGTGCTCTGCGCCCGCGCGGTGGCCAATACCGTGCAACTGCTCAAGCCCGGCACATTGGTGGTGACGCCTGGGGATCGCGACGACATTATCCTCGCCACTAGCCTCGCCGCCATGAATGGCATGCCGCTGGCCGGCCTGCTGCTGTGCAGCGACTTTGCCCCCGATCCACGGATCATGGAGCTGTGTCGTGGCGCGCTGCAGGGCGGCTTGCCGGTGATGACGGTAAGCACCGGCTCCTACGACACCGCGACCAATCTCAACCGCCTAAATAAGGAAATCCCGGTCGACGACAAGGAGCGTGCGGAAAAGGTCGCCGACTTCGTCGCCAGCCACATCGACCACGAATGGCTGTTCGCCCGCTGCGGCACGCCGCGCGAGCTGCGCATGTCGCCTCCGGCGTTCCGCTATCAGCTGGTGCAACGCGCCAAGGCAGCCAACAAACGCATCGTTCTGCCGGAAGGCAGCGAGCCGCGCACCGTGCAGGCCGCCGCCATTTGCCAGGCCCGCGGCATCGCTCGCTGCGTGCTGCTGGCCAAGCCGGAAGACGTTCACGCGGTGGCCCGCGCCCACGGCATCGAACTGCCGGAAGGCCTGGAAATCCTCGACCCGGACCTGATCCGCGAGCGCTATGTCGCGCCCATGGTCGAGCTGCGCAAGGGCAAAGGTCTGAACGCGCCGATGGCCGCCGCGCAGCTGGAAGACACCGTGGTGTTGGGCACCATGATGCTCGCCCTGGATGAAGTCGACGGCCTGGTTTCCGGGGCGATCAACACCACCGCCAACACCATCCGCCCGGCGCTGCAGCTGATCAAGACTGCCCCGGGCTACAAGCTGGTGTCGTCGGTGTTCTTTATGTTGCTGCCGGACCAGGTGCTGGTCTATGGCGACTGCGCGGTAAACCCAGACCCGACAGCGGTGGAACTGGCGGAAATCGCCATACAAAGTGCGGCCTCGGCCAGCGCTTTCGGCATCATCCCGCGGGTGGCGATGCTCAGCTACTCCACTGGCGACTCCGGCAGTGGCGAAGAGGTCGAGAAAGTTCGCGAGGCCACCCGCCTGGCCAAGGCTCTGGACCCGCAGCTGCTGCTCGACGGCCCGCTGCAATACGATGCGGCAGCAATAGAAAGCGTTGGCCGGCAGAAAGCCCCTGGCAGCCCGGTCGCCGGCCGCGCCACGGTGTTTATCTTCCCCGACCTGAATACCGGCAACACCACCTACAAGGCAGTACAACGCAGCGCCGATTGCGTCAGTGTCGGGCCCATGCTGCAGGGCCTGCGCAAGCCGGTAAACGACCTGTCGCGCGGCGCGCTGGTCGATGACATCGTCTTCACCATTGCCCTGACTGCGATTCAGGCCGCCAACCTGCCGCAGTAACGCACAGCCAGGGCTGCCCAGCTGCGGCCCTAGCCAAGCAAAAGCGCTAAAAATCCGCGATCCGCAGCGATCACCAGCGTTTCGAAAGGCTTGCAGTTCGGTACACAGACGTTAACCTGTGCGCCGACCGATCTGTGGTGGAAAACCACAGGCATAGATAAGTCGGGGCCTACGCCCCTTTTTGGAGGCATCTGTCCCCATGCTGCATTTTCTGCCTGCTCCATTACGCGGTCTGCTTGCCGGCCTGCTACTCGCCCTCAACACCCTTATCTGCTGCTGGCCGCTATTTATCGGAGCCCTGCTGAAATTTCTGCTGCCCATTCCGAAGGTGCAGCGCGCGCTGCGCGCGGCAATGCATGCGACTGCCGAGTTCTGGATTTCCGTCAACAAATTTTGGATGCATTTGGTAGGCAAGACCGAATGGAATGTCGAAGGACTCAAGGGTTTCGACATGCAGCACTCCTACATGGTGACCAGTAACCACCAAAGCTGGGTCGATATCCTGGTACTGCAATACCAGCTCAACCGGCGCATCCCATTTCTCAAGTTCTTCCTCAAGCAGGAACTGATCTGGGTACCGGTGATTGGCCTGTGCTGGTGGGCGCTGGAATTCCCCTTTATGAAGCGCTTCAGCAAGGAATACCTGGCCAAGCACCCGGAAAAACGCGGCCAGGACCTGGCCACCACGCGCAAGGCCTGCGTGCGTTACAAGAGCAATCCGGTGTCGGTGTTCAATTTCTTGGAAGGCACGCGCCTGTCGCCCACCAAGCACGCGCAGCAGCAATCACCGTTCAAGCACCTGCTCAAACCCAAGGCCGGCGGCATTGCCTTTGTGCTGGATGCCATGGGTGAGCAATTGCATAGCCTGGTCAACGTCACCATCCATTACCCGCAGGGCAACCCAGGGTTCTGGGACCTGCTGTGCGGGCGGGTTGAACAAGTGGTGGTACGCTTCGATCAACTGCAGATCCCCGAGGAATTTATTGGCAGCAACTACGATCAGGACGAGGCCTACCGCCTGCAGTTCCAGCAGTGGGTCAACCAGCTGTGGCTGGACAAGGATGCGCAGCTCGACGAGCTGAAGAAGCGCTATCCCGCGCGCTAAACCGCTACCGCAGCAGCCTCCAAGCCCGCTTAACCAACGGGTTTTTCATTGCGTAATGGCAAGTTGTGCCAATCCAGCTGCGCGGGGAAAGTCTTGATCTGCTCGGTGCTCAGCCCCGGCGCGACCAGAAAGCCCTGCATGATTGCGCAGTTGTGCGCCGCCAACCAATCGCGCTGAGCCATGGTTTCCACGCCCTCGGCGATCACTTCCAGCCCCAGGTTACGGCCCAGGTCGATGATGGTGCTGACCACCGCAGCGTCACGCGGAGAGTCGAGCATATTAGAGATAAATAGCCGGTCGATCTTCAGCGTATCCAGCTCGAAATGGCGCAGGTAGGCCAGCGAGGAGTAGCCGGTGCCAAAGTCATCAATGGCGATCTTCACACCCAGCTGGCGCAACTGACGCAGCTGTTCCTGACTGGTTTCCAGGTCTTGCATCAGCGCGCTTTCGGTGACTTCCACTTCCAGTTGCCGAGGGTTCAACTGGTGCTCTTCAAGCACCCGGCGCAAGTCTTCGACCAGCTGCGGCATACCGAACTGCACCGGACTGACATTCAGGCTGAGCACCAGCTCGTTGCCGTACTGCTGGCTCAGCTGCTGGCATTTCTCGATCCCGGTCTGGAAAATCCAGCTGCCCAGGCGGTTGATCAGGCGAGTCTCTTCCAGCAGCGGAATAAACACCCCCGGCGCCACGGTGCCGGCAACCCGGTGCTGCCAGCGCAGCAAGGCCTCGAAGCCGCGCAGGCGCCCGCTATCCAGATAGATCTGCGGCTGGTAGACCAGTACAAAGTCATTATTCTCGATTGCACTGCGCAGACTTTCCTCAAGCATCAACCGTGAGCGCGCGCGGCCGTTCATTTCCGGGGAGAAGAAGCGGTATTGCTGGCGGCCCGTGCGCTTGGCCTCGTACATGGCCATGTCCGCGGCGCGCAACAAGCCTTCTACGGTTTGCCCACATTCGGGGAAGCAGGCAATCCCTACGCTCGCCCCCAGGGTCACCTCAATGCCGTCGAGGTTATGCCGCACCGACACCTGCTCGATCAGTTTCTCGGCGATGCGCGCCGCGTCTTCCGGGTGTTCCAGAGTGTCGAGCAGGGCGGTGAATTCATCGCCGCCAATCCGCGCCAGGCTGTCATAGGGGCGCAGGCTGGCCTTTAGCTGTTCACCGACCAGCTTGAGCAAGCGGTCGCCGACATCGTGACCAAGCGAATCATTGATCCGCTTGAAGCCATCCAGATCGAGATAGAGCACCGCCATACGCTGACCGCTGCGATTGATCCGCGACAGCGCCGACTCCAGGGCCTGATAAAAGCCACGGCGGTTGAGCAGGCCAGTCAGGGCGTCGGTAATCGCCTGCGACTCCAGTTGCTGGTGCAAACGGCGCACCACCGACATATCCAGTGCCATCACCACCATGGCGTGCTGCAGGCGCGGCAAGGGTGAACAGGACAGCGCCACCGGCACCTGCCCGCCGTTCAACGTGCGTAGGCTGGCATCGTGCAAGCGATAAGCCTCGCCGCGCCGCCACTGCAGGTAAAACTCGGACTGACGCCAATCGCTGGTTACTTGCGGGCTGACCAGGTAGGACAGCATTTCACTGCCTTCCAGATCGTTGATCGAACCTTCAAGCATGCGCGCCATGGCCGGGTTGGCGAAATTGATGCGGCCATCTTCGCCCACCACCATGATGCCTTCGGCGGCGTTATCCAGCACCGAAGCATTGAAGGCCCGCGCCGTGTCCAGTTGCTGAGTCAGTTGCAGCAGTTCGCTGCGACTGCGCTCATGTTCAAGCAGGGCATGAATCTTATGGCGTAGCACGTTGGAGTCGAACGGTTTGAGCATAAAGTCCACCGCGCCGGTGGCGTAGCCCTTGATCACCGAGTCCTGGGTCTGGGAGATGGCGGACACGAAGATGATCGGGGTGTAACGGGTTCGTGGGTTGCCGCGCATCAATCGGGCAACTTCGAAGCCGTCCATGTGCGGCATTTGTACATCCAGCAGCACCAGGCCGACGTCCTCTTCGAGCAGACACTGCAGGGCAGCTTCGCCCGAGTCGACACAGCGCAGTTGCCAGTCGCCCTCTTCCAGCAGGGCTTGCATGGCCTCCAGATTTTCCGGACGGTCGTCCACCACCAGCAGAATCTGCGTACTGGTGGCAACCTTCAGCTGCACGTGTGCCATATGTTCTCCCTGTATCCCTGGCGAGCGCCTTGCGACTCCTGTTGCGGTTCAGGTTAGCAGGCGCTGGCAAAACTACTGCGGCGGTACTGCAGGTACTTCAAATGAACGCCTCGCTGGCTCGGCAGTGGTCAGCCAGCGCACCAGCAGCTCGAGCAAGGCCTCGCGGCTAACCGGTTTGGCCAGGTAGTCATCGGCGCCTGCGGTGATGCACTTCTCCCGGTCACCTTTCATCGCGTGGGCAGTCAGCGCGATGATCGGAATGCTGCAGCCGTGCTCGGTCTTGAGCAGCCGGGTGGCGGTGTAGCCGTCCATGGTCGGCATGGCCATGTCCATCAGGATCAGATCGAACGGCTCGCGCTCGTAACAGTTGATGGCCTCCTGGCCGTCCTTGGCCGAACTGACGATCAGCCCCACCTCGTCAAGCAGAGCGGTCAGGGCATACACGTTGCGCACATCATCATCCACCAGCAGCACGCGCCGGCCTTCCAACGGATTCTCGATTCTCGGAGCACCTGCCCGCGAGGGATCGCGCACGCTGCCAAGGAAGCCCTGCACCGCCTCGCTCAGCTCCTGCATGTCCTCGCCGTGTTTGTGCACCACCACCGCGCTGTAACGGCGCAGGCGCTGCAGGGCCTGGCGGGTGACATCGACACCGGTATTGATTACCACCCGCGTGCCATTCAGCGGGCGCTGGCGGTTGAGGGTTTCCAGCAGCTCAAAACCGTCCTGATCGGGCAGATCAAGGTCGATCACCAATGCATTGAACATCCCGGAGGCATAAGCCTGCTGCGCCTCATCGGCGCGCGCGCAGGCATGCACATCAAAGCCCAGTTGTTGCAGATGCTCACGGTAATGTTCGCGCTCAACCTCAACATCCTCGACCAGCAACAGGCGCTGCGCCGGCGATTGGTCGAGCTGTTGCAGATCGACAAATACCTGCTCCAGATCCGCACGCTGAATCGGTTTAACCAGATAGCGCGTACCGTCATCGTTCCAGTCCACCGGTTGTGGTACGCAGGAGATGATATGCACCGGGGTGCTGCGATGGCTGGCATGGCTGCGCAGGCGACGGAACAGCTGCCAGCCGCTGATATCCGGCAGCAGAATATCCAGGATCACCGCGCTGAAGCGCTCGCTCTGCAGCAGGTTGAGCGCCTGCACCCCAGAGCGGCAATGCACGCTGGCAAAGCCGTGGGCATGCGCTTCCTCGGCTAATACCACGGCAAAATTCACATCGTCTTCAACAATCAGTACCGCAGGGCCTTCACCGCTGCGCTGCGGCGCATCGACTTCTGGCTCTGCCTGGGCTTGCGCCACCACCCGCACCGGCAGCTGCACGGTAAAGCAGGAGCCTTCACCCAACGCACTTTGCAGGCTGATCTCGCCGTCCATCGCCAGCACCAGCTGTCGGGTAATCGCTAGACCCAGCCCGGTACCACCGAAACGCCGACTGGTAGAGCCGTCGATCTGCTGGAAAGCCTGGAAAATCTGCTCATGCTGCTCGGCGGGAATACCAATACCGCTGTCGCGCACGCTGAAGTTGAGCAGCTCATGTCCCTCCTCCGGCTCGCCGCTGGCGCAGGACACGGTCAGGCTGACCTCGCCGTGCTCGGTGAATTTCAGCGCGTTGGACAGCAGGTTGCGCAGGATCTGCTGCAGGCGGATGCGGTCTGTGTGAATAACCCTCGGCACCCCGGCCTCCAACTGGGTATGCAGACGCAGGCCCTTGATCTCGGCCATCGGCCGCAGGCTGGCATCCAGCTCGACCAGAACATCCTGCATATTCAGCGGTTCAAGCTTGAGCTGCATGCGCCCGGACTCGACCTTGGCCAGATCCAGCACATCGTTGATCAACTGCAGCAGGTCGCTGCCGGCGCGGTGGACGATATCGGCATGCTTGGCCTGCTTCTCGGTCAGGTTGCCGGCGCTGTTCAGGCGCAACTGGTCGCTGAGAATCAGGATGCTGTTGAGCGGCGTGCGCAGCTCATGGGACATATTGGCGAGAAATTCAGACTTGTAGCGGTTGGCCAGAATCAGTTGCTCGGCCTGGTCGCGCAGGCGCTGCTCGGCGGCCTTACGCTCGCTGATGTCGATAATCACCGCCTGCACCAGCGCGCCCTCGCCACCACTGATCGGCGACAGCCCCACTTCCAGGGGAATCTGCCGACCATCGCGGTGCTGGCCGAACAGCTCGCGGTTATTGCCCATGCGCCGCGGTTCTGGACTCTTCTGATAGCCCTGACGCATCGGTACATGGCTGCCACGCAGGGCCGTGGGCAGCAGAATTTCTACCGGTTGGGAGAGCAACGCCTCACGGCCATAACCAAACATCTGCTCGGTCTGGCGATTGACCATGGCAATACAGCCTTTGTTGTCGACCAGCACGATGGCATTGGGTGACGCCTCGACCACCAGGCGAAAGCGCTCTTCGGCGCCCTTGCGCGCGCGCAGGTCAATCAGGTTTATCAGGTAATTGACCCCACCAGAATCGCCCAGCACGCTCAGGCTCAGCGCCACCGGAACTTCTTCGCCGAGGTCGCGACGCGCCAGGTATTCGTTGGACAGTTCGGAGGTGTCGTGATCGATGGCCAGGGCGCTGAGTTGCTCAACGCTCGGCAGAAAGCGTTTGACCCGCTCGCCGACCAAGCCATCGGGCGTTGAGTCGAGCAAGTCGGCAGCGCTGCGGTTGGCCATCTCGATGCGGCCCTGGGCGTTGCACAGCAACGTCGCCACCGGCAGCCGTTCGACCAGCAGGCGGAAGCGCTCCTCGCGCTCACGTAGCTTGTCGGTAGCCAGGTGGTTGGCGTGCAGCTCGCGCTCGCGCAAATACAGATAGCCGCCGACCAGCAAGGCCAGCAAGGCGGCTGCCACCAAGCCGATCCACAAGCTGATACCACGACTGGAAAAAGCCGCCTCATAGGCTGGCGTACTGGTTACCCGCAGCAGCCAGTTGCGCCCATACAAGGGTAATTCCAGTTCATGCTGAAAGCGTGGCTGCTGGGCGACACCCTGTATCTCGGCGCTTAACAACGGGGTTTGCAGCGCCTGCTGATCCTTGATCACCACATCGAAGCGCTGGCTCTGCGCACCAAGAATGCCTTCCATCAGCTCATGGCTGCGAAACGCTCCATGCACCACGCCGAGCAAGGCTGCGCGACGTTCTTCGGCAGTGCTCTGTGGCATGCCAGGCTGATATACCGACAGGTACAGCAGTATGCCCCCCTGCACATTGACCTCTGTTTCCTGACGCAGAGTGACCGGTGCACTGAGAATCGCCTGCCCCGTGTCGATGGCCTGTTCGACTGCCGTACGACGCACGGCTTCACTGAGCATGTCGTAACCCAGCACCCGCCGATTGCGCCAATCCAATGGGCTGATGTAGTCGATCAACAGATAGTGCTGACGCGCCCCCGCAGGGAACAGCCGGTAGTCCGCACGCCCCTGGCTCTGCTGTTCAAGCAAATAAGCATCGAGCTGTTCGGCGGGCAGATAACGCGACCACGCCAGGGCCAGGATGCCCGGATAACGATCCTGCAACTGCAACTGATCAAGAGCGCGCTCCCACTCGGTCAGGGACACATGATCACTGCCGGTCATCAACCCGGAAACGCCGCGCAGGACCATTTCATAGGCTTGCATGCGGCTAATCACCCGCTGACCGATGTCCTGCGCTTCCAGCTCGAAGCGCTGCTGATTCTGCTCGAGCTCACGCTGCTCGAAGCCCTGCCACTGCCAGACGATCAATGTTCCCAGGCCAATCAACACAGCCAAGGTCACCCACAACGGCAACCAGGGTTTACCCGAAGTGGAAGCAGGCCTGTCGTCCATGTACTCTCCTTTTTCGTCCATGTTCGGCGCGTGCAGCGCACGATGGGGCAGGATTATTGGAACCACTGCCAGCAGTCTAGTCACGATTTGAATGGGGGGCCGCGTCTAAATTACAGGCATAAAAAAGCCGCGCATTCGGCCAATGCGCGGCTTTTTTCAGCCTGCGGTTACAGCGGACGCAGGTTAATTTCTACCCGACGGTTCTGCGCGCGGCCGGCTTCACTGGCATTGCTGGCAATCGGTTGGTTCGGGCCCGCGCCATAAGACGACAGCCGCGAAGCCGGAACGCCATTGGCGCTCAGGTAAGAGGCAACACTTTGCGCACGGCGATTGGAGAGGTTCTGGTTCAACTCTAGCGAGCCGGTGCTGTCGGTATGGCCAACGATATCAATGCCGTTCTTGTTGAACTCCTTGAATACCGTGACCAGGGAATTGAGGGTTGGATAAAAGCTGCTGGAAATATCCGCCGAGTTGCTGGCGAAGGTGATATTGCCCGGCATGATCAGCTTCAGGTCATCACCATTGCGCTGCACCTGCACGCCAGTGCCTTGCAGAGTCTGGCGCAGCTTGGCTTCCTGGGTGTCGACGTAGTAGCCGTAACCACCACCGGCCGCACCACCAACTGCCGCGCCGATCAGGGCACCTTTAGCACGATCCTTCTTGCTTGATGTGGCCGCACCAATCACCGCACCAGTGACAGCGCCGACACCGCCATAGATGCCAGCCTTGCCGGCCTCACGCTCACCGGTATAAGGGTTGGTGGTACAGCCGGCGAGTATGCCAAGACCGAGAGTTACGACAGCCAGATTTCGCCACAGCTTCATGCGTACTTCCTTTGAATTCTTATCGGGACAGGTTTGCACCTGAGTTTTCGAGCCTGAAACGCGGTTTAAGTTCCTCTCGCCGCACAATTGAGTGGAAGGGCTATGCCCGAATAAAGGGGTTGTCGCGCATCTCATCACCGAGGCGCGTATCAGCGCCATGACCAGTCACCACGATGGCATCCTCGTCCAGGGTGTATAAACGCTGCTTGATCGAGCGCTCAATGGTCGGGTAATCACCGCCCCACAGGTCCGTGCGGCCTATGCCACGCTTGAACAGGGTGTCGCCGGCAATCAACAGCTTGTCCTGGGGAAACCAGAAGCTCATCGAACCCGGGGTATGCCCTGGCGTATGCAGTGCCACGCCGCAACCGCAGGCCAGCTCTTCGTCATCACTCAACCATTGATCCGGGGCCGGCACAGGGGTGTAGGGCACGCCAAACATGCGGCACTGCATTTCCAGATTATCCCAGAGGAACTGATCCTCCTTATGCAGGTGCAGGGTCGCGCCGGTCTTCTCCTTCATCTGCCCGGAGGCAAGGAAGTGATCCAGATGGGCGTGAGTGTGGATGATGCTCACCACCTTCAGGCCATGGGCCTCCAAGCGCGCCATGATCAGCTCAGGGTTGCCACCCGGATCGACGACGATGGCCTTCTTGGTTACCGGGTCACCGATGATCGTGCAGTTGCAATGCAAAGGCCCGACGGGAAAGGTTTCGCGGATCAGGGTCGGGGTTGCGGCAGAACTCATGGTTATTCCTCAGCGCGATAATCGCTGGGCAGTTTACCCGTCCACTTCTTGAACGCACGGCGAAAATTCGATGGGTCGCTAAAGCCCAGCAGGTAGGCGATTTCATACAGCGGCAGGTGGGTGGTGGTGAGGTACTGCAAGGCCAGGCTTTTACGCACTTCATCGAGCACTTGCTGGTAGCTGGTGCCCATGGTCGACAGGTGCCGACGCAGACTGCGGCCACTGGTGTGCAGCGCCTCGGCTGCGCTGGCAAGGCTGGGGAAGTCGCCAGGGCGGGTCAGCAGTAAACGGCGTACACGGGTCAACAGACCGTCCTGCACATCCAGACTCACCAATAGGGCTTCACATTGTTGCTCGCACATCTGCACCGTAGCCGGGTTGGCCAGGGCCATTGGCCGGTCGAGATAGGTGATTGGCATGCTCAGGCGGTGATAAGGCTGATCAAATACCACTGGCACACCAAACAGCCGCTCGTAACGCTCAGCGTAGTGCGGCGCGGCATGGGCAAAGCCCACGTCTACGTCCTCTAAACGCTCGCCCACCAGAAATCGCACAATAGTGAAGCAACTGGTCAGTAAACCTTCGGCGGCGAAACGACTTAGCGGACCCAGCGGCATGGTTTCACTGGCGCGCAGTTCAATCCGCGTACCCAACTCGACCATTTCCAGCTCGTAGGTAAGACCCAAGATCCGGTAGTACTTGAGGGCGAACTGGATAGCCTTACCCAGGTTGGCACTGGACAACACCGCATAGCCGAGGATGCCGTGGGTCGAAACATTCAGCCGCTGCCCAAGCAGCAAACCCAGAGCAGGCTCATCGCACAGACGCAAAGCGCTGCTGGAAAGTTGAGTGAAATCAATAAAGGACAACCGTCCCTGCGGATTACCCAGCACTTCGGGGCGCACCCGTGCCTCGGCAAACAGCTGCGCGCGCGGCACGCCCAACTCCTCGACCAGATCAAGTAAGGCAGCGGCATAAGCAACGGGAACCAGCTCAGCGGAAAAACTCAATGATGGCTTCATGGGCTTCTTATTATCTGGCCAGATATGACCACTGACTGCGACGATAACCTTGTTCGACAAAACCCGACAAGGGCATCCCTGCACCACGGCCAGGTCAATCAGCCTGTGCAGCTTGTGCGAGGGTTTTCACCATACTCAGGACTTGAGCGGCCGATCACCACAACCGAAGGTTGGGCGCATGCATGGCGAGGGCGTCTTCCACGCACAAACAAGTGCTCAAGCACGAGCGTTTGATAACCCAACCAACTAAGCTGACAAGCCATTAAAATTGGTACACTCGTGCAATATTGGCCGTATATGACCTTAATATTGGCTGTTGTGAACCTTTGCCGAAGTGTTTGGCGAATCCATAGTGAGACCACGCTTCGCTTCAATCACAGACTCAGGGAATCAGCATGGTCAGCACTACTCCGGAAGGTTTGCAGATTCGTCCACGGCATATGGATTTCGACTTTCCCAATCCTCTGCCGCGCCATTGGCACAGCGGTGATGCCTTCAAAAGTCATCTATTCGATGCCATGTCGGTGCTGTTCCCCGATGGCGAGCGCTTCTTTATCGATTCGGTGCGGCACTTCCGCGACCAGATCGACGACCCGGTGTTGAAAGAGCAGATTCGTGGTTTTATCGGCCAGGAAGGCCACCACAGCCGCGAACACTTGGAATACAGCAACCGCCTGCGCGACCTGGGGTACAACATCACCCGCATTGAAAAGCGCGCACGCGCACGCATCCGCTTCGCCCAGAAGAAACTCTCACCACAACGGCAACTGGCTGCAACTGCTGCGCTGGAGCACATTACGGCGATCATGGCCGACGGCCTGCTCAAGAACCCGAAATACCTGGCAGGCGCTCACCCAACCATGGTGCGCCTGTGGCGCTGGCACGCGCTGGAGGAAACCGAGCACAAGGCGGTGGCCTTCGACGTGTACAACCAGGTATGTGGCAGCCGCAAACTGCTACGCAGAGCGATGATCATGGCCAGCTTCTTATTTGTGCTCGATACCACTCGCGGCCTGGCGCATATGCTCAAGCAGGATGGCCTGCTGTGGAACTGGCGCGTGTGGCGTGATGGCATCCAGTGGATGTGGGGCAAAGAAGGCGTGTTCCGTCCGCTGATCGGCACCTACCGCGACTTCTTCAAGTCCAACTTCCACCCCTGGGAGCACAACAACCTGGAGCTGCTCTACCAGACCCGCAGCGAGTTCGATCTGCCTGCGCAAAGCCAGGCTGCTTAAGCCTGGCGATGAGCCGAAACGACAAGGGAGCCATCGGCTCCCTTTTTTATGCACATCTACTTAACCGATAGCGACGACTGCTAACGCCGCTATCGGACTCTTTCAGCCCTGCAGAAAACGCAACGCATCGGCAGCACTTTGCTGCGGGATTTCTTCCATAGGGATGTGCCCGACGCCTGGGTAGGTTTTTACCTGGATACCCGGAAGATCACGCTGCCACAGCGGTACATGCTTAGGGGAAATCCAGCGATCACGCTCGCCCCACAACAGCAGAGTGGGCGCCTGAATCTGTGCGACCCGAGCCGCAGTACCGTATAGCTCTTCTTTATTGACCTTGAGCAGCACGCGGAAGATATCCATCATCGCCCGGCGATTACCCGGCCGCCGCGTCAGGTCGTTGTAGCGATCCACCACACCCGGCTTGATGCGCGCCGGCTCACCGTAGACTTCCTTGATGCCCTGGGCGATCAGCGCACGCGGCATCCACAGCGGCATGGCCACGGTGGCACCGGGCAACGCGGCGGCGGCAATCATCCACGGCACCTTGTGCATGTGATAACCGGCAGGGTCGATCAGCACCAGTTTCTCCACTCGCTGCGGCTGCGCCAAGGCGAAGTTCCAGGCGATATAACCGCCCAGGGAGTTGCCGACAATCGACGCTTTGTTCACGCCTAGATAGTCGAGCAGCAGGCCAAACACCTTGATCATTCGCTCGGCGGAATACACGCCATCGCGAGCCGGGCCGGTAAGGCCAAAACCTGGCACATCGAAACGGATCACCCGGTAATCGGCAGCAAAAGCCGGAAGCCAGTCGTCCCAGGTGTGCAGCGAGGCCACCACACCGTGAATCAGCACCAGCACTGGTTTGTCGCGACTGCCCTCATCCCGGTAATGCAGGTTGAAGCCGTCGAGTTCGACGTAGCGCGAGCCCTTGGTGGCATTGCCATAGCGCGCCTTGAGACGCTCCAGCGGCAAGGCACCGAAACCCAGGCGGGCAAAACCGTGCGCCAGCGGGGGCATCAGCGGAAGACTGGAAGCAGACATGCAGGCACCTCTAGATTGTTGTTATGGGGAAGACGTATCCGCCCTATCAGATCACGCCCACTTCAACCTGACGCCTAACCTAGGTTGAGCTGGAGGCCGGGCACAACGAGGCGATCAGCAGTTCGCTGAGCACACGCTTGGCCTGTTCGATTTCCTCGCGGCTGGCTGCGCGACCGAGCAGGTCCAAGGAGGCCGCTTCCATGGCCCAGATCAGCGCTCGATAGGTCAGAGGGTCGGTCGTATGGGTCGCACCATGCAGACGATCGGCAAGCAATCGCGCCATCTCGGTATGAGCCCGCTGCCGGTGCGCGGCCAGCGGGGAGTCGGTGCGCAGGGCTTCTTCCTGCATCAGACGAATGATCGGGCCGACAGCCAGGTGATAGTCGAAGTAACGCCCGACCATACCTTGCAACCAGGCCTGCGGGCTGCCGGCGAGAGTCTGCATTTCACTGAAGCGCAGCAGCATCAAGGAGACAGCCGTCTGATAGATACCTTCGAGCACCTGCATTTTGTTTTCGAAGTATTTGTAGAAGGTGCGACGCGACACATTGGCCGCCGCCAGCAAATCATTCACCGTAGTTTCGGCAAGGCCCTTACGAGCAAATACCGGAATCGCGGCCAGTTGAATATTGGTACGCTGCAGATGGCCGATAAGCGGCCCGTCACCGTCCTGCTCCTGCTGCTGGGCCACCGCGCCGTAGCCGCCGAGGTCTTCAAACACCGCACGCACAGCACCGAGTTCTGCCAAGGTTTGCTGCATTGCACTTTTCCCAACCAAGGCGCGGGTGACGCGAGCCGCCAAGCTGGTTACGCTGAGCCACGCCACCGCCGCAGGATTATTGTTGTGCTGAACACGCTAACACGCCGCCTTTGCCTACCGCTGGCCATCCTTTTGCTGGTTCTGCTGTCACCCGTGCAGGCCGCCGAGCTGTTCTATCTCGGGCAGAAGATTCCGGACATCCACAAAACCTGGAACAGCGCTGACTATCAGCAACTGCTAGAGGCACTTAACAAGGTCGACAGCACCCAGCTCAACGCCCTGCCCCGACGCAGCGGCGAGTTCACCGGGCCGATCTATGAGCGCATGGTTAGTGAGGAGAACTTCCGCCCGCAGCTGAATATCTACGCGCCCCTGGAGCTGCGGCAGAACGAAGCCCGCGAAGCGTTGTTTCGCCTCAAGGAACTGATGCGTCTGTATTTTGATTTTCGTGCCGTGCAACAGCCCTATGCCGCCGAGGCGCTGGGGCTGATGAGTTATTCACTGCGCCAGCAGGCGGTGCTGTTCACCTTGACCACCGAATTCTGGATGACCCTCTCGGAAAGCGAGCAAAGCAATCCGGTGCGACTGCAAGGCCTGCATGAAACCAAAGCAGCAGCGGCCATGCTCACTTCCAGTGCCTTCGACTACCTCGGCCTGACCAAACAATTCGGCCGTGACGAGCTGGTGCTCTACAGCGCCGAGCTAAGCAAGCAGCTGCCCGAGCTGTTTATCCATTTAAGCGCAGATGTGCGCGAAACCTTGCTGCAGCGCGTCGAGCAACTGGCGCAGCAGCACGCCTATGCAGAAGTACAGCAAAACATGCGTGAGCTACAGCCGGTGCTGCTGAGCATCCAGCAGGATGTGCAGGCCAAACTGGCGGCGGCCGCGGCGCGACCGCGCAAGGCGCCTACGCGCAGCCTCGACCTGTCGGTACCAGAAGAGTCAGCGCAGTAGACCGAGGCTTTTGGCCCGTGCCACGGCCTGAGTGCGCCGTTCGACGCCCAGCTTGCTATTGATATGCCGGGCGTGAGTCTTAACGGTGTGCAATGAGATAAACAAGCTGTCGCTGATCTCCTGGTTGGAGCAGCCTTGGGCGATCAGCCGCAGCACCGACAGCTCGCGCGAACTGAGGGCGTCGACCACTCCTGCATAGTCATCCTGGCTGAATGCCTGCACTGACTGCGGCAGGTGCTGCAACAGGGCCTCAACCAAGGGGCTAACCTCATGCGTCAGCAACTGCTCACGCAACCATTCGGGCTGTCGTACCAGCAGGCCATGAAAGGGTAATAAACCGCCACCGGCCGCCGCCTGCAACGCGCTGCGCAATTGCTGCTGCGCATCACGCTCGCGCCCACCGTCACGCAGCAGGGCCGTCAGCTGCATCTGCGCAATCGCCCCCAGCAACTGCCCGCCGGCGTTCTGCGCCAGTTGACTCAGCCCGCGCAAACGCCGCTCGGCTTGCTCATCCTCGCCCTGCAAACGCTCGTAGGTGGCCAGGTGCAGCTGAATATGCAGCGGCAATTGCGGATGGAATTCGGGGGCCGCAGCGGCCTGCTCGCCGCCATAGGCATCCAGCAAACGGCTCAGCCAGACGCCCGCCAGTTCAGTCTGTCCCTGACGCAGCCACAGCTCACATTTGGTCAGGGTGATCATAGCCAGGTAGTAGATCGGCGGAATATCCCAGATATGCATCAGCCGTTCGGCCTCGGCGAGCTGGGCAAAGGCCTCGGGAAGGTTGCCGCTGCGCCCTTCCATACTGGCCAGCACGCAATAACCGATCAACACACTGATATCGCGGCAACTGCGCGCTTCGGCAATCCCGGCCAACAATCGCTGACGCGCCTGCTGTGGTTGCAAACGCAAACTCAGCAGATAGCCTTCATACAGAGTCAGCCGCCCGCGCGCGGCGTACTGCCGTTGCGCCGGCAGACTGGCCAGACGCTGCTGACCCTGACGCACTTCATCCAGCGCGCGCAGCACTTCACCACGGGCCTGCAATACCCGCGCGCGGTCGTAATGCGCTAGAGCCTCGAACAGCGGATTACCGACACGCTGCGCCAACTCCAGAGCCTCGCGATTCAGCCCCCTCGCGCGCCATAGATCACCGTGCACAATCGCCAGGTTGGCCAAACTGGAGAGACACATCAAACGCTGCCCGTAACGGTCCAGCGGCAAACAGCTTAGTGCCTCGCTGCAATAGGCCTGGGCCTTGGCACTGTCACCGCGCCCCCGTGCAATTACGCCGCTCAGGGCCAGCCACTGGGCGAGCAAGCCTTCCTGCTCGCAGCGCTGACGCGCCGGCAAAAAGCGCCCGAGCTGGGCGAGAAGCTCTTCGGCGGCATCCAGCTGACAGGCTAAGGCCAGTGCCCAGCCATACAACAGAATCAGGCGAGGCGTACTGGTCAGCAGACTGTCCGGCAAGTCCATCTTCCAACGCAGCAAGGTGGCCACGTTCTGCTCGGCCAACAATTGTTCTTCGGAGAGGTTCTGCACCAGATTGGCCGCCACATCAGGCTGACCGGCACGTAACGCCTGCTCGATGGCCTCATCCAGCAGTCCTTCAGCGCTAAACCAGCGGCATGCGCGCAAATGCAGGCCTGGGGTTGGCTGCGGACGACTGCGCAGCAAGTCGGAAAACAGATGGTGATAACGAAACCATTTGCCCTGTTCGTCCAGCGGCACCAGAAACACCTGATGCGCCTGCAGGTGACGGAGAATCGCGGCGCTGTCATGGGCATCGCGCAGGGCATCGCACAGCTCGGCGCAGAAGCGCTCCTGACCGGCTGTATCGTAGAGAAAGGCCTGTACCTCGGAGGGCTGTCGCTCGATCACTTCTTCCAGCAAGTAATCATGAATCAGCCCATCAGCACCTTGCGCCAGCGTCGGTAGAGCCGAAGACTCCTGCACCTCACTGGCGGCAAGCGACCACAGCCGCAGCCCCGCCACCCAACCCTCGCTGCGCTGCAATAGAACAGCCAGCGCATCGTCCGACAGCACAGCGCCTTGTAGCGCAAGCAACTCAGTGCCTTCCGTATCGGTCAGGCGCAAATCTTGCTCATGCAGCTCCAGCAACTGGCGCGACAGACGCAGACGCGCTAGATGCCAGTCCGGGCGCTGGCGACTGGTCACCAGCATCACTAAACCGGGCGGCAAGTGGCTTAAAAAGAACTGCAGGCAGCGGTCGAGCACCGCGCCCTGGGCCAGGTGGTAATCATCCAGCACCAGCAACAGTGGCTGCTGAGGATCGAGGCGCAGCGCCAACTCATCGAGCAGGCCGTCGAGCCACTCTTCAAAGGCAAACGGCTGATGCCGCTGACGCAGACGCAGCAACCCCAGCGCCTCCTGCCCAACGCCTGGGAAAAACTGCTGCAAACCGCAAAGCAAGCGCTCAAGAAAGCGCCCCGGATCACTGTCGCGCGCACTCAAGCCCAGCCACAGGCTTTGCCACTGTTCGGGCAGATGCTCGCAGAACTCGATGGCCAATGAGCTTTTACCAAAGCCCGCTGGTGCACTGACCAGCAGCAGGCGCCCCGCTAAGCCACCCAGCAACCGCTCACACAACCCAGGTCGCGCTACGTAACTGGCGGGTAACGGTGGTCGATAGAAATGCCCGCCCAGCACATTGGGCGCGGCAACCAAGCCAGGAGTTCGGGACAAATCAGTCATCAACCAGTTTCTTGTAGTAGTCAGGCAGAGGCACTACCAATGCCCCGCAGACTAGCCTCTTGATGTGCGCATTTGAAGCCCTTGTGGCCATCAGGTAGCAAACGGTAATGATTGTTCATCCATCGGCCACATACTCCCTGGCTTTACGCAAGTATAAAAAATGGCCGCGAGCCATTTTTAACGTCGCGCAACGACAGCCCGAGGGGCGGCCGCCATGGATGGACGACCATAAAAAACCGGCCCTTGCGGGCCGGTTCTTTATGCAGCATTACTCAGGTTTAGCGTACGCCAGCCTGGCGCAGGGCCGCTGGGGTGTAATCGCTTTCCTTCGCAGGGTAGTCGAACTCGTAAGCACTTTTCTCTTCGTTCTTCATACCCAGAGCCAGGTAACGACCGGACAGCAGGTCATACAGAGTCTCTACGCTGTACCACGGCACTTGCTTGTCGTAGTAGTACTGAGCATGGGCTTCAGCCCCACGCCACAGAGTACCGCGACCGTCGTAGTGGTCGATGGCAGCAGCTTGCCAGGTATCTTCGTCGAGGTAGAAGTCACGCTTGGCATAGATATGACGCTCGCCCGATTTCAGGGTTGCAGTCACATTCCATACGCGGTGCAGCTCGTAACGGGTCAGGTCCTGATTGATATGGCCAGCCTTGATGATCTGGTCATACTTCAGCTTCGGCGAGTCCAGACGGTAGCTGTTGTAAGGAATGTAGATTTCCTTCTTACCGTTGAGCTTCCACTCGTAACGGTCAGGTGCACCGTTGTACATGTCGAAGTTGTCGGAAGTACGCAGACCGTCAGCAGCGGTACCTGGACCGTCATAGGACACCTGCGGTGCACGACGCACACGACGCTGACCGGCGTTGTACAGCCACGCCAGACGCGGCTCTTTCACCTGGTTGAGGGTTTCGTGTACCAGCAGCACGTTACCGGCCAGACGCGACGGAGCAGTTACCCGTTGTTTGAAGTAGAACAGCACGTTGCTTGGCTTGCTGGTATCGGCATCCTTCAGCGCACCACGGAAGGTGAACTCATCCTGGAAGTACACCAGGCTGTAGGAGCCGTTAGGCTGCGGAGTAGCCTGGGTTACCAGACGCTTCACGCTGCCACCACGGTAGCGGGTGATGTGGTTCCAGATGGCTTCCAGACCGTCCTTGGGAATCGGGAAGGGGTTAGCCTGCTCGAAGTTCTCCAGACCGTTACCGCCCTCGACCATCTTGGTGTTGACTGCGTTGTTCTTCGCAGCCGCCAGGATAAAGTCAGGCATGGTAGCAGTACGATGGGTCGCGAACACCGGCATTTTGTAGCTTTCCGGATAACGCTTGAACATCGCCAGCTGGCCAGGGGTCAGCTTGTCTTTGTACTGATCGACGTTTTGCGCAGTGATGGTGAACAGCGGCTGCTCACTCGGGAACGGGTCCGAGAGGAAGCCCGCGCCATCGGCAGTACCAGCACTAGCTGGCAGACCGCCAGTCCAGGCTGGGATCGAACCATCCGCATTACCAGCCATTTCCGCACCGACTGGCGTCAGCGTAGTACCCAGTTTGGCAGCTTCATCCGGCGATACCGCCGCCATCACACCGCTGGCCAGCAGCGAGAGTGCCAGGGCGCCGGTTTGCAGCAGACTTTTTGTTGTTTTCATAGTCATAGTCGTCCTCAAAATCTCGTCCGCTTAGAAGTTCACGCCAAAGCTGAGCGCAACGAAGTCGCGGTCAATTGAAGTGTTGTATTTGCCACCGAAGAAGTCGGTGTAGGCCAGGCTGGCGGTGTAGGTGTTCTGATACTCAGCATCCAGGCCCAGGCTAATAGCCTTGTTGCCTTCACCAAACAAACCGTTAGGACCATAGCCATCAACGTCATGCGACCAAGAAACGCTTGGTTTCAGGTTCACACCGGCAAATACATCCGGATAATCCCAGATGGCGCGAGCGCGATAGCCCCAGGAAGTGCTGGTAACAAAACCGTCGTCTTCGCAGTACTTAGATTGGTTCTCGCGACTAGCTGTACCAAGTGTGCTGCCATTGAGCGCGTTACACGTATTGATAAAAGTAGCTGGGCCAACCTGAGTATCCGGCAATGGGCCTGGGCCATAGATCGGATCGCGACCGTAACGAGTGTCACTAGAGCTCTCTAAGCCCCCCACATGAACAATACCGACCTCGCCGACCAAGGTAAGACGGCTAGCACCCATTACCTGATCAAAGAAGTGGGTAAAAGTGGTCTGAAACTGAGTAATCTCCTTACGCTTGTAGCCGTTCACTTCCTGGCCAGGTTGACCATCAATCAGCGAAGCGTTACCAAACAAGCCCCCCAGTGGGTTCACACCAGCAAACAGGATATCAGTGGTGTTAAGCAGAACTGGCGCATTCGGACGGTAGCTAAGCTCACCAGCCCAAGAAGTACCGGTAGGTAATGTTGTCGAGAAGCTCAGACCATAGAGCTGTATATCTTCAGGATACTCGAGGAAATAATTCGAGTTTCCTGCAACAACCAGCGGCGCAGCGGCACCTAAAAGACCAGCAACAGCATAAACATCAGCAGCAGGACCAGCAGCGCTAAACGCTGGCGTACGGCTATGATAGTTCATGAAATAAGCACCGAACTCAGTATCTAGCTCAGGTGAAAAATAACGGAAAGCCGTACCAAACTGCCCGCTATCACGAGCATCACGATCGCCAGAGCGAGCAACCAATACGCCTTCGTTGTTCTGATCAATCACTAAGTCTGGTCGACCAAATAAGCCGACAAGAGCAGCATTTGTACCTGCGCCTGCAGCTGGATTGTTGCTCAGAACCCGCAAATTATCGGTACAGCCATCAGCAATGATGTCTGGCTGAGCAAAAAATGTACCGCAGTTGTCGACTACAGTCTGGTCCCACTCGAGCTGATAAAAAGCCTCCATGGAGAGATTTTCGGTCAGGCTCTGGGAGACATAAAACATATTGACCGGGATCAGGCCTTCTTTGATCTCTGCGCCCGGACGACGGAATGCAGAAGCATCCACGGGGTTGATTGAGTTAATACTGTTCTGGATAAAAGTACTTTCACCCCAACTAACTACTTGCTTGCCCAAACGGACCGAACCGGGCTGATCCGCTATTGCATAGTTGTGATAAACAAAAGCATCGAGAATTTGTGCACCCGATGCCTGAGCGCCTTCTTTACGGTTACTGTCGCTAATATCTTTGAACAGACGGCTTTCGTCTTTCAGTTCAAAGTCATACCAGTATTTACCACGAACAAATACGCCGGTATCACCATATTTCAACTCAAGATCATGAATACCCTTGAAGATTTTTGAAAAGGTTTCGCCGCGTTTGAAATTCTGACGCGAATCGTCAGTGGTCTGAGATAAACCGTCACCACCGTTGTTGGAACCGATTAGATCTGGATCCGCACCACGTACCGACCAGCTCGCGCCAACCGACAAGGACGAATCGAACTGACCTTCGATTTCACCGATATTGAAAGTAACGCCGAATGCAGGTGCGGCGAGGGTGGATGCGAGGCTGACGGCCAGTGGCAATTTTGCCAGGCGCCAAGTTTGTTTTGTTTTTGTCATCGACGCTACTCCATGTGTTTTTTGTTATGGATGGTGCGGACTATAGCCAGCGGGTACTTCTGCTTGATCCCTCTAAAGTGTGATTTGCAGCCCCCAGGCACTCTGGCTCGCAGGTTTCGGCGTGTTTGACACGACCGGCAGAGCCAAGAATGGCTTGGAATGAGCAATTAGCAAGCCAAACGCTTGTTTGACTGACCAGTCACCAAAAGCGACCTGGCGTGACGCGTATTGAACAGCCCACAACGTTACGCAAACCGCTCTTGGAAAATTCTGCAAAACCGCCTGAAAGCCTTTATTCAGCTGGCGTTGGCACAACTGCACGGCAAGCCCACATACGGGCGAGAGCTGCGTCTCGCCCGTGGTACAAAGTCTTAGACGGTTGAGAGAAACGGGCTACCTGCAGCCTGCCACTGGACAATATCCAGGCGAATGCGTTTCTTATCCAGCTTGCCGACGCTGGTCTTGGGAACTTCGGTAACAAGGGCAATTTGTGACGGTATCGCCCACTTGTTGATGCTGCCCTGATCGACAAAAGGTTTGAGGTGCTCCTTCAGCCCTTTGGCATCCAGACTCTGGCCTTCACGCAGTACCAGCAGAGCAAACGGCCGCTCGCCCCACTGCGGATCGACCACACCGACCACTGCCACTTCACGTACCGCAGGGTGACGACTGATCAGGTCTTCCAGCTCCAGGGAGGAGATCCACTCGCCACCGGTCTTGATCACATCCTTGATACGGTCGCGGATATCGATAAAGCCAAAGTCGTCGATGGTCGCCACATCACCGGTGTGCAGCCAGCCGTGCTCCCACAGCTCAGCGCCCTTCTCCGGCTCGCGGAAGTAGCCCTGAGTCAGCCACGGCGCACGCAGCACCAGCTCACCCTGGCTTTCACCATCGGCCGGTAACAGGGTGCCATCGGCGGACATGATTGCCGCTTCCACCAGCGGTACCGGCACGCCAGCCTTGATCCGGTAAGTGGTGCGTTCATCTTCGCTGCCGGCCATCAATTCATCATTGATATGCGCGCAGGAGATCAGCGGGCAGGTTTCCGACATGCCATAGGCAGCGGTCAGCTGGATGCCGCGGGACTTGGCGGTCTCATACAGCGAGCGGTTGAGCGCGCTGCCGCCGATGATCATCTTCAGGCCGCCAAAGTCGTGGCCCTGAGCCCCTGGGGCGGCCAGAACCATCTGCAAAATGGTCGGCACGCAGTGGGAGAAGGTGACCTTTTCCTCTTTGATCAGGCGACAGAGCATGTCCGGTTCATAGCGGCCAGGGTAGACCTGTTTGATGCCCAGCATAGTGGCCACATATGGGATGCCCCAGGCATGCACGTGGAACATCGGGGTGATCGGCATATACACGTCGTTGGTGCCCAGCAGGCGGATGCTGTCCAAGCTGCCCAGCACGCTGGCTTCGGCCATGGTGTGCAGCACCAACTGGCGGTGGCTGAAGTACACGCCTTTGGGGTTGCCGGTGGTGCCGGTGGTGTAGAAGGTGGTGGCGACCGAGTTCTCGTCGAAATCCGGGAAGTCGTAGCGCGGGCTGGCGGCGGCCAGCAGGTTTTCGTATTCACCGACCAAGCCGCCCAGGTCGGCGGTTTTCTCGGCTGCATCGGTGAGCAGAATGGTCTTCTCAACCGTGGTCAACTGGCTTTCGATGCCTTTGTACAGCGGTACGAACTCGCTGTTGACCAGCACAAACTTATCGTCGGCATGGTTCATGGTGTAAAGAATCTGATCAGCCGATAGGCGGATATTGATGGTATGCAGCACCGCGCCAATCATAGGAATGGCGAACATGCATTCCAGATAGCGGTGGCTGTCCCAGTCCATCACGGCCACAGTGTCACCGGCCTTGACCCCGGCTTCGCTGAGCACATTGGCCAAGCGCGCCACGCGCTCGTTGAGGGTGGCGTAGCTGTAACGCAGCTGGTCGCGGTAGACGATTTCGCGGGTTTTCTCGTAGCGGATACCGGACAGCAGCAGGCGCTTGATCAACAGCGGCGCTTGGTGTGCATTGTCGGCGGGGGCAATCAGGCGGGTCTGCAGCATGGCGTTACCTATTGTTGGCTTTTTCAGTGTGGCCAATCTAGAGCCCCCGCCGCCGGCTCAAATCAGCCCAAAGAATGATTTTCTGTGTGACTCTTTGGGCATTTTTAGTCACGCAGTAGAATCGACGCCTCGCATTCGATGTGTTTGACCTGCGATCTACTACAAAAACGAGGAGTTTCCTGATGTCCGATATCGTCATCGTCAGCGGCGCACGTACGCCGATGGGTGGTTTTCAAGGCAGCCTGTCGAGCATTGCTGCGGTTGACCTGGGTGCAGCCGCTATCCGTGCCGCGGTTGAACGCGCAGGTGTTGCGCCTGCCGACGTGCAGGAAGTAATCATGGGCTGCGTGCTGCCGGCCGGCCTAAAGCAGGGCCCGGCGCGCCAGGCGTCGCTGAACGCCGGCCTGCCAGCTGCCACCGGTTGCACCACGATCAACAAGCTGTGCGGTTCGGGCATGAAAGCGGTGATGATGGCGTTTGATTCGCTCAAGGCCGGTAGCAATAACGTGATGATCGCCGGCGGCATGGAAAGCATGTCCAACGCGCCCTACATCATGAGCAAAGCCCGCGCGGGCCTGCGCATGGGCCACGGCGAGATCAAGGACCACATGTTCCTCGACGGCCTGGAAGATGCGCGCACCGGCCGCCTGATGGGCTCCTTCGCCCAGGAAACCGCCGACCAGTACGGCATCACCCGTGAGCAGATGGACGCCTACGCCATCGAGTCGCTGAAACGCGCCCAGGCTGCCATTGCCAGCGGTGCGCTGGATGCGGAAATCGTCCCGATCACCGTCAGCGGTCGCAAGGGCGATGTCGTGGTCAAGGATGACGAGCAGCCGCTGAACGCTAACCTGGAGAAAATTCCCGGCCTGAAGCCGGCCTTCCGCAAGGACGGCAGCATCACCGCAGCCAACGCCAGCTCGATCTCCGACGGCGCCTCGGCGCTGCTGCTGATGACTGCCGAAGAAGCCGCCAAGCGTGGCCTCAAGCCTCTGGCGAAGATCGTTGCGCACGCGACCCAAAGCCAAGACCCAAGCGAGTTCACCATCGCGCCGATTGGCTCGATCAGCAACCTGCTGAAGAAAACCGGTTGGGATAAGGCCGAGGTCGACCTGTACGAGATCAACGAAGCCTTCGCCATGGTCACCATGCTGGCCATCCGCGAACACGGCCTGGATCATGCCAAGGTCAACGTCTACGGCGGCGCCTGTGCCCAGGGTCACCCGGTCGGCTCTACCGGTTCGCGGATTATCCTGACCTTGATCAATGCGCTGAAAAACACCGGCGGTAAACGCGGCATCGCTTCGCTGTGCATTGGTGGTGGTGAAGCGACGGCTGTGGCAGTCGAATTGATCTAAGCCAAATGGTGGAAAAACGCTGCGCGGTTTTCCACACTACAGATGCCAACGGGCCAGCCTTGCGCTGGCCCGTTACGTTTTAGATACCAATCTTGTCCAGCGATTTGCCAACCTTGCGCCAGAAGCTGCGCTGCATGCGCTCGGTTTCTCCACTGGCGGCAATCTGCTCGAAGGGTTGTATTTCTCGGGTGGTGGCGATTTCCGTTGCGGCCACTTCTTGGGAAACCAGTTGCAGCGGGCCATTTCCCTGACTGGGCGCCTGCTCATTGACAGCCGGTGGGTTGAGCTCGTCATAACGCAGGTAGTAGATGCCGCCAGCTTCGGCATCCAGGGTGAAGCTACTGATCAGAGTGAAGTCCAGCGGGCCATCGGCGAAGAAAGTCCAGTGCGTGCCGAACAGCGGCCGGCGCATCTCCAGCTGGTAACTGGCGACATCGAACTCCAACACCATATAGGCATTGCTCGGCAGGCTGCCGATGCGCGCGTGATTGAGAAACAGCGCTGGCGCTTCCAGCTCCTGGTCAGCCCAGTCGCTTTGCGGGCGGTAGAGGTAAACCAGGGCATGGTTGTCATCGCTGAGCGCATGCTCGCGGAACGCTTCACCCTCGGTTGCACCAAAAAACGCCCCTGGGGTCGAGCAACCACTCAAGGTGACCAACAACAGCACTGTAAACCAGAGCAGACCACGCATCGATAGCATCCTTATTCGAGTTATAGGCCGAGCATAGCGGTGCCCTGCCCGGCCGACACCAAACAAAAGTGCGGGCGAAAAAGTGCGGATCAGCGGCGGCGGTCAAGCAGATTGACCAGCAATTGATCCAGCGCCCCCCAAATGGACTGCTGCAACCGTCGCCACCAGGGTCGCGCACGCCACTCGGCCAGAGTAATTTCCTGGCTATCGGCAAAGTCCGCCTGAAAGCTGGCCGCCACGCTGGCGGTAAACGTGGGATCAAGCGCCTCCAGGTTGGCATCCAGATTGAAGCGCAGGTTCCAGTGGTCGAAATTGCACGAGCCAACACTGACCCAATCGTCCACCAGCACCATCTTCAGGTGCAGAAAACGCGGCTGATACTCGAAGATGCGTACCCCGGCCTTGAGCAACGTGGAGTAGTAACGCTGACCGGCAAAACGCACCGGCGGGTTATCGGTGTGGTGCCCGGCCAATAACAGACGCACATCCATGCCGCGCTTGGCAGCCTGGCGCAGAGTGCGACGCACGCGCCAAGTCGGCAGAAAGTATGGCGTTGCCAGCCAGATACGCTGCTTGGAGCCACGCAACGCACGCACCAGCGAGAGCAAGATGTCGCGATACTGCGAGGCATCGGCATAGGCTACACGCCCCAAACCTTGCCCCAACGCAGGCAATGCCGGCAGGTTCTTCAAGCGCAACGGCATACGCGGCCGCCAGACGATCCAGTCCCGACTCGCCTGCCACTGGCGCTCAAACAACTGTTGCCAGTCGGCCACCAGCGGCCCGCTGATTTCCACCATGACCTCATGCCAAGGGCTGCTGGCCTTCTCCGGCTGCCAGAACTCATCGGTCGCACCCGTGCCGCCGACAAAGGCAAATTGCCCATCGACCAGCAGCAGCTTGCGGTGATCACGGTGAAAGTTGCGCAGGCCATGCTTCCAGCGCAGCGGGTTGTACCACTGCACCTGCACGCCGGCAGCCTGCAGGCACTGCCGATCCGCGCTGTACAAACCTTGCGCGCCAAAGGCATCCAGCAGACAGCGCACGGCAACGCCACGCTGGGCAGCCGCACACAGCGACTCCAGCAAGGCACTGCCGCAGGCACCGCTTTCTACTAGATAAAGTTCCAGCTCCACCTGCCGCTGCGCGGCGTCGATACGCGCCAGCATCTGCACAAAGAACTGCGGCCCGTCGATCAGCAGCGTCAGCGTGTTGCCGCACCGCCAGGGAAAGACGTTATGCGGCATGACAGCTCACGTTGCAGTTGATTCTGCGCATTGCGTCTCACGCATAAAAAATGGAGACGCCACCATAGCCGGCTGGCAAGGCCTTGCAAACCCTACCAGCCGTCTCTCGCTATCAGGACTCGGGCAGCGCAGTCGCTTTTGGCAATAGCTGGCAACCCTGACGTAGGCCCAACCATTGCGCACTCTGGGTGCTGCCCAGGCCACGCGCCGTCACGCGCTTGTTGGCTTGATCATCGAAGAAGCCAGAGAGCGAAACGTACTGCGCCACATACGCTTCGCAGTAATCGGCCGGATTGTTCGCCACATAGCGGCAGGAGCAGTATTCCTTGGCCGAGTAGGCACCGATGATCCCCGGAAAAGCCTGCAAGTGCGCGCGGTTCTGCCACGCCAGGGCAACGAGTAGCAACACAATCAGCAACAGCAGACTGCTGAACGGACGACGACGAATCATGGCTGCACCTCATCGGCCAACGCGGCGAGAACCAGTTTGAGGAAATGGTTGCGATCAAAGCTGCCATCGCGGTCATCGGCGTAGCGCACGATCAGCAGGTTCTCGCTGGCGATCACGTACAGCCCCTGCCCCCAATGCCCGGACGCCACCAGAGTGTCCTCGGGCGCATCCGGCCAGGGCCTGCTCGTCCCAGCCACCGCTGCGTTGAGCCACCAGTGCCCGCCGGGCACCGCCTCACCAGGCTGTTCGGCCTGTGGCTGATAGTTGGCAAACGGCGTGCGATTGAACTCGACCCAGGCTTTAGGCAGCAACTGCTGCTCACCCCAGCGACCATCGCGCTGCATCAGCAGGCCGACACGGGCCAGGTCACGGGCGCTCATATAGACGTAGGAGGAGCCAACAAAAGTGCCCGCTGCATCACGTTCCCAGACGGCAGTCTTGATCCCCAACGGATCGAACAGCGCGGTCCAGGGGTAATCGGTGTAGGCCTCGGCGCCCACCATGTTCTTCAACGCGGCGGACAGCACATTGCTGTCACCACTGGAGTAACGGAAGCGCTCGCCCGGTTCTGCATCGGCGCTGTGCGCGGCAGTGAACGCGGCCATATCACTGCGACCACGGGTGTAGAGCATCGCCACCACCGAGGATTTCAGCGGCGCGTATTCATAGTCCTCCTGCCAGTCCAGTCCCGAGGCCCAGTTGAGCAGATGACCGACCTTGACCTGCGGGTGTGCGGCAAACGGCGGGTAGTAATCGGCCACCGGCGCATCTAGACGGAAGCGCCCCTGGCCGTAGGCCACGCCCATTGTGGTGGCGAGCAGACTCTTGGCCATCGACCAGGTCAGATGCGGGGTCGCGGCGGTGGTAGGCGCAGCGTAGCGCTCGTAAACCACCTGGCCATCGCGGATCACCAGCAGGGCGTCGGTGCGCACACCTGTGCGGCTGGCGTCATCACGAACCGGAAAGGCGTAGCTTTCCAGTTCGCTAAGCGCGCTGCTAGGCGCGGCCAACTGGCTGTCCCAGTCTTCACCTGGCCAGTTCTCAGCGTGCGCCGTCGCGCAGCTCAGGCCGAAGGCACACGCCAGGATCAACCGCCGTGCGGGAAAGAGAGTGAAGGACATTGCGCTGCCTCTGCGGGGATCGAAGGCGGCACCCTAGCATGGCGCTGATGACGACAAAAAGCGCCGAACACGCCTGTTTACCCGGTGATTCGGCGCAAAAAGTCACTGCACGGAAATCCGCTACTTGGGCAGGCGATAGTCCTCCGGCCCCATCAGATCCATGCCGCACTCCAGGCTCTCGATCCAGTAGAGGAAGGCATTGATCATTTCCGCGCCGACAAAAGGCCGCCCGTGTTGTGGCACGATCATCGCCACGTCCATGTCACGGACCATTGCCGCCCACAGCCGGCAGATCTTGTTACTGGCCATATAGCGGCGGTGAAAGCCGAGCATATTCGGCACATGGTTAACGAAGTCGCTCACCGGGTATGCGTCGTCGACCATCGAGGCGCCCATATCGCCGGAAAACAGGATCTTGCTCACCGGGTCATACAGCTGGAAGTTGCCCACCGAGTGGAGAAAATGCGCCGGTACTGCCTTGAGCGTGCATTTGCCTAGGGCAAACGACTGGCCGCGATCCGGCAACGCGATGATCCGGTCGAAGGTATTGATGCCGCGGCTGAGGGCCAGGTAGTTGGCCGTCAGGTGCGGCAGAAAACGTGCCCAGAGTTTGGAGCAGATCACCCGCGCTCGAGTATGCAGCAGCCACTTATCCAGCGAAGCGATGATGTCCGGGTCCTGGTGCGAGGCGAAGATATAGGTCAGGTCCTGCACCGGGATGTGCTTGGACAGTTCCAGCGACAACGGTGTATAGGTCAGATCGCCACCCGGATCGAGAAGCAGGTATTGCTCGTTGTCGGTGATCAGAAACTGGTTGGACTGCACGCCCTCCCCGCTGACCAGGTCATCGAACATCATGCATTGATGCTCGCCGTTATCGAACAACACTATGGGCTCGCGTCGCATGGCAGGCTCTCTCCCGAAAGCCCGCGAGCTTACTGGCGCAGCGGCACGGCCTTACTGATCTGGATCAAGCCGGCACGCCATGCCGAGTTAAAGGTTGATACCGAGCACAGCCTGCGCCTTCTGCAGACGTTTGCTGCGCGCGCTGCCGGCAATCGCCAGCAGGCCTTTGTCGCGCTGCCAAAGCGGCGCCCAGTGCGCATCACCGGCGGTAAAGGCGTTGTCCAAATCACTGCGCAGGCTATCGAACTGAGCAAACAGCCCGGCCAGCATCAGGTGGCTATCCGCTGCACTTGGGCATTGCCGCGCCACTTCCGCGCAGCCGGCCAGCAGACCAAGCAGGCGCAGCTGCAGGGCCTGCGGCCAGGCCGATTCCTGGCCCACGCTAAACAGCCAAGCGGCGAGCGCCGCAAGTACGTGGGTGTCTTCCAGAGTACGGAAGGGTTTTACGTAGTCGTCCCAGCCATCGCCGGCCAGCCGTTCGCACTGCGCGCCCTGCAGATGTAGGCGGCCATGGCTGACATCCGGCATCAGCGGCAATGCGGGTAAGGTCTCGATCTGCACCCCCGGCGCACCATTGCGCACCACGCCAAGAGCCAGCTGTACCGGCGCGCCGCCGGTTTCCTCACGGGCCGCAACTAGCAGCCAGTCAGCGGCTTCGGCAGCGGTGACGAAATCCTTGCGGCCATCCAGGGTCAGCGCGTTGATCCGCGTGCTCATATCGGCCGGACGGGTGCTGCGGTTCTCGGTTACGCACAGCGCGCCCAGGGTCCAGGGTGCGGCCGGCCAGAGTGCGCGCAACGCGCCTTGATAGCCGGCGAGAAACGCCAGCCCCGGCGTCGCTGCCAGCCGGCCGCCGAGCAAGGCCAGCTGCAACGGGGGCGGGTTACCGATGCGTTCGAGCAGGCTGGCGTACCACTCCTCCAGCCCCGCGACCGGCAGACGCGCTTGCGGGCTCAACAACTGTTGCCAGGGCATGCATTGCTCCTTGTTGGGGTTATTGAAGTCACTGTCACACAAGCATCACCAAAGATTCACGGAGGTGACACCGCCGCTACCTAGCCTGAGCTTGCCCAACAAGATCGACCGGCTGCAAGGCAAAAAGCCGGCTAACGGAGATGACGGCATGACCCCTATGGCACTTAAAGCTACTCCCGCACGTCGCCTGCAGGCCGAGCGCTTACACGGCGCTGCCGCCCTGCGCGAAGCTCAGGCGCTGCGCTTTCGCGTATTCAGCGCCGAATTCGATGCCAAGCTCAAGGGTGCCGAACTGGGCCTGGACATGGATGACTATGACATTCACTGCCAGCACATCGGCGTGCGTGACCTCAACAGCGGTGAACTGGTGGCCACCACGCGCCTGCTCGACCACCGCGCAGCCGCCAGCCTGGGGCGCTTCTACAGCGAAGAAGAATTCAGCCTGCACGGCCTGCCTCACCTCGAAGGGCCGGTGCTGGAAATCGGCCGCACCTGCGTCGACGCCGCCTACCGCAATGGCGCAACTATCGCCGTGCTCTGGGGCGAGCTGGCCGAAGTGCTCAACGAAGGTGGTTACCGCTACCTAATGGGCTGCGCCAGCATCTCCATGCAGGACGGTGGCATCCAGGCCCAGGCGATCATGCAGCGCCTGCGCGAACGCTACCTGTGCACCGAACACCTGCGCGCCGAACCGAAAACCCCGCTGCCAGCGCTGGATGTGCCGAGCAACGTGATCGCCGAAATGCCACCGCTGCTCAAAGCCTATATGCGCCTGGGTGCGAAGATCTGCGGCGAGCCGTGCTGGGACCAAGATTTCCAGGTCGCCGACGTGTTTATCCTGCTCAAGCGCGACGAGCTCTGCCCGCGCTATGCCCGGCACTTCAAGGCGGCCGTTTGAGGGCAGGTCAACGGCTGCTGCGCGTCGGCCCTGCGGCGTTAAAAACAGGCTCGGAATGCTCATGTACAAAAGTACACTCCGCTTCCTCGCCTGTTTTTGCCTTGCAGGACTCTAGCTCGCGAGCCTTTAAACAAGTTATGAGTGGAGTTGCACAACTCGCCGGCACTCTGTAGACAGTGCCGGCGTTTGTGTTTTTGCCGCAGGAGAGCTTGATGAAGAAATTGCGTTTGTACCTGCGCCTGGCGCGCCTGCTGGCAGTGATCAGCCTCGGCACCCTGCTGGCGGCGGGCATCACCCTGCTCGAACGCCTGGTCCGACATGACCTGATGCCGACCCGCCAGCGCCTGACCCGCTGGTTTCTCGCGCGCCTGGCTGCGGCTTTGCCGTTCCGCTTGCAGGTGCAGGGCGAACTGCCGCGTCAGCCGATGCTGTGGGTCAGCAATCATGTGTCCTGGACCGATATTCCGCTGCTCGGCATGCTCACCCCGCTGTCCTTTCTGTCCAAGGCCGAGGTACGCACCTGGCCGGTGGCCGGCTGGTTGGCGCACAAGGCCGGCACCCTGTTTATCCGCCGCGGTTCGGGCGATAGCAACCTGCTTAATCAGCAGTTGGGCAACCACTTGCAACGCGGGCGTAACCTGCTGATCTTCCCGGAAGGCACCACCACCGACGGCCTCGGCCTGCGCACCTTTCATGGCCGTTTGCTCAGCAGCGCCATCGACAGCGGCGTGTGTGTGCAACCGGTGGCCATCCGTTACCTGCGCGGCGGCAAGCCCTGCAGCGTGGCCCCTTTTATCGGCGATGACGACATGCTCTCGCACCTGCTGCGCCTGCTTGACAGCGAGCTGAGTGAAGTGCAAATCCAGCTGCTGACGCCGATTGCCAGCAGCGATCTGAATCGCAATGCCCTGGCCCGCGCAGCCCATCAGGCGATCAGTCACGCGCTGTTTGGTGCAGCAGCCGCACCTGCAACAGCAAGGACGGAAACAGAAAGCCAGGCGGCCTAACCAGCAAGCCCACGCTCGCGGGCGACATAAGCCTGCAACTCAGGATAGAACTGGCGAAAATCCTCCAACAGCGGCTGATACAGCCGCTCCAGCTCCCCCAGGCCGCCTATCAGCAAGCCGGGCCGCGACAGCCGTCGGTCAATCCCCGCCACCACCTGTTCCAGCACGGCGAACTCGCGGTAACTGCCCAGCCAATCCTGTGCGGCCATGCGCGGTGCGATCAGCGCCAGACGCTCGGGCAAGCGCGGCTCGGCGGCCAACACCTGATAAACCCGTCCGGTAAAGCGCGGCAGCGGCTCGGCGGCATAGTCGGCCCAGTGCAGCGCCAGGCAGTGATCGAAAAACACATCCAGCAAGATCCCGCTATAGCGCCGCCGCTCGACGGCAAAGCGCGCCCGCGCCTGCAATTGCAGCGGGTGGCTGTCGGTGAATACATCGATACGTCGGTGCAGGCGGATGGCCGCCTCGATATCCGCCGGCCACTGCCCGGCCAGCGGCCCTTTGACGAAATCACCATACAGGCTGCCCAGCAGTTGCGCCGGCGCGTCGCCGCCCAGGTGTAGATGCGCGAGGTAGTTCATGGCCACAGCTTACACATCAGCACGCGTGATGAAGACTATCGCCACGAACGATCTGTATATCGCCAACAACCGATATAAGGTTCGCCCCATCGCGATATGACGTTACAGCACACAGAGAACGCCCCTATGCAGCTCGACATTGACGAGGTCATCAAGGCCCTGGCCCACCCGGTGCGGCGCGACATCCTGCACTGGCTAAAGGACCCGCAGGCGTATTTCGCCGACCAGGACCATCCGCTGGAAATCGGCGTATGCGCCGGCAAGATTGACCAGCGCACCGGCCTGTCGCAATCCACGGTGTCAGCGCATCTGGCGACCTTGCAACGCGCTGGCCTAGTAAGCAGTAAGAAGGTCGGCCAGTGGAACTTCTTCAAACGCAATGAAGAGACCATCCAGGCGTTCCTCAACCACATCAGCCAAGCGCTCTAAACCAACTTTTACATTCACTTTTTTCAGGAGCTGACGGCATGCCTGCAGCGCTTCTCGTCCTCGCTTTGTCCGCGTTTGCCATCGGCACCACGGAATTCGTCATCATGGGCCTGCTGCCAGAAGTGGCTAGCGACCTCGGCGTATCGATTCCCGGCGCCGGCTGGTTGGTCACCGGTTACGCCCTGGGCGTGGCCATCGGTGCGCCCTTTATGGCCCTGGCCACCGCCAGCTGGCCGCGCAAAGCCTCACTGCTGACGCTGATGAGCATCTTTATCGCCGGCAACCTGTTCTGCGCCCTGGCCAGCGATTACCAGATGCTGATGCTCGCCCGGGTAATCACCGCCCTTTGCCATGGCGCGTTCTTCGGCATCAGCTCGGTGGTTGCCGCCAGCCTGGTGCCAGCCAATCGCCGCGCCTCGGCAGTGGCTTTGATGTTCACCGGCCTGACCCTGGCCAACGTGCTTGGCGTACCGCTGGGCACCGCGCTCGGTCAGTACGCTGGCTGGCGCTCGACCTTCTGGGCCGTGACCCTGATTGGCGTAATTGCCCTGATCGGCCTGTGGCACGTGTTGCCCAGCAAGACCGATGAAGCCAAGGCCGACTTCGCCAGCGAAGTGCGCGCCCTGCGCGGTGCCGGCCTGTGGTTGGCGCTGAGCACCACGGTGCTGTTCTCCGCGGCGATGTTTGCCCTGTTCACCTATATCGCCCCGTTGCTCGGCGAGGTTACCGGCGTATCGCCCAACGGCGTGACCTGGACCCTGCTGCTGATCGGCCTCGGCCTGACCCTCGGCAACGTACTGGGCGGGCGCCTGGCGGATCGCAGCCTGAAAGCCACCTTGATCGGCGTATTCGTCGCCATGGCGGTGATTTCCACCCTATTCAGCTGGACCAGCCAGGCACTGATCCCCGCCGAAATCACCCTGTTCCTCTGGGCCACCGCCGCCTTCGCTGCAGTGCCTGCCTTGCAGGTCAATGTGGTGGCCTTTGGCAGCGGTGCACCGAACCTGGTGTCGACCCTGAATATTGGCGCCTTCAACCTCGGCAACGCCCTCGGCGCCTGGGTCGGCGGCCTGGTGATTGCCGAAGGCTTCGGCCTGACCCGCGTGCCCCTGGCAGCCGCCGCCCTGGCCGTACTGGCGATGCTTGCCACCCTGCTGACTTTTAGTACCCGTAGCCCTGAACCCCAACTTGCACTCAACGAATAACCTGAGAGGACCGTCCCATGACTACGCTTTTCGACCCGATCCAGATCGGCGACCTGCAACTCAACAACCGCATCATCATGGCTCCGCTGACCCGTTGCCGCGCAGATGAAGGCCGTGTGCCCAACGCACTTATGGCCGAGTACTACGTACAACGCGCCAGCGCCGGGCTGATCATCAGCGAAGCCACCTCCGTGACTCCGATGGGCGTTGGCTATCCGGACACTCCCGGCATCTGGTCGAATGATCAGGTGCGCGGCTGGAGCAATATCACCAAGGCCGTGCACGCTGCTGGTGGCAAGATCGTTCTGCAACTCTGGCACGTTGGGCGGATTTCCGACCCGCTGTACCTGAACGGTCAACTGCCGGTTGCGCCAAGCGCCATCCAGCCCGCCGGGCACGTCAGCCTGGTGCGGCCGATAAAAGACTTCGTCACCCCGCGCGCCCTGGAAACCGAGGAAGTCGCTGACATCGTCGAGGCCTATCGCCTGGGCGCGGAAAACGCCAAAGCCGCAGGCTTTGATGGCGTGGAAATCCACGGCGCCAACGGTTACCTGCTCGATCAGTTCCTGCAGAGCAGCACCAACCAGCGCACCGACCGCTACGGCGGCAACCTGGAAAACCGCGCGCGCCTACTGCTGGAAGTCACTGATGCGGCAATCGAAGTCTGGGGCGCTGGCCGCGTTGGCGTACACCTGTCGCCACGGGCCGACCTCCACGACATGGGCGACGCCAACCACGCCGAGACCTTCACCTACGTCGCTCGCGAACTGGGCAAACGCGGCATCGCCTTTATCTGCGCCCGTGAGCAGGAAGCTGACGACAGCCTGTCGCCAAGCCTGAAAGAAGCCTTCGGCGGCGTATTTATCGCCAACGAGCGTTTCACCAAAGACCAGGCCAATGCCTGGCTGGCTGAAGGCAAGGCCGATGCGGTGGCCTTCGGCGTGCCGTTTATCGCCAACCCGGACCTGCCCGCGCGCCTGGCGCAGGATGCTGAGCTGAACGCGCCGCACCCGGAAACCTTCTACAGCCAAGGCGCGGTCGGCTACCTCGACTACCCAACGCTGTAAAACAGAGATCCGGCTTTTCAGCCACCCAGGACGCCCGATGCTCAGCATCGGGCTGCTCCCCGTACATACCCACTGAGTGATCGGTTCACGCCGTCACTCCCAGCCAGCACCCGCTGATTTGCGAGCCAAATGCGTGCAAGCCCGCCAGAATTTGCACCGCAGCAGACCATCCTGTTCACTCACCACAACGTTTTATCGCTGAAAGCGGTAAATAACGCATTTAATTGTGCAGTTCGCACAACCCTCCTTGTCCGTCTCGCCCAGCTTTATCCGCCCGCCTGAGTTGGCACGCGGCCTGCTATCACCAGGTTCTTCCCCCACCTGGAGCGATGAACATGAACCAAGCCCAGCAAGACAGCGACTACCCCCTGAGTGAAGTGCCCAGTGACGCTCGTAAAGGGCTGCTGTCGACGTCCATTCTGTTGTTCGGCTTCACCTTCTTCACCGCCACGATGTTCGCCGGCGGCAAGATCGGCATGGCCTTCGACTTCACGACCCTGCTCTGGGCAGCGGTAATCGGTAATTTGCTGCTCGGTCTGTACGCTGCCGCGTTGGGCCTGATCGCCTGCCGCAGCGGCCTTAACTCGGTGCTGATGGGGCGTTTCTGCTTTGGCGAGATCGGCAGCAAGCTGTCGGACTTTCTCCTCGGCTTCACCCAGATCGGCTGGTATGCCTGGGGCACCGCAACGATTGCCATCGTCCTGGTACGCTTACTCGATCTACCCGAAGGGCTGACTATCCCGCTGATGGTGCTGTTTGGCTTCGGCTTTTGCGTCACCGCTTTTATTGGCTATCGCGGCCTCGACCTGCTGTCGCGCGTGGCCGTACCCGCCATGCTGATTCTGCTGGTCTGCTCGCTGTGGATCGCCACCCGCGATGCAGGCGGCTGGGCAGCACTGCTGGCCATCGAACCCAAGGACGACATGACCCTGAGCATGGCTATTACCCTGGTCTTCGGCACCTTCGTCAGTGGCGCCACCCAGGCCACCAACTGGACCCGCTTCGCCAAGAGCGGTCGCGTGGCGGTGCTTTCCAGCTTGATCGGTTTCTTTATCGGCAACGGCCTGATGATCATCGCCGGCGCTTACGGCGCCATCGTCTACCAGCAACCGGACGTGGTTGAAGTATTGGTGCTGCAAGGTCTGTCGATGGCCGCCGTGGTGATGTTGTTCCTCAACCTGTGGACCACCCAGGACAACACCATCTACAACTTCGCCGCCGCCGGCTGCAACATGCTGCGCAGCAAACGCCGCAAGACCGTGACGCTGGTAGGCGCCGGCATCGGCACACTGCTGGCAATTGCCGGCATGTACGAGATGCTGATTCCGTTCCTGATTCTGCTCGGCTCGATCATTCCGCCCATTGGCGGCGTAATCATGGCCAACTACTTCTACTGCCATAAGCAAAACTACCCCAAGCTGGTCGATGCGCAACTGCCGGCCTTTAACTGGGCCGGGCTTGGCGCTTACCTGATTGGTGCCCTATGCGCTTACCTGTCGCCCTGGGTTGCACCTATCGTCGGCATTCTGGTCGGTGCGGCTGCGCATATCGTGCTGTTTGAAGTGCAGCGGGTATTCAGCGGTCAGCTCCAGGCCAAAGCCAACCCATGAGCCTACGTGTCGCGGACGTACTCGCACTGCCCGGCCTGCAAAGCCTGCAACTACGGGCCGGTGCAGCCGGGTTGGACAACCCGGTGCGCTGGCCTTACGTGGCCGAGAACGCAGGCATTGCCGATTGGGTGATGGGCGGCGAGCTGATTTTCGTCACCGGCATCAACCACCCGCGTGATGAAGCCAACCTGCTGCAACTGGTACACGAAGGCCACCAGCAACTGGTGGCCGGCCTGGTCATTCTGACCGGTGAGGAATTTATCCAGAGCATTCCCAGCTCGGTGATCAACGAGGCAGAACGCCTCGGCATTCCGCTGCTGGAGCAGCCTTACCAGTTGAAAATGGTCATCGTCACCCAGGCCATCGGTACGGCACTGGTCGAGGAGCAAGTGCTCGGCCGCTCGCGCCTGCATGTGCTGGAGCAACTGCTGGAAGGTGACTATCGCTCGCTGGATGTGCTGCTGCAGCGCGCCCATAACCTGCGCCTGCCACTCGCGGTGCCGCGCCAGGTTGCGCTGTTCAAACTTGAAGGTGGTGAGCGCTTGTTTACCGCCGAGCAGCCGGAACAGGCCGAACGCCAGCTGCAAGCCAACCGCCAGCAACTGCAACGCCAGCTGGAACAGAGCCTGGGGACGCTGGGCGATGCTCTGGCACCGATCTGCCAAGGTGAACACTGGATCGCCCTGCTGCCAGCCCACGACAGCCCGCATGAGCAACGTAACCGCCGCGCCATGATGCGCCTGCTCGAACAGCTCAATCAGCAACTGGCGCCGCAACGTCTGTTTCTCGGACTGAGCGACGCTAATCATCACCCGGCACGCTATGCCCACGGTTTAAGCGAAGCGCGCCAGGCCTTGGTCGCAGCGCAATCGTTCCCGGAACGGCTGGGGCTGTGCTGCTTCAACGAACTGGGGGTGATCGAATTGCTCGGTGCGATCCGTGACCGCACCCTGCTCGACCGCTTCGTCGACAACGTGCTCGGCGCATTGATCGGCGACGATTCACGTCATGAAGCCGTGCTGATTCCAACCCTGGAAGCCTGGTTCCATGAAAACGGTAATCTGGCCCTGGCGGCCCAACGCCTGGCCGTACACCGCAACACCCTGGGTCATCGACTACAACGTATCGAAGCCCTGAGCGGTTGTTCGTTTGACGATCCGCATGACCGTCTGAACATCGCCGTGGCACTGCAAATCTGGCG
>DASRUM010000003.1:0-2312 GCA_035655415.1 Pseudomonas sp.
GCCCCTACGCCACATCAGTTTGAATCGCACCCATTTCAACGGATTATGCCGCTTTTGTAGGTGCGAATTTATTCGCACCTACAAACCACTCAACTGAGGAATTTATGGAAAAGATGGGTGGCCTTCACAGCCATCCGGCGCGGAGACCAAAGCATGCCCTATCCTCCGCGGCTGAATTTGCCCAGTGAATCGATCCATTCTGTCGGCAACGGAAACACGATGGTGTTGCTCTTGTCGCCGGCAATGGCGTTAAGCGTCTGCAGATAGCGCAGTTGCATGGCCTGCGGCGACTGCGCCAGCACCTGGGCGGCCTGCAGCAGTTTTTCCGAAGCCTGCAACTCGCCTTCGGCATGAATCACCTTGGCGCGCCGCTCGCGTTCGGCTTCGGCCTGGCGGGCGATGGCACGCACCATGGACTCGTCGATATCCACATGCTTGATTTCCACATTGGCCACCTTGGCACCCCAGGCGTCGGTCTGCGCATCGAGAATCTGCTGGATGTCGATGTTCAGGCGCTCGCGCTCGGCCAGCATTTCATCCAATTCGTGCTTGCCCAGCACCGAACGCAATGTGGTCTGCGCCAGTTGTGAAATCGCCTCGATAAAGTTTTCCACCTGAATGATGGCTTTCTCCGGATCGACGACGCGGAAATACACCACCGCGTTCACCTTTACCGAAACGTTGTCGCGCGAAATCACGTCCTGGCTCGGCACGTCCATCACGATCATGCGCAGGTCCACCCGCACCATCTGCTGGATGCCCGGCACTATGAGAATGAGGCCCGGTCCCTTCACTTTCCAGAAACGCCCGAGCAGGAACACCACGCCGCGCTCGTATTCCCGCAGGATGCGTACGCTTGCTACCGCCAGGGCAATGATGAGCAGCAGCGCGCCGCTCCAGCCAATATCCCAGATCATGATTACTCTCCTTTCTGTTCAGGTTGCACCACCAGGGTAAGCCCTTCCACCGCCACGATTCGTGCCCGTGCGCCGCGTGTCAGGGCAGTCTCGCTGCGTGCATGCCAGCGCTCACCGAGAGCCTGCACCCAGCCTTCGTGCTCGAAATCCTCAAGTGCTACCGCCGTGCCGCCGACCATCGCCTCGCTGCCGGTGACGACCGGTCTGTGCCGTGCGCGCAACGCGAAAGTTCCGATGCCAACCAGTATCAGGGCGCTGGTGACGGCCAGCGGCAAGACGAAGGCGAGCGAGATTTCCAGGCCGGGAATGTCGGCGTCAATCAGCATCAGCGCGCCGGCGACGAAGGCAACGATACCGCCGATACCGAAAGCGCCGAAGCTGGGCACGAAAGCTTCCGTCGCCATCAACGCGATGCCCAGCAGCAGGAACAAGGCGCCGGTGGCATTGATCGGCAGCATGGCAAGCGCATACAGTGCCAGCAGCAGGCTGATGGCGCCGATGACGCCGGCCACTCCAAAGCCCGGCGTGTAGAACTCGAACAGCAGTCCATAGATACCCAACATCATCAGGATCAGCGCGATGTTCGGGTCGGCCACCGCAGCCAGCATGCGCTCCTTCCAGTTTTGCTCGATGGTGACGATGGCGGCGCCCTCCAGTTCCAGCCGGCGCTCGCCCTGCGCCATCTTGACGCTGCGCCCGTCTGCCTGACGCAGCAGGTCGGACAGATCGGCAGCGACGAAGTCCACCACCTTCAATTTCAGCGCCTCATCGGCTGACAGGCTCTCGGCCTCGCGCACCGCCTTCTCCGCCCATTCGGCGTTACGACCGCGCAGCTGGGCGAGGCTGCGCAAATAGGCGGCGGCATCCTGCATGGCTTTTTTCTCCATGCTGCTGGCAGCCGGTGCGCGTTCTTTTCCGTCGGCAGAGTCGGCCGGTGGCGGCTTGCCCGAATCTCCGCCGATGCCGATAGCCACCGGCGTCGCGGCGCCCAGATTGGTGCCCGGCGTCATCGCGGCAATGTGGCTGGCGTAAAGAAGGTAGGTGCCGGCGCTGGCGGCGCGCGCACCGGATGGCGCTACATAAGTGGCCACCGGCACGGGTGAGGCGAGGATGCCCTGAATCATCTCGCGCATAGATGAGTCGAGCCCACCCGGTGTATTGAGCCTGAGCACCAGCAACTCCGCCTGCGCCCGCTTCGCCTCGTCCTGGGCACGCAGAAAATAGGCGGCACTGGCCGGGCTGATGGCACCATCTATTTCGGCCACCACGACTGTCCTGGCAAAGGCAGCAAGCGGCAGAATCACCAGCAAGGCCAGCAAGATGAAATAACCCACGGATCTTTTCATGTATCGCTCCGATGAACGCTACGTGGCTCACTGTAATCCGCCAACCGGG
>DASRUM010000004.1:0-7899 GCA_035655415.1 Pseudomonas sp.
CGCGCCCGCTCCGGTTACTTCGTCCGTGAGCTGGCGCGGCATTCCCTGGCCGAGCCAGAAACCAGCCCGCAATTGATGCAAACCACCGAGGTGGATGTCAGCGAGCTGGTGTTTTCGGTACTCGCTTCGCTAAAAGACCCAGGCACCGTGCCATTCGGCTCGGCCTTCCCCAGCCCGCAACTATTTCCCCTGCCACGCCTGGCACGCTCTATGGCACACAGCCTGCGCGATATGCAGCCGCAGGCGGTGATTGCCGACATGACCGAGGGCAACCCCAACCTGCGCCGGCAGATTGCCCTGCGTTATATGGTCAGCGGCGTGATGCTGCCGCTGGAGGAACTGGTGATCAGCAGCGGCGCCATGGAAGCGCTCAACCTGTGCCTGCAATGCGTAACTCAGCCGGGCGACCTGGTAGCAATCGAGGCACCGGCCTTCTATGCCTGTCTACAGGTGTTGGAACGCTTGCAACTCAAAGCCGTGGAAATCCCGGTCAACCCGCGTGAAGGTATTGATCTGGATGTGCTGAGCGAACGCCTGGCCGGCCTGCCGATCAGGGCCTGCTGGTTTATGAGCAGCCTGCAGAATCCGCTCGGCGCGAGCATGAGCGATGACAAGAAGGCCTCGCTGTACCAACTCCTGCAGCGCCACCAGGTGCCGCTGATTGAGGATGACGTCTACGCCGAGCTGTACTTCGGCAGCCAGCCGCCGAAGCCGGTCAAGAGCTTCGACCGCGACGGCCTGGTGATGCACTGTGGCTCGTTTTCCAAATGCCTGGCCCCCGGTTATCGGGTCGGCTGGGTGGCCGGCGGGCGTTATGCCGAGCAGATCAGTCGGCTCAAGTTGATGACCACCATCTCGCCCTCGGTGCCGGCCCAGGCCGCCCTGGCCGATTATCTGCAGCACGGCGGTTATGACCGCCACCTGCGCAAACTGCGCCATGCTCTGGAGGCGCAACAAGCGTCGATGCTCGCCTCGGCGGCGCGGCACTTCCCGGCCAGCACCAAGGTCACCCGGCCCAGCGGCGGCTATTTTCTTTGGTTCGAGTTTCCCGAACAGGTCGATGCGCTGCGCCTGTTCCAACTGGCCCTGGCCCAGGGCATCAGCCTGGCTCCGGGACCGATCTTCTCGGCCACCCGACGCTTCGGCAACTGCGCCCGCTTGAATTACGGCCACCCCTGGAACGCCGAAAGTGAACAGGCTATGGCGACATTGGGGCGTATTCTCGCCTCGTTCTGAGCCATACAACGTGCTGCTTATCGGCTGTGCATAACGCCTCTTTCAGCCCATCCTGTACAACTCCCGTATAAAGCTGACGGTCATTGACTGCTCTGCTGGATAGGCCGTGCTCGTCTTTTAAACAGAGCAAGCAACGGCTATTTGCGGGCATTACGGCCAATTTATGGACTTCTATGCAGCACAAATACCGGCCATCGGCCACTATCGCTAAAACACAAAACAAAATTGTACAAAGCAATATTTCTGTATAAGATTTGCACAAGAAGACATTTAATACCTTGCTGAGCCTCCCCTTGAAACGCAGCAAGCAGTCGCAGCCCCACAGGGCAAGAGGAGTTTATTTCATGCAATCACAACTGAGCATCGCGCAACGCCTGAGCCTTGGATTTGGCTTAATTTTGTCGCTGATGATCCTGATTACCCTCATCGGCGTGCAGCGCGTTGGATTTATCGACGAGACCCTGACCTCGGTGAGTGAAGGGGCTTCGCTTAAGCAGCGTTATGCCATCAACTTCCGTGGCAGCGTGCATGACCGTGCGATCGCCATCCGCGATGCAGTGCTGGTGGATAATGACGCTGCGTTGAATCGCCAGTTGGCAGAAATTCAGCGACTCAAGGATTTCTACCAAGAGTCGGCCCAGGCCATGAGCACCTTGCTGCGTGAGCAAGCGGCAACGGATACCGAGCAACGCCTGCTGAGTGATATTCAGACGATCGAGCGCAGCACTCTGACCTTGACTGAACAACTGATCGACCTGCGCCGCCAGGGTGATACAGACGCGGCGAAAAGCCTGCTACTGGAACAAGCTTCACCTGCTTATAGCGAATGGCTCAAGCGCATCAATGCCTTCATCGAGCATGAGGAACAAGGTGTCGTCCAGGATATTAGCGCGGTGCGCGAGGCCGCTAGCGGCTTCCGTCTGCTGATTCTGCTGGTCACCGCTGCCGCTGTGCTGCTGAGCATTGGCGTGTCGCTGATTATTATCAACAAGTTGAAATCCACCCTCGGCGCCGAGCCCCATGAAGTGGCCGACGTCATCCAGCGCCTGGCCAAAGGTGAACTCAACCAGCGTATCCAGACCCGCTACCCGGATAGTGTCATGGGTGCCCTGCAAGATATGGTCAAGCACCTGGCCGAGACCATCACCCAGGTGCGCAGTGCCGCCGGTGAACTGACCCTGGCCTCAGACCAGTTGCTGACTACATCCGACAGTAATAACCAGCAGATCCGCCTGCAATCGAGCGAGGCCGAACAGATGGCAACCGCCATCAACCAGATGGCCGCCACCGTCAATGAAGTGGCCAACTATGCCGCCAGTGCGGCCTCCGCCACTCGCAACGCGGACCATGAAGTGGCCACCGGCAATCAAGTTGTCAGCGCTACCGCCAGCGCCATCCAGAACCTGGCGCGCACCCTGGAAAGCGCCGCCGAAAGCGTGCAGCAGGTGTCCACCGACAGCGAGAGCATTGAAAAGATCATCGAAGTGATTACCTCGATTGCCGAGCAAACCAACCTGCTGGCCCTTAACGCCGCCATCGAAGCTGCGCGGGCCGGCGAACATGGCCGTGGCTTTGCCGTGGTGGCCGACGAGGTGCGTTCGCTGGCCACCCGCACCCAGGACTCGACTCGGGAAATTCGCGGCATGATCGGCAAACTGCAGGAAGGTGCCGGCAAAGCGGCCGAGGTGATGCGCAACAGTCGTCAACTAGCCCAGCAGACAGTCGAGCAAACCGGCCAGGCGGAAACGGCGCTGAACAAGATCCGCAGCGAAGTCACCGCCATCAACGAAATGAACGCGCAGATCGCCAGCGCCTCGGAAGAACAGAGCGCGGTGGCCGAAGAGGTTAACCAGAACATCAACCGCATCCACAGCGCCACCCTGGAAACCTCCTCCGGCTCCGAACAGGTTGCTGCCTCCAGCCGCGAACTGGCGACCCTGGCCAATCGTCTGACTGACAAGGTCAGCTTTTTCAAGCTCTAGCAGGCTGTAGCAGGCATGCCCATGAAACCTTTGCTTGAACATTAGCCGCTGCCAAAACCTGGGCGTTCGGCTAATTTAGCCGCCTGTTTAATTCAGAGATCAGTCATGGACTCGATAACCCAGGCGGTACTTGGCGCCACGATTCAGGGCGCACTGCTCGGCCGCTGGCAGGGGCGCAAGGCGCTGCTGTACGGCGCCATGCTCGGCACGTTGCCGGATCTGGATGTGGTCATCGATTACGGCGACGCCGTGGCCGATATGACCTACCACCGTGGTTTCAGCCATTCGCTGTTTGTTCTCACGGGGCTGGCATTGCTACTCACCTGGCTGACCCGACGATTCAGGCACAACCCCGGTTACTCAGCGCAGCGGCTATTTATCACCCTGTGGCTGGTGCTGATTACCCATCCACTACTCGACAGCTTCACCAGTTACGGCACCCAGCTACTCTGGCCGCTGACGCCAATTCCCACCGCCTGGTCGAGCATCTTTATCATCGACCCGCTGTACACCGTACCGCTGTGCATCGCCGTAGCACTGGGGCTGCTTTATGGCCTGCGCGATAAGGCAGCCAAGGCTCCGGCCCTGGCCCTGCTGGTTTCATCCCTTTATCTGGGCTTTACCCTGGCCGGCAAACACATGGCCGAGCAGCGCGTGGAAGCGGAACTGGCGCGTCAGGGCATCGAGGCGCAGCAAATTTTCAGCACCACCACACCGTTCAACAGCCTGCTGTGGCGGGTGATCGTGCTTGATGGTGAGGATTACCACGAAGCGCTGGTCAGTTGGTTTGACAATACACCGCCGACGCTTGCGCGCATCCCCCGTGGTACGCACCTGGCCGCAGCTCTGGTCGATTCGACGGCGCATGCGCGGCTGGCCTGGTTTACCAATGGTGTGCTGCGCTACGACCAGCTGGGCGAGCAGTTGGTGGTGACCGACATCCGACTGGGCATGACCGGCTTCCACCCTTTCCGCTTCGACTTCGCCACCCTGGAAAACGGCCAGTGGCGCGTGCATGACGACATCCAACGTCTGCCGATGGACCGCGGCGATCTCTCGCGCCTGCAGCTGTTGTGGGCGCGCATCTGGCAGCCCAAGGTACAAGTACCGCTGCTGGTTTGGGCCGATGAACTGCGTAAAGCGCCGCTGGCCAGTAGCACGCAATAACAGCGCTTGCCGGCCCGCAGAGACGCCACGCATAGGCTAGGCTGAATTCCAACCTTTACCCGTTGGAGTCTGGCCATGAATATCCGGCAGAAAATGATCGCCTGTGGTGCGATCAGCGTACTGGCTGCCACCCTGCTCGGTAGCATCGGTTTCTGGGGGCAAACCCGCCTGGCCAGTGCCCTCAACGAAAACCAGCTGAGCGTCAGCGCCCTGCGCAACCACCTGGAAGGCGACATGATGCACGACGCCCTACGCGCCGATGTACTCGCCGCCTTTTATATCGACCCCACCGACAGCGCGGCGGTAACCCAGGTACGCGATGACCTGCGCGACCACAGCGAATGGTTTACCCGCACCCTCAACGACAACGCCAAACTGCCGCTCAGCGCGGATATTCGCCAGGCCATCAGCCAGTCGCAGCCGGCCCTGGCCAGATACATTCAGCAGGCCGAGGGGATCGTCAATCTGGCCCTGACTGACCCGCAGGCCGCACGCCAACAGATGGCAGCCTTCGATGCCAGCTTCGGCGATCTGGAAGAAAAGAACGAAGCCCTCAGCGGCCTGATCGAAGCGCACTCGGCGCAAACCCGCAGCCAAGGCGAAGCCGCCGTGCAACAAGCCGCCTGGCTGCTGATTGGCGGCATTCTGGTGGTCTGCTGCCTGCTCTGCCTGCTCACTACCCAGTTGATGAAAGCGGTATTGCACCCACTGGAGAAAATCATCGAGGTGGCGCGCAACATTGCCCAGGGCAACCTGCGCAGCACCATCAGCGTCGACAGCAACGATGAAGCCGGGCAACTGCAGCAGGCACTGGCGGATATGCAGGGCAATCTGCGGCAAATGATCGACGGCATCCGTCAGGAAGGTGAACAGCTGCAGCAAACCGCGCGCAACCTCAACGGTGCCTCGCAGAGCATCGTGCGCAGCACCACGGAAGAATCGCAGAGCGCCAGCAGCATGGCCGGGGCCATGGAACAGATGATGCAGAACATCGAACAGATCGCCGGCCACGCGCGCAATGCCCAGGAAATCTCCTCGCACTCCGAACACCTGGCCAGCAATGGCGGCCAGGTGATCATGGGCGTGGTCGATGGCATGAGCCGGATTGCCGAAGCGGTCAACGAATCCAGCGCCACCATCACCGCGCTGGGTGAATCATCCGAAGAAATTCACTCGATCATTCAAGTGATCAAGAGCATTGCGGAGCAAACCAACTTACTTGCGCTAAACGCCGCCATTGAGGCCGCGCGCGCCGGTGAAGCCGGCCGTGGTTTTGCCGTGGTGGCCGACGAAGTACGTAACCTGGCTGCACGCACCGCGCAATCGACCCAGGAAATCACCGGGATGATCGAACGCATCCGCACCAGCACCGAACAGGCAGTTAACAGCATGCAGACAGGGGTCACCCGGGTGAACGATGGCGTGACCCTGGCACGCCAGGCCGGTGAGTCGATCAGTGAAATCCGCGGCGGCGCACAACGCGCGGCCGCGGTGGTGGAAGAGATATCGCAGACCATCGACGAACAGAGCCGCGCCAGCAGCGAGGTGGCGCAGCAAGTCGAACATATTGCGCAGATGTCGCAGCAAAACAGCCGCACGGTAAATGAACTGGCCGACGCCGCGCAAAGCCTCGACCGCGTGGCGCGCAGTATGCAAAGCGCCGTGCTGCAGTTTCAGACCTGAGCCAAACGGATCAGGTGCGGAATTGCCGCACCAGCCCTTGCAGCTCCACACCCAGGCGCGCCAGTTCGGCGCTTGAGGCGGCAGTTTGCTCGCTAGCACTGGCGCTTTGCTCGCCGATGTCGCGTACCCGAGTCACGCTTTCGCTAATAGTCTCGGCCACCGCGCTCTGCTCTTCGGCGGCGGCGGCGATCTGCTGGTTCATCTGCTCGATGGTGCTTACCGCCTGGGTAATGCGGCCCAGGGCATCACCAGCTTCACCCGCCAGGGTGACGGTGCGCTGAGTCAGGCTGCGGCTGCTGTCCATTTTCTCCACCGCGCCCTTGGCCAGGCGTTGCAGACTGGCAATCAGCCCTTCGATTTCTTCGGTGGAATCCTGCGCACGCTTGGCCAGGGCGCGCACTTCATCGGCCACCACGGCAAAACCACGGCCCTGCTCGCCGGCGCGGGCGGCCTCGATGGCGGCGTTGAGTGCGAGTAGATTGGTCTGTTCAGCAACGTTGCGAATCACCTCCAGCACGCCACCAATCCGCGCGCTTTCCAGACTCAGAGCGGCGATGGCTTCGGCGGATTCCTCCACTTCGGTGGCCAGGTGGTCGATCTGACTGACCGCCTGTTGCACCACCAGATTGCCCTGCTGCGCCTCCTGATCGGCAGCCCGCGCAGCCAGGGAAGCCTGCTCGGCGTTCTGCGCCACTTCCTGCACGGTCGCAGCCATTTCATGCATGGCGGTGGCGGTCTGTTCGGTCTCCATCTTCTGGTTCTGCACGCCGGCGCTGGTTTGCGCGGTGATCGCCGACAGCTGCTCGGCAGCGGCGGCAATCTGGCTCACGCCACCGCCAATACGCCCGACCAGGGTGCGCAGGCTCACGCTCATCACCTGCATGGCGGCCATCAATTGACCGGGTTCGTCACGTCGATCCTGCGGCAGGTCGTGGGTCAGGTCGCCAGCGGCAATGCGCTGGGCAAACACCACGGTCTGCTGCAAGGGCGCGACAATCAGACGGGAAATAATCAACGCTGCCAGCATGCCAATAATCACCGCAGCAATGCCCATGGCACCGAGCAGCAGCATGGCCTGGCGGCTGTCCACGGTCATGGCCTGTTCTTCCTGGGCTTTGGCTTCCTCCACCAGGGCCAGCACCGCTTGGGCACGCTCGACCATGGCGGCTGCGCTCTGCTGGCTCTGCTCACGCATCTGCTGGTAGTTAGCGAACGCCTGCTGGTAAAGGGTTAGCGCCTTCAAGGCGGTTTCGATGGCGCCTTTCTGACTGTCGTCCAGCCAGACCATCAGGCTGCGCGCCACGGTTTGCAGGTCATCGCTGATATAGGTCCACTCCTCCAGGGCTTCGGCCGAACCATCGATAATGTACTGGCTTTCATGGCCACGCAGGTCGAGCATGCGCTTGCTCAGGCCCGAGGCGGTTTCCGCCAGAGTCAGAGGGTCGCTGCCGCGCAGCTTGTCGCCCGCGAGGCGCAACTCACGCACCGCGTCGTACATGTCCAGCTCAATCACGTCGAACTGATCACGCGCCTCGCCGGCCGCCTCACGCATTTGCGTGCGCGCCGCGCGGGCATTGTTCTGCTGCTCGACAAAACTGTCGAACTGGCGACGATAGTCGTCGATGGCCTGCTGCATGCTTTTCAGACGCGCCTGATCAGCAGTGGAAGCGGCTGCCAGCTGCTGGGCGACTGCGGAACTGACACGATCCAGCTGCTCATGTACCTGGGCGGCCGCCTCGCTGGTCTGCCGCAAGGCGAAATCACGCTCGGCGCGGCGCGCCTGCAACACCTGGGCATCGATTGCCGACAGGCCACTGGTGCTGGCATGCCC
>DASRUM010000005.1:0-2610 GCA_035655415.1 Pseudomonas sp.
CAATGAAGCCGAGGCGATGCCTTTCCCCAATGAAGAAACAACACCACCCGTGACGAATATGTAGCGCGTCATGAAAAACCCTAGAAGTCTGCGTTTAAGCGGTCAATGCCGCCGGGGAAAGCGAAGGAATACCGAAGCGGCTCTCTGCGATGCACTGCAATGAGCTAGCCCTATCGACCCCCAAAGGGAGTCAACAAAAGCTGTAGTAAGACGGGAGCGTAGTCTACCGGAAAGGCCTTATCAGCTCAAACCTTGATCACTCGTCGGTGGCTGCCAATGCAATTGCCAGCTGCCATCAACAGCACCTTGCATGCCTGGCAGGTTGGCTATGGCCATAACCTGGTTATCCAGACGCAGCAATGGCAGGCGATCACGGACAAAAGCCGGCACGCGCAGCTCATTAAACAAGCGCTTGAGATCGCGGTGTCCGCGTCCAGGTAAAAGAATCTGATCACCGCCCTGGCGATAGCCCAACTGCCAGTTACCTGAAGGTAACTGACCGTCAATTCGCACAGTGCCATTAGCGGGCAATGCCACCTGCTGATTACCTTGAAGCGTCACATTGACCGGCACGGGCGAGCACAGCCAATCACCCGCCAACCACCATAGACGCTCATCACTGCGGCGCAACTCCCCCGCCGCCAGCTTCCAGATTGGCGCAGCATCCGACGCGGAATCGCGCAACGCCTGCCAACCGGCCCAGTGCTCACTATCGGGCATCGCCGTCAGCGGACGCAGCCAGTAACGCAGAGCATTGCGCTGACGTGGCTCACTTAGGCCGCGCAGCGCAGGCAGCGCCAGATTTGGTAACGGCAACCAGGCAAACTCCGCTGACACCTGCGCGGCAGCCATATCCTGCTGCGCCAACTCATCGAGCAACTGTGCAGCCTCACTCAAGTGCGCGGCGCTACGGGCCATATTTGTGGCGGCCTGCGGCCAGCGACTGAGCAGCGCAGGCACCACTTGACGACGCAGGTAATTGCGCGAGAAGCGCTCATCGGCATTTGACGGATCTTCGATCCAGGTCAGCTTATGCTCACGGGCATAAGCCAACAGTTCATCGCGCGAGCAGTTGAGTAGCGGCCGAACCAGCTGCCCCGCTCCCAATGCACGACTTAGCGGCATGGCCGACAAACCCTGCACGCCGGCACCGCGCAACAGGCGAAACAACAGAGTCTCAGCCTGGTCATCGCGATGCTGCGCAGTCAGCAGCAGTTCACCTGCGCCAAGACGAGCCGCAAAAGCCGCGTAACGAGCATCGCGCGCAGCACGCTCAAGACTGGCGCCTGGAGCAACTTGAACATATTCAACCTGCAGCGGCACGCACAGGGCCGCGCACAGCTCACGGCAATGCGCCGGCCAGACATCGGCCGCAGCCTGCAGGCCATGGTGGATATGAATAGCGGAAAGAGGCGGCAATGCCTCGCGTTGCGCGAGGCTGGCCAGCAGGTGCAGCAGCACCGTGGAGTCCAGCCCGCCGGACAGGGCAACACACCAGCCTGCGGTACTACGCCAGGGCTGCAGGGCATCACGCAAACGAATATGCACAGGAGTCATCGGCCAAGCTTAAAACAACAACGGGCCCGAAGGCCCGTTGTATGCGCAACTGCCAAGCAATCAGGCAATCCCGTAGCTCATCAGGCGTTCATATCGACGCTTGAGCAGCGCGTCGGTATCGAAGGTCTTGAGCATTGCCAGCTGCGTCAGCAAAGCCTGACGCACCGATTCGGCGGCAGCAGCTGGGTCGCTGTGTGCGCCGCCAAGCGGCTCACCAATCACCTGATCAACAATGCCCAGGCCTTTTAGGCGCTCGGCAGTAATGCCCATCGCCTCGGCGGCATCCGGCGCTTTTTCCGCGGTTTTCCACAGAATAGAGGCGCAACCTTCGGGCGAGATCACCGAATAGGTGGAGTACTGCAGCATGTTCAGCTGATCGCACACACCAATCGCCAAGGCACCGCCGGAACCACCCTCACCGATGACGGTGGCGATGATCGGGGTTTTCAGGCGTGCCATTACACGCAGGTTCCAGGCGATGGCTTCGCTCTGGTTGCGCTCTTCGGCGTCGATGCCTGGGTAGGCGCCCGGAGTGTCGATAAAGGTCAGGATCGGCATCTTGAAGCGTTCGGCCATTTCCATCAGGCGGCACGCCTTGCGGTAGCCTTCGGGGCGCGGCATGCCGAAGTTGCGGCGCACCTTTTCGCGAATCTCACGGCCTTTCTGGTGACCGATAACCATCACCGGCTCACCATCCAGACGTGCAACGCCGCCCACCAGGGCTGCGTCGTCGGAGAAGTGACGATCGCCATGCAGCTCATCGAACTCGGTAAAGATGTGCTGCAGGTAATCCAGGGTATAAGGACGGCGCGGATGGCGCGCCAACTGGGCGATCTGCCAGCTGCTCAGGTTGCCGAAAATGCTTTCGGTCAGCGAGCTGCTCTTGTCCTGCAGGCGGGCGATTTCATCGCCGATGTTCAACGAGTTGTCGTTACCGACCAGGCGAAGCTCTTCGATCTTGGCTTGCAGGTCGGCGATCGGCTGTTCGAAATCGAGAAAATTCGGGTTCATAGTCATCCGTCTTGCGTCGACGGCCAAGTGGCCGGGAGCTGT
>DASRUM010000006.1:0-44015 GCA_035655415.1 Pseudomonas sp.
CTCGGCCAGCGGCACAATGTCCCCCGGGCGCTCACGCAATGGCTGCCAGGCCAGCGGAAATACCGACAAGCGATAGTAGAGATCTTCACGGAAACGCCCCGCCGCCACTTCTGCGGCCAGATCGCGGTTACTGGTGGCCAGCACGCGGATATCCAAGGTAATCGGCTTACGCGCACCCACCCGCTCTACCTCGCGCTCTTGCAGCACGCGCAGCAGCTTGGCCTGCAGACCCAGTGGCATCTCGGAAATCTCGTCGAGCAGAATGGTGCCGCCCTCGGCCAGTTCGAACTTGCCCGGAGCACTGGCAATTGCCCCGGTAAATGCGCCCTTCTCATGGCCGAACAGCGTGGCTTCGAGCATGTTGTCCGGAATCGCCGCGCAATTAATGGCAATAAAGGGCTTGCTGCCGCGTGGCGACTGCTGGTGGATAAAGCGCGCCAGCACCTCTTTACCTGTGCCGGATTCGCCCGTGATCAATACCGTCGAATCGCTCTGCGCCACCCGCGTGGCCAGGGCCAGCAGCTGCACGCTGGCCGGTTCCTCGGCAATCGGGCCATCCTGTTCGCTGACAGAAACCCGGCCCAATGCATGCCGGTCAACCAGCGTCAGCAAGGCTTTCGGCTCGAATGGTTTGACCAGGTAATCCGCCGCGCCTTGGCGCATGGCATCCACTGCCCGCTCTACCGCGCCAAAGGCGGTCATCAGCAGCACCGGCAGTTGTGGCTGGCGCTGACGAATCTGCGCCAGCAACTGGTGGCCATCCATGCCGGGCATGTTTACGTCGCTGACCACCAGGCCAAACGGCTCTTCGGCAATCGCCAACAGCGCCGCTTCGGCGCAATCCACCGCGCGGTAATCATGCCCACCCAGCGCCAGGGTATCGGCCAGTGCCTCGCGCAATGCGCGGTCATCTTCGACCAACAGAATTTTGCTCGCCATGGATGGTTACTCCTGAATCAAAGGGTGCGTAGCACCAAGCAGCGGCAAGGTGAGAATGGCGCAGGTGCCACGTCCCGGCCGCGAACGTAGCTGCACATCGCCCTGATGGGCGCGCGCCACTGCCTTGACCACGGCCAGGCCAAGCCCGGTGCCGGTGGTTTTGGTGGTAAAGAAGGGTTCGCCAAGCCGCGCCAGCGTCGCGCTGTCGATGCCAGGACCGTTGTCGCTGATGCACAGGCGCAGCGTTTCGCCACGCTGATACAGATGAATCTTCAAGCGCGCCTCACGGCCGCCGGCCTGAATCGCATTCTCGATCAGATTAAGCACAGTGCCGACCAGGGTGTCGCGGTTACACAGCAGCTCCCCCGCGCGGCTGTCGCACTGCCAGCGCACCTGCATATCCAGCACATGGGGTTCGGCGGCGCTGCGCAATGCGTCGAACAACGCCTTCGGCGCCAAACGATCCGGCAGCGGCAGCTCGCCACGGGCAAAGATCAGCATGTCGCGCACCTGATGCTCCAGCTCGTGCAGACGCTCTTTCAGGCGGCCGGCAAAGCGCTGCTGTTGCTCAACTGGCAGCACCTGCTCGGTCAGGTGACTGGCATAGAGCAGCGCAGCGGAAAGTGGCGTGCGTATCTGATGAGCCAGAGAAGCAACCATGCGGCCCAAAGCAGACAAACGCTCATGACGGGACAATTGATCCTGCAAGCGCCGGGTTTCTGTCAGATCGGTTAGTAGCACCAGCTGACCAGGTTCGGCATGCAAGGAACGGGTGGCAATCGACAAGCGCCGGCCATCCTTCAGCGAGATTTCGTGACCATCATCCTCACGCGGGGCAAAGTTGCGCGCGATCACCTGGCGCCAGAGCATGCCCACGAGAGGCTGCCCAAGCAGATTGCGCGCAACCGGGTTGGCCTCACGCACCACGCCCTGACCATCGATCACGATCACCCCGCCAGGCAGCAGATCCAGCAGGCTCTGCAGGCGGTGAGCCAAGCGCTCTTTCTCGGCCAGCTCCTGCATCCGCTGAGCGCTGACCAGCGCCAACTGGCCCTTAAGATCAGTTACCCGCGCCTCCAGCATGCTGTAGCTGGTGCTGAGCTGAGTCGACATCTGGTTAAACAAGGCAAAGGCCTGTTCGAGCCCGGCACGGCTGGCTTGCTCCACGGGAGCGGGCGCTTCGGATTCTTCAGGGCGTTGGGCGTTAGCGTTCATGGTTCTCTCTCGCGCAGCGAGCCGTCATAAGACAGTCAGTTGCAAGAGAGATAGCAATACCCGTGCCTGAAAAAATACCCTTTTAAATCAACGCCATAAAAAACAAAGCCGAAGGTTACGTCAAACCTTCGGCTTTATTGGAAGGACAAGCGCCAAGTCACTGACGATTGCCTGACGCAGCAAGGTCAGTCTTCCAGCCCCTCATCATCACGGCGGCTCATGCCGTACTTGCGCATTTTCTCAACCAGGGTGGTGCGTCGAATACGCAAGCGCTCGGCGGCACGCGCCACAACACCACTGGCATCATCCAACGCCTGCTGAATCAGGCCTTGCTCAAGGTTGCCTAGGTAATCCTTCAGGTCCAATCCCTCAGGCGGCAGCATGGCCATCGAATCCAAGCCCGGCAAACCGGCCAGGATGGTGGCGCGCTCATCCAAGTCCTCACGCAGGCTGGCAACCAAGGTCTCGTCTTCATCATCGACATGGCGGAATTTCTTCGGCAACTCGCCCACGCCAATAACGCCATAGGGATGCATGATCGCCATACGCTCGACCAGGTTGGCCAACTCACGCACGTTACCCGCCCAGTCATGCCGGCACAGCGACATGATCGCCGCCGAGTTGAAGCGGATAGAACCTCGCTTCTCGAACTCCATGCGCGAGATCAGCTCATTCATCAGCAGCGGAATATCCTCGATGCGCTCACGCAGCGGGGCCATTTCGATCGGGAAGACGTTGAGGCGGTAATACAGATCCTCACGGAAGCTGCCGTCCTCGATCATCTTTTCGAGGTTCTTGTGCGTGGCAGCAATGATCCGCACATCGGCGCTCTGGGTCTTGTTGCTGCCCACCCGTTCGAACGTGCGCTCCTGCAATACACGCAGCAACTTGACCTGCATCGGCAACGGCATATCGCCGATTTCATCAAGGAACAGGGTGCCGCCATTGGCCAGTTCGAAACGTCCAGCACGGCTGGTGATCGCACCGGTAAACGCGCCCTTCTCGTGGCCGAACAATTCGCTCTCCAGCAACTCGGCAGGAATCGCACCGCAGTTAACCGGTACAAAAGGCGCTTCACGACGCTTGGAGTGGTAATGCAGGTTGCGCGCGACCACTTCCTTGCCAGTGCCAGATTCGCCAAGAATCAGCACGCTGGCCTCGGTATCGGCAACCTGCTGCATCATCTGCCGCACCTGCTGAATGGCCCGGCTGGTGCCGACCAGACTGCGGAACAGATTGGTCTCGCGCTGACGACCACGCTCACGGGCCTGATCGTACATCTCGCGGTAAACCTGGGCGCGGTGGAGAGAGTCGAGCAGCTTGTTGTAGCTCATCGGCATTTCCAGCGTCGCCAGCACGCAGCGGCGCTGTTCTTCCGGCCACTCAGCAGCCACCTGATCGTTAATCAGCAGCGTTGGTAAAAACTCGTCCCAGGCAGCCAGCTGTTTGAGCATGTCCAGCACGCCACCTTTGGCTTTCACCTCGCCAAGCAACACGCTGAGCACTTCACGGCTGGACGCCAACTCCGCGACGCATTGACGCCAGTTCTGGCTATCACTGGCCAGATGATCTTCACCGAGAAAATTCAAGATCACCGTCAAGTCACGACGGCGCTCGCTGTTATCGTCAATCAGGAGGATTTTGGTTTCACGCCACATAATTTATTTACTGATCCTGGAGTGAAAAACGCGCCCGCCGTCCAAATACCACTCGATCGCGCCGGCAATTGGCCAGTAGTTAAGTCAATTTTATGTTAATAGTCAATTTTATGGCGTGCTTTTATTGAGCCCGCGAAGCAGACGAAATGGTCTGGTCAACATAGAAAGGGACAGATCGGGGCAGAAAGCAGAGATATACCAGAAGGTCGATACCGGACAGCACCGACCGAGAATAACTAATCAACCGAACAGCTGATAGACCTTAGCGCCTTGTTGCGACTGATTGAGCTGAACGAGCTCGTTAGCCAAGCGTTGTTGCTCGGCTTGGCAAACATTAACCAGCTCACGATAAAGATCCAGCAACTCCTGCATACGTGCGCGCAGGGTGTCTTCATCGCTGACAGACTCGACCATGGCTTCGTCCACGGCCTGACGGCATTGCAAATCCAACTCGCCAATGGCTGCCCAATCCTGGATAGCCAAAGCAGTACGCAAAGCGCTGCCGGTTTCTTCTAGACGCTGCACGGATGAACTCATAAACAATTCCTCAGGCGGGAAACGGCATCACTCGGCGATGGCATCCCAGCCAGCTTTTACATTGCGGAGCAGGCCTGCAACTTCATCCAGCGGCGCTATTTCATTCTGCACGTTGGCATCAACCAAACGCGAGATCATGTACTCGTACAAGCTATCCAAATTGGCGGCCACTTCGCCTCCCAACTCCAGATTCAGACCTTCGCGCAAGCCACCGATAATGCCGACAGCTTTGCCAATCAGCTCACCCTTAAGGGCAATTTGACCGCGCTCCATGGCGCCTCGGGCCTGGGCCAACCGTGTCAGACCGCCCTCCATAAGCATTTGAATCAGACGGTGCGGAGTCGCCTCAACGGCCTGTACGTGAGTATTCACATGCTGGTATTGGCGCAGGGCTGCCATTGCGTTCATCGTCATGTCTCGCTGTTGGGCTGCAGATACTTCTATATCGACGCCCAGCCAGAAAACTTTAACGTATTCAGCTGGCAGATGGCTCTACTTCGGCCTCTATCCCAGCCCAAGCTTCCTGGAGTTGAGCCAGCAAAGCTTCAACCTCTTCGAGACTGCCCGCTTCGCGCTCAATAGCCGCGCCAGCCAAGCGACGAGTCATGTAGGCATAGAGTACGTCAAGATTTTCAGCAATTTCTCCACCGAGCTGCTTGTCCAGGCTGGCCTGCAATACACCCAGAATAGTGATGGTGGTGCCCACTGCAAGCCCACGCACCTCACTGTTACCCTCGATTTGTGCCTGACGTGCCAGTTTGACCCGCTCGATAGCACCGTCGAGCAACAGTGCAACGGCACGGTACTGCGAGACATCCTGGCTGGTTTTGACTTTCTTGTAGGTATCAATTGGCTTATTCATGGATCAACTATCCTTTCTCACCACGCCCGGCAGGCTGGACAATGCGCTGCCCAATGAATCACTGGTTCGGGACAATTGCCCGATCAAGCTATCCATGGCGTTATATTGCGAATAGAGGCGCGCCTGAATCGCGGCCACACGAATTTCCAGATCGGCTTTCTGTTCTTTGATGTCAGCATCAGTTTTTTGTAGGCCGCTGATGCGCTGCTCTAAAACACCACCACTCTTAACATAACCATCAACACGATCACTGAGGCGATTCATCAGGCCCTTATCACCAGTGATAAATGACCCAACCGCATCGAAGTTATCCTCAAGAGCCGCGGTGAGCTTGGTATCGTCGATGGCCAACTTGCCGTCTTTTTGTGTGGTAATGCCCAGATCGGCCAGCGCACGGAACGGATCGCCGCTTTGCCCTGCCGCCGTATTGCTCAGCTCAGAACGCAAACCGTTAAGCACATTACGCACCGACGAGTCGCCAAGCAGGGCACCTGTCAACGGTTCGCCACTCTCACCAACCTTAGTAAAGCTGGTCAGGCTATTGGTCGTTGTGATGAGCTTGTTGTAGGCGTCAACAAACTTCTTCAGGCTGTCCTTGACCGCCGTCGTGTTCTCGCCCACGGTCAGGGTCGTACTCACCCCTTCCTCAGCTTTGACCAATGTGAAGGTCACACCCTCGATCGCTCCACTGACCGCATTGGTGGCGCTCTCCAGGGACAGACCATCGATCTTGAACTTGGCGTTCTGCGCCTCGCTAAGTGCAGCCGGCATATTGGTCACCAGCCCTTGCAGGTCGGCACCCGACGCCGCCAGGGTCAGATCATTACCAGCGCCGGTCTTGTTGGACGAGAGCACCAACTGTGAGGTGCCATTAGCCGGGTCGCTGATGATGTTGGCACTGATGCCCTTTTCATTGAGCTGGGTGTTGATAGCGTCGCGGACTTCCTTGAGCGTTGCGCCCGCAGCGACGTCGACATCAAAACTGTCGGCACCCAGGCCGATAGTCAGCTTACCGCCAGAGGCAAAGGCAAGGCTCGAATCCCCAGTGAGACTGCCAGAAGCAATCTTGGACGCACTGGCAAGCTGCTCGACCTCGACTCGATAAGTCCCGGTAAGTGCAGTTTTTTCGGCACTGGCAGTAAGACGGGTCGCGTCAGAGGACGAGGCCTTTCTGGTACCGAACAGGCTGGCATCATTCAGGCCCTTGGCCGCTGTCTGAAATTCACTCAGGGCACTTTTGAAAGAGCCCAATGAGGTAATCTGCGTGGTTGTCTTGGTTGTCAACCGCGCCAGCTGTGCGTCTTTAGGCGCACGTTCTGCCGCCACTGATGCCTTGACGATCGCGTCGATGTCGATCCCCGATCCTATACCCGTGATACCAGCCATGTTAGCTACCTCGCCAAAGGGTTGACACCCTATTCCTGTTACCTAAGCGGTAAACAAGTTTCATGCCACCGCGCTCATGCCTCAGCCTTGAACAGCAAGCTGCGAACCTCCGTGAGGTTTTCGGCCAGTTTCAGCGCTTCTTCCGAGGGAATCTGACGGATCACATCCCCCGAGGTGGCATCAGTCACTTTCACCACGACGCGGCCATTGCCATCGTCGAGGGAAAAATTGAGATCGCGCCGCACGGACTGCACGAATTCCTGAATATTGCTCATGGCCGTTTCCAGCTCAGCCCGGGTAGCCGGCTTTTCAGCCTGCTGCTTATCGGCTGCCGCCTTGGTCTGCGCCGTATCGGCAATCGCCGATAGCGCCCCACCTTTATCAGCCACATCCGTTGCGCGGGGCTTGCTGGGCTCTGCCACCAAACCGCCTTGCTTCATCGAATCACGTATCGAACCAATGTCCATAGTCTTTTCCTCAAAAAGAGGGAATGGGGAGGCAGGTTACCCTGGCTCCCCATCGATGCTACCCCGGAGCTTAGCCCAGCAGGCTGAGCACTGCCTGCGGCAACTGGTTGGCCTGGGCCAGGATCGCCGTACCTGCCTGCTGCAGGATCTGGTTCTTGGTCAGGTTAGCCGTTTCCGCTGCGAAGTCAGTATCCTGAATTCGACCGCGGGCTGCCGATACGTTTTCCGAGATGTTCTGCAGGTTACCGATGGTGTTCTCGAAGCGGTTCTGTACCGCACCAAGATCAGCTCGCTGAGCATCGATCGCCTGGATGGCAGCGTCGATTACGATTACCGCCTTCTGCGAACCAATCACGTCGGTGATATCGATGTCGTCGACCAGATTGCCGTCATCTACTTCATCCACGGTGATGGCGTTAGTAGTAGCATCTGTTTTAGCAGCATCTACCGAAGCCCCCGAGCCGAAGCTCAGCGATTCAATTTGGCCAGTCTCTGCGCCGGAACCCAACGCCGTTACCAGGTCAATATCGCCATCGTCATTGACGAACGCACCGACACCAATGTTGGCATCGTTGATCACGGTCGCCAGAGCCTGCACCTGCTCAGCCGCAGTCGCACCGCTGGCGAAGGTCGCGGTAAAGGTACGCGCTTCACCACCGACCATGGTGACCGATACAGCGATGGCGCCGGAGGCTGCCGCATCAGCAGTAGCAACATCACCAGCATCAATGGCACCCGAGCTGAAAGTACCCTCCAGCGACTCGGTGCTCATTTCGTCGATTTTGACGCTGATGGTTTCGTTCGCAGCACTACCAACCTGGAAGGTGGTGGTCTCGAAGGAGCCGTCGAGCAGTTTCTTGCCACCGAAGGTGGTGGTGTTGGAAATACGGTTCAGCTCTTTCTTCAGCTCGGTCACTTCCGAGTTCAGGGCTTTACGTTCTTCATCGCTGTTCGAACCGTTGGCCGACTGCAGGGACAGATCACGCATACGCTGCAGAATGCTGGTGGACTGCTGAAGTGCGCCTTCAGCGGTCTGCGCCATCGAGATGCCGTCGTTGGAGTTCTTCACCGCAACGTTAAGGCCATTGATCTGGCTACTCAGACGGTTGGAGATCTGCAGGCCGGCTGCATCGTCCTTGGCGCTGTTGATACGCGAACCGGTGGACAGACGCTGCAGGGAGGTGTCCAGGGCCTTGCCAGAGGTATTCAGGTTGCGCTGAGTGTTGAGGGACGCAATGTTCGTGTTGACTGTAAGAGCCATGATGTATGTCCTCCATCGGACCTAGCTTAGTTGCCTGAGGCTGCGAAACCCGGTCCTGCAATTCTCAGGCAGCCATTGAGTTCGCGTTCGTATTACTTATCGGCTTGTGTGGCAGGAGCTTTAGGGTGGAGTGAAAATTTTTTTCTTTCCGCATTGACAGCGCTACCGCCCACCTAACTCGCATCAGTTCTATCGGCACGTTCGGCCTCAGCTTTAGCCATTCCTGTAAATGCATCAGGCCGCTCGAAAGCGGCCTGATGGGAGGTCAATCAGGAAGCCATGCCGCTCGCCAGGCATGTAGGTTCGCCCCTTCAAGCATCCAGTCGCGCTGTACTGTCCTGCGCAACTCATCACCCGCCTGGGCGCAGGCGTCGAGGTCGGCAAGGTGCATGCGGATGGCGTCAACCCAATCGCGGAAACGGTTCTTCACCCGCGTAACGGGCAACCCATCCTGATAACAACGCACATCACTGCAGATGACAGGAAAACCGCAGGCACCATACTCGAGCAAGCGCAGGTTGCTTTTGCAGGCGTTGAACAGATTATCTTCAACCGGTGCCAGAGCGAGGTCCAGGTTGAGCGATGCCAGCATGGCCGGGTAGCGTCCAATCTCGACACCAGCATGCATTTCCTTGATATAGGGACGCATGCTCTCGGGACACATACCGAAAAACACCCAGTCCACTTCATTGGCCAACTCGCGCACCACATCAGCTATCAGTTCCAGATCGCCGGTATGACTGGAGCCGCCGGCCCATCCAACGCGTGGTCGCGTGCCCATCCTCCGCTGACTCTGCAGCCCCTGCCACCAGGGCACGGGTAAGCGGTTCTGCATAACCCGGATATCCGGGTGCAGGCCTGCAAAAGCCTCGGCCAGCGGCTCTGTGGAAACCACAAAACGGTCGGCATGGGCCAGACCACGACGCAACGAGCGCAAAATATCTTTAGGCATATGCTGCCGGTGGACATTTTTTAGCGGCAGATTCGGCAGGTAATCGTCTAGCTCATAGACCTTGAATGCGGGGGAAAAAGCCTTCATCCGCCGCATTGCATCGATGCGCTCGTCACCGATCTGCCGCTGCAGCAGCACGACATCGGGGGCATAGCGTTCCAGATCAGCAACGTGCATGAGCCCCACCGACAGCACGCCATCAATCAAGCCCGCCTGCTGCTGCGCATGGAATGGCTGCATGACACGATAATTCCCGCAGCCAAACTGGTCCGCAGGGTGAGCCAACACTACCGGTAATGGTTTAAACGAGGCCAAAGGGCGCCAGGACATTGCCGTATCGGCAAGCTTGAAGCCTCCAGGCTGTGCCAGTGAAAGGTTCGGGTTGTAGGCAGGGTCACGCGCCAGCAGTGGTAACCAACGAGCATAAAACCCATCCTGCTCATCGACACTTGGACGAGGTACATCTACACGTTCAGATAACAACCGTGCATAAGGCGTCCACACAATCAGATAGCCTGCCTGACGAGCACGCAGACAGAGGTCAACGTCCAAGTAACCGGCCGCTACCCCCGCCTCCGACACACCATTCAGCTCATCGAACAACGGTGCCTTGATCATCAAAAGACGACGGCTGACCGCACTACAATTTTGTGTAACTTCCAGCCGATGCATATAACCCGGAGCTGAAGCAGGCTGACCGATAAAAGGCTCTCCCACCGGCCCTTCCAGCCCCAACACCAGAGCAGCCTGAGTGACCTTACCCGCCGCCGATAGCAGCAGCCCTCCCACAACTCCCACTTCCGGGCGCAGTGCATGATTGACCATCTCGCCCAACCACTCGGGCTCGAAGGCGGCCGTTTCCGGATGAAGCATCAGCAACAGGCTACCCGAGACCAAGCGAGCAGCCGTATTCAGGCGTTCAGCCACGCAGACACCCGCGTACCCACGCAGGACCCGAACACGCGCCTCTCCTAGCGTCTCAAGCGCTTCAAGCCAGGTGGAGACATCGGCTGCATCAGTACGGTCCTCAATCAAGAGAACTTCGTACTGTGCATAGTCCGTACTTTCCAGCAGGCTTTCCACGCACCGCTGCAGCGGCGCCAAGCGGCCGCCGGCCTCTATCAGAATCGAGACCAAGGGGGTTTCGGCATGACCGTAACGAATTCGATATCGGCCAGGTTGTGATGACAAAACTTGCGCTTGCTCATAGCCGCGTAAGGCCAAGTGCTGGCTAATTGCACGCTGCTCATGCTCATGATCGACAAGCTGTGGGGCTCGCCCGATCAACAGCGGCTCGGCCACATGCCCTAACCCCGCCAAACCATCCTGATTGATCAAGCGAAGGATCAGCTCGAACTCCGGAGCATCGATAAATTGCAGATCGAAGCCCCCAGCCTGTACCGCCACATCGCGGCGGAACAACCAATGACGCGCCATTCCAGCCGGGAAGCTGAGCAGGTAGTCAAGGTTCAGTGCTGGGCGGAACAGACTTCCCAGGCCGCCCGTAGCCGGCTGATACAGTTCATCGCAATAAACCGCACGGCATTCTGGCGCCCCCAATAGCTCCAACGCCGCCATCAACAAGCCGCCGGGTGTAAAGCGCTCCCCAGCCTGGACGATGCACAGCCAGTCGAATTCGTTGGTTTGCAACAATTGGTTGAGTACCAACGGCCAATCTTGTTTGGTCGCTAGGTGAATAGGTAAGTCAGCAGGCAAGTCGCGATAGTCTACAGGTGCGAGCAACCAGGGACGGACATGCGGATAAAGCACCCCTTGCAGCGACTCGTAGGTGGCCACAACCTGCTCCGCCGCACCGTCAAGATCGAGAATGGCCACCCCGATACGCGGTACCTGGCCACTTAGGTGCTCATCAATCAACCGCTGCTGCAGCGGTGTAAGCGTCCGCTGAGCCAGCCAAGCATCCAGACTCAAGGTCTGCCGAGGCTGGCCGCTTTTAACGCCAAATTGCTGCAACAGCTTGCGCCGCCCCGCACGGACACGCTCACTGCCGAGGTCTGCATGGCGGCGGTACATTTCCTCATAGAGCGCACCGAAATTCTTACGCTCACGCCCCAGCATGTGGTCACTGCCGGCTGTACTGCCCTGCCTTACGCGCACTTCGGTCGTTACCTCAGGCGCATGCACAAAGGTATAACGTGCGCCCAGACGCAGGAGCATGTCCCAATCCTCGAACGCCGTTAGCCCCGTATCGAACTCCCCCACAGTCGCCAGCATGCTGCGCGGGTGAGCCCAGGTATTGACCGGAATGTAGTTTTGGATGAACAGCCGCTCGCGATCATACTGCTGATGGAGAAACGGTCGGCTGCGTCCAAGTTCAATGCGACGCCCCACCTCCAAACGCTCGTCAACATACTCAACGCCGGTATACACCACAGTATTGGGGTGACTGGCAAAGGTACGTGCCAGTGTGGCCAGGTGTTCTGGCCAATAGAAGTCATCGTCATCGAGGTAGCAAACATAGGTGCCCCGCGCGAGCTTCAAGCCGGCGTTACGGGCCGCCGACAACCCCCGGTTGCACCCCTGCCGCACGTAGGTGACAGGAAAATCACACGCGGCCAACAAAGACTCCACTGGCTCGCCGTTGTCATTGACCAGGACGACCTCAAAATCGCGCAAGGTCTGACTACCGACGCTGGCCAGAGCGTCCTTGAGAAGATCGGGACGGTTGTAAGTGGTCAGGATGATGGAGAACAGAATCTCTTCATCCTTCCGGGCGAGAGCCTCGAGGCGTTCACACAAATGCCGGACCCGCTCCCCCAGCTCCGACGCTTGCTCCGACGGATAAAGAGCCAGACGCCGGCGAAGATGAGCGGCAACATCACGCTCGCTGCCGCGAAGCTTGCCTTCGGCACCTCGCTCAAAAACGCCCTCAACAATACGGATATGATCAGCAAGGGGAGCCGCAGAAGCATAAAACGCAGTGGAAAGCTGAGCAGCATGCCTTCGGTAGGTAACGCCCGGATCGGATAGGAACACAAAATCAGCGTACTGCTCTGCGACCTGAACCATGGAAAGCCAGTCGCCTGCACCATTGAGCTGAGGATCCCGCTTCCAGACCTTCAGTAGTGGCTCACGTCGTATCAGCGCTGCAGAAGGAGGGATGTAGTTGTCATACGTCAACAGCTCGGCTACTTCGTTACGGCCTCCAATATAGTCCTCCTCCCGATACCCCGGATGCCGTGGCATTGCGAGTGCCTGTCCTTGCTCATTAACCCACCTGATCGATGTATAGCCGACAACAACTTTAGGGTTTTCCAACAAAAGCGGTAGCAGGCGAGACAGATATCCTTCGTTGTAAAAGTCATCAGCCATCAACATTGACAGATAGCGACCAGTGGCAATCTGTATACCGTTCAGGACGTTGTAACTCGGCCCCAGGTTCCTCTGATTGCGTAAGTAGCGAACGCGCGGCTCCGCAGCAAAAGCACGCATGACCTCTTCAGTGCCATCCGTGGAGGCATTATCGAGGACTAGAACCTCAATATCTTCATAGCCTTGCTCCAGCACAGAGCGTAGCGCTTGCCCAAGAAAACGACCGTGGTTATAGGTCGGAATGATGATACTAAGAAGTGGGGCAGCTTCTCTAACCGCTGTGGCATCGCCTGCAATAGCTGCCGTCAGTGCAGTAACCCAACAGTCACTTGAATACGGATAACTACTCTTACCAACAAGAAAATCATTAAGAGCACCAGCGATTTTTCTACCGTTTTCTTTCCAATGACGATCCAACTTTTCTTGGTCAGCAAAATTGTGACCATCCACATAGATATCGGCCGGCACCCAGTCAGGCACCTGCCAACTCCCCATATGGAGAGGTATATGGCCTGCTTCTAGGCACTCACGCCATTTCGTTGACAACCACCCTGGAAAGTCGGGCTGGTCATCACATACTAGAAGGCGAGGTTCATTAAGCGGCTGATCTTCCGGATACACCCCCGAGACGAGCAAGGGCTGATTCAAGCAGACTAAATGACCATTAGTGAAAGGCTCACCCGCAGGCGCAAAGATCCGTGCAAATGTTTCTTCGATCTCTGCTGAAAAACGCGCTTGTTCCCCTCGTAGTAAGAGGTATCGACGAACCTGTGGATTCATCGCCAGGAGGGGCTGAGCCTCATGGGGGCAAGCAACGAGCAGAAGGCCGTCATAGCAATCGCTATCAGTCCGGCTGACAGGCTCAAAAATCAGTCCATTGGAGTCGCCATAAGCCTTCAATTGCTCCCAAGGCAGCTGCAGAACAAGGTTTTGCCAATCTGCTTCACTGAGTACGAATACCTGTTCAGGATCACCGCAAGCCAAGCCAGCAATCCCCACACGCCAAGGCTCGCCGAGACAACGTCCACCGGTCATCACATCCCACTCCATTACGTACCCCTATTATTACTTCGCCCCGTGGCAAGCCTAGTAAATTCGAAAACCTGCTCGGGATGGTCAAATACAAGATGCATTTAGGCACTAGGCAGAGAGTGCCTGACTGCCTATTTTCCCTTGTATCCGTTAGCCGGACCCGAATTAAGAAAGCGCATGAAAGGTAAGAAGATCATCGAACAAGCAACCATGTTCTACGCCCTTCTCCAGCAAATGCCTCTCCGCATAATCACGTCCAGCGAAGGTGCAAATGAATACGTATATGCCCTCGCGTCGCAACTCATCAAGCACGCCTGAGCGGACTACGGGAACGCCGCAAAAACTATCCGACTGCAAATACTCATCGACCACAGTGACCAGCTCACTTCCTGGCCACAGTTCCCGTAGCGCACGGGTCAGGCGGACACCATGGGTATTCGCCCCCCAGAATGCAAAACGCAGAGGCTTCTCTTTATCTAGCAACAGACGTTGTAGAGTTTGCACCATTAGATTGTTGTAGACACTTCGCTCACGGGACTCGTAAAAACCGCTGATTTCAGCCAGTGGCGCCCAGCGTGCCCGTGCGGCCTCGATCTGTTTGGCGGCCGCACTACGGATCATCTGCTTGCTATCTTCGATATCCGGCACCCCCACCTGCCAGTCAATCTCGCCGAAGGTTTCTCGGGTGTGGATCTTCACGTAACGATCCAGCCAGGCGAAGCGATCACTGATGTTGTGCGCCACCACGATGGTAGGGATACCCATGGCTATACAGGGTGCGGCGCAGTGTAAGCGGCTGGTCACCACCAACTGGCCTTCATCGGCATAGCGCCGGCAAAGCTCTCGGGCCAGGGCGTCAAGGCGGTCGGCCTCATCCTGATCAGAGGGAATCCGCTCGTAGGGATAAATATGAGTAAGCCGCTCCACCCTGTCTGCCAACTCCGCGGGCACGAACTCAAGCAGTTCATCGGGCACGTCTACCAGAAACACCTTGCCATCCACCGGCGCGTACTCGCGGCGAGGGAAAGTGATGGTCAGGCAGCCCGAAACAAAGGCTGATATGCCACGTTCCCGGAACATGTGCATGACGCGCTCGTCGCGGGTCCCAATAGGCTCATGGCGACGGAAATGCTCCAGGTCCGCGGGATCATCTACGTCGCTGGAAAGACCGAAACTGAAGTACACGGGGATGATGTAGGGGGACATGGGCAGCGGGCTTTGTGCATTACCCAAGGTGAAATAACCGCACATCGGCATCAGGATGTAGCCGTAGCGCCCATCGTAGTTACGGAACTCGTAACGGTTCAGCCGCACGATTTGCTCGGGTGCAATCCCCATGCAGGCATACAGGTGTTCGACCGCATGGGTCTGAATATCGTCGCCGAGATTGCTCCGGCTTCCGGCCGTCAGGTGGCCGAAGGTCATAACATTGGTAATCAGGCCGTATTTCATGGCCGTTGGCGCCAGCATGGATCGAACCTCTATCGGGCTGGGAGTTCCCATTGGGAAATCACCTCAGCGTGCTTCTGCGGATGCATGAAGATGTAGTTGGTCTGGACGGTTTCTTCGGTAACCTGAGGGCAGGGCTGAAGTCTGCCGCCATCGACAAAGACCCAGGCCCGGTAGCCGTACTCCTCTAGCAGAGCAAACACGTCGTTGGGGTGGTAACCAAACGCCCGCGACCACTTGCGCAGTAGCTCCATCAGGATGATCGGCGTGCTCTCCAAGGTCTTCGTTCCGCCCTGCACCACCATCAACTCCGCGCCCTCGACATCAATTTTCAATAGCGAAGGGACGATGTTGCGGGTAGTGCAGAAACTATCGAGGGTGGTGGTCCGGCACACTACGTTCTGGATCGAAGTGCGGCCCCGAGACTGCCCAGTCAGCTTCAGCGAAGTGGCACCGGAAACATCAGGGGCATAAAGGAAGTTCAGTTCGTCCTCCTTATCAAACATGCCCATACAAATGGTCTCGATGTTATCCAGACGGTTGAGGCGAATATTTTTCTCCAGCACCGTGACGGTGGTTGGAATGGGCTCGAAAGCGTAAATCTGCGAAGTGGGGCATTTGCGACCGAGCACCAGGGAATACCAACCGAGGTTGGCACCGATATCGAGAAACACCTCGCCATCGCGGAACACCGACTTGAGGAAAGCAGTCTCGTCAGTCTCGTAACTGCCAAAATCCAACAGGGTGTAAGGCGTGGCGTGCAGATCCACGGAATCGACCAGCATCGAGATGTCATGAGCTGCGGAGCTGACCGAAACGCCCTCGGCGGTGATACGTATTTCTGCCACATCGGTGCCGGCAAGAAATTCGGGATAGTCGAAAAGCCCAGCGTGCTGGTCGTTGATGTATTCGCCGTACTGGAATTTGTCGATTTCGCCAGTCATGAACCTTTTCCTGGCCAAGACAAGGCGATTCATTGCGGTATTTTCCATGTAGGGTTTTCCGATCAAGACTGGATAAAGTAACGCAGGGTTCTTGCGAACCCTGCTTCGGGTAGGATGCTTGGCCGCCAGCCCAGCCCCTCCATTTTGGAGAGATTGAAATGGCCACTGGAACGGAAAAGCGCTTGCCGTTCGGGGTTCGGCGGCGGATGTTTTACCTGCAAGTTAGGCGTGGGAGAAAGCCGTACGATCAACTTCGCCAATTCGAGGATAGTAGTTTCCTGATCCAGGCCAACGTTGTAAGCATTACCACCCTCTCCCCGTAGCAAAAGGATCAGAAAGGCGGCGGTGGTATCAGATACGTAGCAGAAGGGCCGGCTACCAGAGCCATCGCTGTTGAGCACGATGTCGCGCCCAGCCAGCGCATCCGCAATAAAGTCAGCAAAGGAACGTCCGTCATCCAGCGCAATACCCGGACCATAGGTATGGGAAATACGCGCCATTACAGTAGCCACGCCGTACTGACGGTGGTAATCGGCACACAAGGTCTCGGCCATTCGTTTGCTTTCACCATAACAAGCGGACACATCCAGCGGGTCAAGCACGCCAAAGTCATACTCACCGATGGGGCTGTCACTCTCACCATGGCCGTAAACCGCGCCACTGCTCATAAAAAGCAGTCGTGCTCCATGCAACTTGGCTAGTTCCAGCAAATTGAGCATGCCTACTACATTAGCGCGTGTGGTGCCGACGGGATCACTCAGGTATTGCTTGGGGCTGCCTGCGCCGGCCGCATGCACGATGAAATCCACCCGTTCCAGAGTGGGAACAGGGTCGCAGACATTCTGGATGATGGGTCGGAACCAGCTCTGCCCGACCAGGTGAGGGAAGCGCCGCCGCAGTTTTTCCGGGTCTCGCGCCAAAGCATGGATGATCACAGGTCGCTCCGGCCAGCGCTCGCTCAGTGAGGCGAAGAACTCCACCAGATAAGCCGCAAGGAAGCTTGTGGCGCCAGCGATGAGTACATGACTGCCGGCAAAGCGCTGCCAGTCCTCAGGTCGAGAAAAGATGAGCTGCAAGTCCTCAGCGATCACCGGGTGGCGGCACGGAACACCCATCGGTGGATTCATCTCAGTCCAGCCTCGCCAGTACACCCATCACTTCACCACGCGACCAGCCCACATCCACAGGTAGGCGCAGGACATCAACCACCGTCAGGCTTAGGCTACCTAGCAGGCGACGCACCGCGGTTTCGGTGTAAAAATTGATGTGTTCGTGCCAGTGCCGCTTGAGCGCTGCCAGTTCCAAGCTATCTGGATGCTCACGTACCAGAGCCTCATGGGGCACCTCAAGGTACAGCAGCGTGCCCGATTTCAAAGCTGGCAGCATTCGCTGCACCAACTCCAGAGGGAATGGAACGTGCTCCAACACTTGGCTACAGGTCACCAGATCGTATTGGCTCTGGCCGATCAGCCCGAGGTCGACACGCTCGGCGCCAGGCACCAGCTCAACGCCAGAAATATCATGAATGTGCAACAGGCGATTACACTCACGGAACAGGCTGTTAATACCAGTATCGCCCCCCCAGTCCAGCACTGCCGGTGTATCTGGAAGATGGGGTGCCAACCAGGCCTCCACCTCACTCAGATAGGCGGCACGCTGATGGTAGTGCGGCACCACGTTGACATAGCCCGGCTCGTAACGAATGCGCTGGGCGTTGTAATGCTCATCGCGGTAGTTGTGGTAAAGCGCTGCCATCTGCTCGTCGGTAAAGCGAAAATCGAGGAACAGCGCACCACACTCTTGACATTGCAATGAGTTGCACAGGGTGTACGCCATGCCCTGGCGCAAGTCGCGCAGACCCCATTCGGCGGTAATCTCCACGGGCTCATGGCCGAACACTCGCTGGGCGACGAAGGGCATCAGCACTGCAGGAGAGCGGTTCAGCTGCGTACTGCCACAGCAGATGCAGTGCCGGGCAATCAGTTCGCGACTCACCATATGCTACGGCCTCCATCGACCACCAAATTGGCGCCGTTCATATAAGACGAGGCGTCCGAACAGAGAAAGGCGATAGCTCCTCGGTACTCATCGGCCTCGGCCATGCGGCCAAGGGGAATCAGTTGGCTCAGTTGGCTGACAAATACATCATTCTGCCCGGCATAAACCCCGCCGGGAGACAGGGCGTTACAGCGTACGCCCTGCTCACACCAGTAGGTGGCCAGGTACTTGGTCAGGCCGATCAGTCCGTGCTTGACCACTGAGTAGGTCACTGGCTTGACCGGTTGCTGGTCGGGCGCGAGCCCCTCGACTCGGTAAAGACGCTGGTCAGGTGCGATCACCCCCAGATCAGAGGCAATATTGACGATCACCCCGGTGCCTTGCCGGGCCATCTGCGCACCGAAAACCTTGGCACAGTTGAATGCACCGCCAAGCCCGACATTTAAATCCAGCTGCCACTGTTCCCACGGAAAATGCTCAAGACGCGAGAAGTCCTTGTCGCCGGCGCTCTCCACCTTGGGATTGCGTGCGGCGTTGTTGATCAGGATATCCACCCGTCCATGGCGCGCCATCAGTTGCTCGAAGGCCCTGAGAACGGCGTCCAGATCCGTGATATCAGCCACCAGTGCCTGAGCCTCACAACCGCTTTCTTCGGTCAGCCGAGCCACATTACTGGCAAGACCTGCGGTATTGATGTCGAGCAGTACCGGCACGCCACCGAGACCGGCAATGGTCGCGGCATGCTGGTAACCGAGCAAACCGGCGCCACCGGTAACGACCGCGACCCGACCATCCAGGCGGAACAGGCTTTCCATGCTAGCCATGGATATTCACCTCATTCAATGCCACCTCTCTGCCCTCATTGAGTGAGCGCAGCGCGGCTAAAGCAAGGCGCAAGCTCTGCACACCGTCGCGAAGACTCACCAGCGGCGCAGCACCACTGCCCAAGCAATCAAGGAAATGCCGGGCCTGAGCAAGGTACATGTCATTACGTACGAAACCAGGGAAATCGTCCTGCTCGCACAGCGCGCCTTGAGCATCGAAAACCCGCAGACGATTGGCCAGTAAATCGATCTCGGCAACGCCACAATCGCCAACAACTTTGAAGGTACGGACTGCTGGACGTTGCAGGAAATCCTGGTGAAGCAGAATAGGAAAGCTGCCGGCCTCGCCGCTGCAACGCATCAGTGAAGACGCGGTGTCCTCCACGTCGATCTCCAAACTACTCAATTGCCCCCCATGGGTGACAATGCTGAGCGGTAGGCCAAATAGCCAGCAGATCAGATCCATCTCGTGAATCTGCGAACGGATTACCCCACCACCCTGCACAGCACGCGATGCGTACATCTGCCGATAATCCTCATAACGATGCCAGTCAGGTAGGTGCTCGCCGATCTCACCGCGAGCGGTAAGCAGACGACCGAAGAACCCCTCGTCTACCAGTGTCTTGATGCGTTGCAGGCCGGGGTGGAAACGGTAGTTGTAGCCCACATGGAACAACAGGTTCTTTTCACGCACCAAGGCATCCAGTTCAGCGATACCTTCCAGCTCACTGGCCAGCGGTTTTTCCATGAAAATAGCCACGCCTGCATGGGCGCAGGCCAAGGCCACCGGGATGTGTAGCGAATTGGGATTGCAGATAAAGGCGGCATCCGGGTTACTCGCTAAGGCCTGCGCCAAACTCTCGTGAACGACAACACCATAGTCACGTTCAAGGTCGGCGCCTTCTTCGACGCCCCCCTCCTTCAGCTTGATACGTTGCCCCCGCACGCGATAGGCGTGTACCTGTAACTCATCACCCAACAATTGTCGCAGGTTGCGCAGATGGCGCTGGCCAATGCTACCCAGGCCGCAGAACAGAACCTTCACACCCTCACCTCATCTGTCATCATCCCGCCACTTAGCCAGTTGACCGTTCTCGCCGCCATACGCGCCTGCCAAGCAGGCTCTTGACCGGATTCCCCCCTGGCAGCTTCCATGACGAAACTACCCTGATAGTCGATCTGTCGTAGCAACTCGCGCAGCAACGGAAAATCCGTGTCCCCCTCCCCTAACGGCACCGTGCCGGCGTTTCGCCGACGATCCTTAACATGCACGCTGTTGATCCAGGAGCCATAGGCTTTGAATTCATCTCGCGGATCAAAACCGGCTGCTGCGCTATTGCCGGTGTCGTAGTTCACGCCGACCATGGGATGGTCAATCTCCAAGAGCAGCTCACGAAAACCCTGGGGCGGCAAGTCACTCTCAAGATTGAGACGAACACCACTCTCTTGCGCCAGAGGTAACACCTGGCGCAGGCAAGCGACGACGATCTCGCGCTCCTGGGGTGTCTTGATGCTCGACGTATCCAACAATGGCAAGACGATGTGCCGAATACCCACCTCGGGGCAGATCCCAATCAGCCAAATCAACCGCTCGCAACGCTCGAGACGCTGTGCTTCCGAGCAGCGCACTAGCGGGCAGTCCATGAAATAGTCAGCGCACACTGACACAAGCTCTATACCACTTCGCACTAGACAGTCATTCATATGCCGCCGGCCTGCAGCGGTTTCCAATGGATTGGCGCCCTCGCCGTACAGGTCGTATATCCACTCAAGCCCACGAATCGAAGGCGTAGAGCCGAGTGTTTGCAGCTCAGCCTCCCAGGTAGTGCGGGGGAACGACTGGTAGTGCCCATCCAGCTGGGGGCCAAGACGCCCCTGCTTGGTATAAACCCCCGCAGCAGCATAAGTAGCCAGATAATCTGCAGGCATCTTCACTCCTGAACCAGCGGTACCAGCATATTGGCTTCCAGCTCCCCACGATCCAGAAAAGGGTACAAATCCTCCAGCGGGCTGGACACCATTACCCCGTTGTCACCGATACGGGAGGTCACCCGTGGGCCAATTGGCTGATCTGGCTCGACCAGCACCTCGCATACAACCGGCCCTGGGTAATCCAACACCTCGCGGATCGTCGCCGATAAGGCGGCCTGATCACTCACCTGCACGCTGCGAACACCAAATGCACCCGCCAGCGCCACAATGTTCGGCAAACTCATGCCGGATGCCGGGTCACAACCGATGGTTTCCTTGAAATAACCCGTCTGCGAGGCGCGAATAGAGGCATAACCATTGTTGTTCAGTACGAAATACTTGATCGGCAATTGCAGCCGACGCACCACTTCCAGCTCCTGGATATTCATGACGAAACCACCATCACCATCAACTGAGATGGTGCGTTTGCTGCCAGCCCCCAAACAGCCCCCCAATGCTGCCGGGAGACCGTAACCCATGGAGCCGAGCCCACCCGTGGCGACAGTGCGCTGCCCGCGCTTGAGTTTGGCCGAAATCCAGAAGGTATCTATGGCAGCACCCGAGCTACCGGGAATGATCAGTTCGCCTTCATCCAGTGCGTCGCACAGGGTTTCGGTGAACACATACGTATTCACGAACCCGCGCTGTTCACGGTATTCAGGTAATACCACTGGATAGCGCGTTTTCCACTCCGTACAGCGCGCCAGCCAATCATCTAACTGCAGGCGCTCGGTAGGCATGCAACTGCTCAAACCATCAATAAAGACACCCGCATCGCAAACAAAGCTCTCGTCGGGCATATCGCCCAGCTTGGCGATTTCTGCCGGATCGATATCCACCACGATAACCTCCGCCTGACGGGCGAAGTGGCTGCGATTGAAACCGGTGATGGAAAAGTCCATGCGGCAACCGATGGCCAGCACCAGATCAGCATTCTGCACCGTGAAGTTGGCACCGCGTGGCGCCACAGTACCGCAGCGTCCGAAATACAGAGGGTGCTCGTACTCCAGCAGGTCGGCACCAATCCAAGTGGTCAGGGTCGGGATACCCAACTGCTCAACCAGTTTACGCATGCCCGCTTCAGCCGCCGCACCATGGACACCGTTACCCACCAGGAGTACCGGGCGCTGGGCCTCCACCAGGCGCTGCCCTAAATGCTGCAATGCCTGGATGTCTAGTACGGGCGGCTGATCCATGACATCAGGGGTGTAACCTTGCAGTTGCTCAGGGTCGACCTCTGTCGCCTGCACGTCCAGCGGCACATCGAGCCAAACGGGGCCTTTGCGTCCCCCTAGCATCAGATGAAGGGCCTTTTCCAACTCATAGCGGACCCGTAATGGGTCGAGCAAACAGACCGCATATTTACTTAGTGGCTGCACAACACTGACGATATCCAGCTCCTGTGTGCCTAACTGGCGCAAGCCACTGCTGCCTTTGAGGTCGGCACGCTTGACCTGGCCGGAGATGAACATCACCGGCGTGGACTCGAACCAAGCGCCTGCCAGCCCGGTAATGGCATTGGTGGCGCCAGGGCCGGAAGTAACCAGGCAAGCACCAAACTTGCCAGAGGTACGCGCATAGCCTTCCGCCGCGATGGCCGCTCCCTGCTCGTGCAGCATGCTTACGGCAGACAGACGCGGCTGGCGCAACAGAGCGTTATTTAGGTGCATAGCCCCGCCACCGGGCAGGAAGAACACATGGCCAACGCCCTGGTTGGCGATAAACTCGAAAATGTAATCGGCAACACGCATGAGGTTACGGCTCACAACAGGAATTAAGAGGGACACGCCCAGCGGGCACGGCATACAGCACTAAATCCCAGCCATCACTGACATGGGGGCACAGGCTGAAACGATAGCCATCGTGGTAGCTGTGTAACTGCAGAAGGATGCGCCACAGGTGGTTCTGCTCGTGGTAAACACTGACCGCGATCACCGGTTGACACTCACTGATCAAACGGCGCCCCCCGGCCAGGCACTGCGGTTCGAAACCTTCGATATCAATCTTGATGAACGTCGGTAACATGCCCTGCGCAACGAGATCATCCAGCGTAGTCATCGTTACCTGCTCGTCGCCAAATCCCACACGCGAAGAGGGGCCGTTGGCTGCCTCGATCAGTACCTCACCTTGACTATCACCCACCGCCAGACGATGGGCGTAGACACCGGGCTGCGCCAGGCGCTCTAGCCGTGCCTGCAGCGCCGTGAAGTTGCTCGCTACCGGCTCAAAACAGTGGATCGCACTGAAACTGCGGCCCGACGCCAGATATCCCTCTAATGTGTCGCCATTGAACGCCCCAAGATCAAACACCACCTCACCGCTGAAGTCGGTGCTGAAATGAGGGTCGAAGTAGATTGGTAACGGGGAAGAACCGGGCAGCAGGTCATGATCCAAATGCAATCGCCAGGCGACATGATCAACGAACAAGCGGCGCGATGCCTCATCGCCAAGTAACGAAAAGGCATACTGGATAGCATCAACCTCACCCAACACTTTCTCCGGCAAGTCCATCGAGTAGTGCGGAAGAAAATGCTCGGGGTAACGCCAAGCCAGATGGCCGAATAGGGCGATATGCTCGAAGCCCAGCTCACGTAATGGTTGCAGACGGTCGGCCATGCGGTCATGGATATGCCCACTCCAGATCGTGCAGATAACCGCGGGTAAGTCACCATGCCACTGTTCAGCCAACTGCGCAGGGCTGCATACCGGTACAGAGTCGATATGGGTCCCCCACAATGCCGGATTGTTGTCCATAAAGGCGCAGGGTGTCAGGCCCATGCCTTTGAGTACGGTCTGCACCTTGCGTCCGAGATGACTGGCGCCAAACAGTGCAAAGGGCCGCTCAAAACCGCCAATCAAGCGCGTCAAGGTATCCGATTGGCGTTCGCGGACGACCGTGAGGGGTTCATTGAGCAGGCTCTTGAGCCTGCTCTCAAGGGTTTCAGTGCTCATGATTGGGTCCCTTTGGGCAGACGACTTTCCGGGATGGCATACAGCACGATGTCCCAGGCCTTCTCATAAAGATGCTGCCCAAGCATGAAGTGGTAGCCTGCATGGTACGAGTGAACCTGCAACAAGAGGCGCCAAAGGTGATCCTGCTCATGGTAGGCGCACACGGCCAGTGCTGGCTGCTTCTCGGCGATCACCCGACGGGCACCGGCCAGGCACTGCGGCTCGAAGCCTTCGATGTCCATTTTAATAAAGCTAGGCGGTGTTAAATGCTCGGCCAGCAGATCGAGTGTGGTCATGGATACCATCCCATCACCCTCTCCGACTTTGAGCGTATGCCCCCCTTCCACGCCAATGGCAATCGAGCCTGCATGATCGCCTACTGCCAGAAGATGAGCCTGCACACCAAGATGCCCAGACTCAACAAGCCCGGAGATGGTTTTCTGCAAATCATCGAAGTTTCCTTCTGAGGGCTCGAAGGAATGAATCTCCCGATAACGACGGCCACTTTCCAAATAGCCGAGGATGGAATCGCCATTGAAGGCACCTATGTCGTACAGCACTTCAGCGTCATCGCTGGCACTGAACCGATCACTGAAGTAAATCGCCTCTCCACTTTCCGCCGGCAACAAATCCGAGTCGAGCGTCAGACGCCAGGCAACATGCGCAACATACAAGTTGCGCGAGTCCTCATCGGCGAGCAAGTGGAACGCTTCACGCACACGGTCAGCTTCTGCAAGCACCTGCTCGGGTAAATCCAGGCACTGATAGGGCAGCAACTGAGGAAACCGCCACGCCAGATGCCCGAACAACGCAATACGCTGAAACCCCAGAGAACGCAGAGGTGCTCGCCACCCCTCCAGGTGAGAGGTGCCGACTCGCACGGCACCAATGCTGGCAACTACCGCGGGCAAACAACCGGCCATGCGCTCAGCCAATTGTGCAGGCCCGAGCACCTCAATACCGTCGATGTTGCTTCCCCATAGCGCGGGGTTGTTATCGATGAAGGCTAATGGACACAAACCTGCAGCACGTAGCACCGGTAGCACCTGACGCCCCAGGCCACCGGCGCCGAACAATACAAAGGGGGCCTGCTCCCCTCCCATGATCAGCCCCAACGTTTCGCGCTGACGCTGACGCACAGACGCCAACGACTCGCTCAGCAGACTTTCGAGTCGGGACTCGGCATCGCCTCTACTGGTCAGATTCATCTTGCCTCCAGCTCACTCAAGAAACGCAGCGCCGCCCAGAAGCCTGCACCATGATCCTTGTGCCCCTGCCAAACCTCTGGAATGAAACTGACTTCAGGATGCCTGATGAGCTGCGCCCAAGTGGCCGGCCAGTCGATATCACCGGTGCCCATCAGCACGCCCTCGCCGTTGCTGCCTTTGGCATCCGCGACGTGCAGGTGAGCGGAGTACGGCAGGAGCAACGCCAGCGCAGCCTGGAAATCGAGGTTGAAGTGAAAGCAGGTCATCTGCAGATGGGACAAATCCAGGCACAGGCGCAGGCCATGCTCACGGGCCTGTGCGGCAAGCTCGTCGGGCATCATGAAAATGTTCTGGTGGCGCTGGCCGCCAAAATGCCAGGGAAACGGCGCCATGTTCTGCGGGATGAGTTCAGTACCGGCGAAGTCGATACGTGAGCAGGCGTCATGGAAACGCTCATACAGTTGCGCACGCATGGCCAGTGGCCGCGGCTCGTCGGCAGAAAAGCCGCCAATATTGGCCACAATCAGGCGGGCATCCGCCCTGGGGAAGAACTCACCGATCTGCAGGGTTGCATCGACCACACGCTGCAGGTTGTCGATCGAACGCTGCCGATAAGCTGGATCATCCGCGACCAGGTCGAGCAACTCACTGTTTTCAAACAGCTCCGGCGCGTGTACCACCAAGCGCGAACAGGCCACTTCGCTGAGGAAGGGTTGGGGCTGCAAACTGAGGTCACGATAGGACAGGTGAAACTCGTAGAGATCAGGCTCGATACGCCGGCGGTAGTCGCTGAAATCGTGATAGCGCACCGGCACGCCCCAGCGAATTGGCAGAGCAAAGGCAAGCGACTGCTGCGCTTGCTGTTCGTCGAGGTCACTGTCAAAGAGGAAGTCACTCTGGGCAATATCGCGGGTAGCCGTTTTGCCAAGCAACTCTGGTAATCGATATGGCGGCAAACCCTGGCCTGGGCTAGCCACCCGCAACATGGACGCGTCAAGGACGGTGCCACGGGCAATGTTGCAGGCGGCGATCACGCTTTTGCCGAGGTTCTCGCGATTGAGCAGTTCCCCCTGACTGGCGTGCCGGCCCGGACCTTGCCACGGCAAGGCCAGCTCCAGTTGACGGATGCCCTCCACCAGTTGGCGGAACTCTTCCGGCTCCAGGCTAGCCAAGTGGTCCGGCCCTTCCATGTCACGGTCCAGGGTGATGTGCCGCTCGACCAGTTTCGCACCCAGCGCGACAGCGCCCAAGGTCACTGCAATACCGCGCTCGTGACCCGAGTAACCGACCAGATCATGCAACTCCTGCAAGCGCCGCAGATAGCCAAGCTGGATATCGACTTCAGGAGCCGGGTAGGCACTGTTGCAATGCAGCAAGGCGAAGGGGGTGCCGAGGGTATTCAGTTGTTCGATGGCACGCACAATCTCATGCTCGAAGGACATACCAGTGGAGAGGATTAGCGGTTTGCCCAGGCTCGCCGCTTTGGCAATCAGGTAGGGGTTGCACAAGTCGGCCGAGGCGATTTTCAGCGCGGCGACATCGAAATCCGCCAAGGCATCGACACTCGGCTCGTCCCAAGGCGTGCACAGGTAAATGATGCCCTTCTGCGCGCAGTAAGCCCGTAGCTGGCGATGCGCATCGAGGCTCAGCTCAACTTTATCCAGGAGATCCTGAATATATTCAACGCCGAGATCCTCAGCCCGCGAACCGTCTGCCTTGCGACGATAGAGCGCATCGCGGTTGCGCAGTTGGAATTTGACACAATCGGCACCAGCCGCGAGCGCTGCGTCCACTAACTGCCGAGCCAGTTCTAGCGAGCCATTGTGGTTATTGCCTGCTTCGGCAATCACAAAGACACGGTCGCCGCCCAGCGGGACGCCGTCAATAAGAATAGAAGTCATTGGATTTTCGTTCGCCATGAGGTTACGCCGCAGGATTCGAAGCGGAAGTTCTGCGTACGGCAGCCCAGTGCCCGTGCGGTCTGCACCACGCGCTGCCGATGTTGCGGCTGGACATAGAAGAGAAAGAAACCACCGCCACCAGCACCCAATAGCTTGCCTCCCAAGGCACCTGCAGCCAGAGCGGCTTCATAGATTTCGTCGAGGCGGCTGTGGCTGATCGCCGAGGAGAAACGCTTCTTCAGTTGCCAAGCTTCATCCAGGCACAGGCCAAAATCGCGTAGCTCACCGCGCATCAGGTAACGGTGCATACGCCGGCACAAGGCGACACTGGCGCTGAGCAGTTCGGTCTGCGAGGACTCTGCGGCTATCTCCTCGCGTTGTAACTCATGCAAACGCCCCGAGTCATGGGAAATCCCGGTATCGCAAAGCACTAGACAGGACTCCAGCTCGTTGCGAATCGCCTCTTCCAATCGAATCGGATGCACCAGGTTGCGCTGATTCTCGAACTCGATCAGGTTGAAGCCGCCGAAGGCTGATGCGTACTGGTCCTGCCAACCGCCGGCGATGCCAAAACACAGGCGCTCGGCCTGAAAGGCCAGCTCGGCAATCTCATAGGTGTTCCAACGGTCCTGGCGCAACTCGTTGAATGCCGCGATGCTGGCAATAGTGGCCGCCGAGGACCCACCCAACCCAGACCCCACCGGAAAGTCCGAACGCAAATAAAGATCGAAGCCATACTTGGGTTTGATCACCGACACGATGGTCGCCAACAAGCTCTTCTCAGCAGCCGCCAGCAGAGTCGGCAGCGAATCGAAGTGTTCTTCACGGTCCAGATCTTCAGAGAAAATATGGATCTGCCTATCGTCGCGAGGCACCAGCGTGGCATGGGCGTAAAGGCCCACAGTGCAACTGAGCACAGCCGCAGGGTGGTCGATGAAAAAGTAAGTCAGGTCAGCCCCGCCGCCGCAGAAGCTCATCCGCACCGGTGCCCGCGCGCGCGCCAGGACGGGCACTTCCGCACTGGCCGCCATCTGCCGGGTGTAGACCTCGACGAGACGCCCCTCGGCATCCAGGCCCGGCAGCGCGTTATGGCCCAGGTCGAACGCCTTCAGCAGGTCTTCCCGCGGGGTCGCAATCGACACGCTACGAAACTCACGGTTCATGCAGGCCGTTACGGGCTGAGCGGTCAGACCACCCTGCAACAGATAGCGGCGTATATCACCGTTTGTCACGACCCCAAGCAAGCGCATGTCCTCGGCAACGACGAAGGCAATCTGCAAGTTGCCCGACTCGATGCACTTGATGGCATCAAGAATCGTCTGTTGCATGTCGATAGTGAGAGCCTTGACCAGCGAGCTCATCAGACAGCACTCCCGAGCAAATCAGACTTGAACGCATTCAGGGAGTCGGGGGTACCTATATCCACGAACGCTCCGCGGTACTCACAGATATACAGCCGATGCTGACGGATAAGCGACGGCAGCAAATCATGCTCCATAGAACAGCTAGTGATCGGCATACCCGCCAGAGCATCAGCGCTAAAACCATAGACGCCTGCACTCACCCAACCGCTCCCCACCTGACCCTTTTCCTCGAACCCGAGGATTTCGCCCTGCACAGAGCAACACAGGCTTCCATAGCGCGAGCGATCCTCAACCTGCACCCCGACCAGCACCTCATTCTCGGCTGCCGAGGCTAGGCGATAGGCGGATGAGTCGAGGAAGGTATCCGCGTTAATTACCAGATAGCGCCCGCCAGGCGGCACTTGAAGCAAGGCATTCAGCACGGCACCACCGGTTCCCAGAGGTGTTTCCTCGACCACCAACTGCAGCGCCAAGCCGGACTCAGCCTCTAGCGAGGGCAGCAATGCGGCCAACTGATCGGCGCGATAATGCGCACAGAGCACCCCACGACTGACTCCGGCCTCACGCAACTGCCTCAACACCAGCGCTAGGAATGGGCGGCCATGAATATCCACCACCGCCTTCTGCGTATCCTTGATCACCGTGCGCAGGCGGGTGCCAAAGCCACCACAGAGGATATAGGCGTGCATCAACCCACCCTCAAACCGAAAAAGGTTTCCAGGCAACGAGCTGCATGCTCTAGGTGCTCCTCTGCAAGACCGGGCCATACGCCAATCCAGAATGTATCGTTCATCACCTTGTCGGTTATCGGCAGTTGCTCGGAAACTCTGAAGTTGCGCCCCTGCATGTAGGGCTGGCGCACCAGATTGCCGGCAAACAACAAACGAGTACCGACCCCCTGCGCATCCAGGTAGCGCAGCAATTCGACGCGTCGGATGCCGCAACCATCGCGCAAGGTCATTGGATAACCGAACCAAGACGGATCGCTGCCAGGAGTCGCCTGCGGCAGGATCAGGAAATCGCGGCAGCCGGCCAAGCGTTCACTCAGCCAGGCAAAATTGCGCTTACGAGCCAGGATGAAGTCGTCCAGCCGATCCATCTGCGCCAATGCGCAGGCCGCCTGCATATCAGTGATTTTGAGGTTGTAGCCCAAGTGCGAGTATGTGTACTTGTGGTCGTAGCCTTCCGGGAGGTCACCCAGTTGCCAGCAAAAGCGTTTGCCACAGGTGTTGTCCTCGCCGGGCGCGCAATAGCAGTCGCGCCCCCAATCACGGAATGACTCGATAATGCGTTTGAGCGCCGGATTGTTGGTAAACACGGCCCCGCCCTCGCCCATGGTGATGTGATGAGCCGGGTAAAAGCTGAGCGTGCCAATATCACCGAATGTACCAACCATGCGCCCCTGGTAGATCGAGCCCAGGGCATCACAGCAATCTTCGATCAGCCACAGCCCGTACTTGTCGCACAAGGCACGAACCACACTCAGGTCGAAAGGGTTGCCCAGAGTATGGGCCAGCATGATGGCCTTGGTTTTAGGGCTGATCGCTGCCTCGATCTTCGCTGGGTCGATGTTGTACGTAGGTAACTCAACATCCACAAAAACCGGCACAGCGCCGAATTGCAGGATCGGGTTGACGGTGGTGGGAAAGCCCGCAGCCACACCGATCACCTCGTCCCCCGGTTTGATCGCCCGCTCACCGAGTCGCGGTGAGGTCAACGCGGAGAATGCCAGCAGGTTGGCCGATGAGCCTGAGTTGGTGGTAAGCACACAACGGCGCCCCAGGTATTTCGCCAGGCGTTTCTCAAACGCCGCGTTGAAACGCCCAGTGGTCAGCCAGCCATCCAGCACAGCCTCGGTCATTGACTGCAACTCGCCCGCCCCGATCACCTTACCTGAAGGTGGAACCAGGCTTTGCCCCGCCACGAACGGCTTAGGGGCCATCTGCAACTCGGCGTAGCGCCCGACCAACTCAGCAATCTGTTGGCGCAACTGCTGCGCAGTACTGTCACTCATTGAATTTCGCCTTGGTGAACCGCGATCTGCTCGCGGGTAACGACGGTCATATCTCGTCCTTCCTGCCAGGCCAACTGCCAGTCCAGGGTATGTTTCAAGGTAGCTTCAAGCGACCATCGCGGCACCCAGCCCAGAGACTGCCGTGCTCTACTGGAATCCAGCGCCAGCAAACCTGCCTCATGCGGTTGGGCGTCGGCAGATACCGACCAGCGCGCCTCACCCGGCCAATGTTCCGCGAGGCGCCCCACCACGGCCTCAACTGTCGCCAGACCCGCGCTGTCAGGCCCGAAGTTCCAGGCTGCAGCATGATGCTCAGGGTCGTTCAGCAACCCCTGCGCCAGTTGCAGGTAGCCCATCAGAGGATCGAGTACGTGCTGCCAAGGACGAGTCGCATGAGGGTAGCGCAAAACAACTTCTCGCCCCTCCTGCCAAGCGCGGAAGATATCCGGCAGCAGGCGTTCCGGCGACCAATCACCGCCGCCAAGCACATTGCCAGCACGCGCTGTCGCCAGCGCAACACCGGAGGCACGGAGAAACGAGTCGCGGTAGCTGGCACATAACAATTCGACGCACGCCTTGCTACTGCTATAGGGATCAAAACCGCCAAGGGCGTCCTGCTCACGATAAGGCCAGGACCACTCGCGGTTCTCGTAGCACTTGTCGGTGGTCACCACCAGTACTGCACGCACTGAAGCCGTAGCGCGGACGGCTTCGAGAAGATTAAGCGTGCCGATGACATTGGTGGCGTAGGTCTCGGCGGGCGCACGGTAGGACTCGCGCACCAATGGCTGTGCGGCCAGATGAAGAACCAACTCAGGCTGAAACGCCTGCATGGCTACCGCCAGCCTGTCAGCGTCGCGAATATCGGCAAGATCACCGGCAACTTGCGACTCCAGGTGCGCCACCTGCCATAAGGAAGGCGTAGTCGCAGCCGGCAAAGCGAACCCACGCAAGTCAACCCCTAACTGGCGCAACCAGATCGCCAACCACCCCCCCTTAAAGCCGGTATGGCCAGTGAGCAGGACCTTGCGGCCTTTCCAGAAAGCGGGGCTCAGCGCCATAACTGCCACTCCGCCTCCCCACTTCTCCAGTGCTCCTCCAGCAGTACCCGGTCACGCAAGGTATCCATAGGTTGCCAGAAACCACGATGCAGATGACTCATCAATTGTCCCTCACTGGCCAGGGTGCGCATGGGCTCGAACTCCCAGGTCGTGGCGTCCCCATCGATGTAGTCGATCACTGCCGGTTCCAGAACAAAAAAACCGCCATTAATCCAGCCCCCATCGCCCAGTGGTTTCTCTTGAAAGCCACTGACCATTTGCCCCTGAACATCAAGCGCGCCGTAGCGGCCGGGCGGTTGCACAGCTGTCACTGTCGCCAGCTTGCCGTGCTGTTTGTGGAAAGCGATGAGCGCTGGTATGTCGATATTGGAAACGCCATCACCATAGGTAAAGCAGAAGGTCTCATCCCCCAAATACTCCCGTACGCGCTTGAGACGCCCGCCAGTGCTGGTGGCTTCGCCCGTATCAACGAGGGTTACCCGCCAAGGCTCAGCATGACGCTGGTGGATGTGCATACGATTTTCAGCCATATCGAAGGTGACATCCGACATGTGCAAAAAATAGTTGGCAAAGTATTCCTTGATGACATAGCCCTTGTAGCCCAGACAAATCACGAAATCATTAATGCCGTAGTGAGAATAGATTTTCATGATGTGCCAGATGATCGGCTTACCGCCGATCTCGATCATCGGCTTGGGCTTCAGATGAGACTCTTCGCTGATACGTGTACCCAACCCACCAGCCAGAATGACTACTTTCATAGACGCGCCTAAGCCTCAAACCAAATCGACAATTTATTGGCATTATTATCAGAACAGCAAAAGACATGCCGCCCTAAGAGAGTGGCACGTATTTGGAGGACGGGGAAAATTTGAACCACATTGGCAACGGCTTGGAGCAGCTCCAACCGCAATAGGATCGTAACAGCCTACAAGATGAAGAATCTAGGGCAGCGAGCGACACCAGGCGACAGCACTTTGCAGTGCTTGAGATATGATCTTAGAGGGCAGAAGGGGCACCCATCAGTAACGCCGCTCCAAAACACTAAAGAGCACAGCGCCATAGAGCCTGTAGCCAATCACAGCTTATTAAACAAATTCAAACTGGCAATTTTCACATAACTCTGCTGCGACGCTTCCAGAATGATCGTCTGAAACGACAGTCGCGACAAGGCTTCAGGATAGTCCAACTCACGCAGGTCGGCCTGGATGCCCTTGTTCACCAGGGCAACGTCCTCATTGTCGGTGAGCGTGGTATCGATAACGTTAAGCCGCGCACCGATAGCGCCGCGTACGCTGTCGACATTGATCATGCCGTTGTCCAGATTGGTGAGGCCTATGGCAACGCTGTCACGAATCTGCGCATCCGTGCTGGCGGGGTCTTCCAGGGTACGGCGCAGAGTGGCAATGGTATCGAGGATGCCTTGCTTCTGACGCGTAGGATCGACCGTGACCTGCAAGCTTTCTCCACCCAATGCGGTGCCGTCAAACAGAACACTAACCCCTCGAAAAACCATCTGATCACGAGTATCCGGATCATCGTCAAGGGTACCACTGGCCAGGACCGGTGCCGGGGCTGCGGCACCGATCTCGAACACCTCATAGCTGTTGGCATCTGGGTTACCGAAGATGACCTCCACCCCTGCCTCAGGGAAAGGCGGCGTACTGCCGAAGGCCACTTCATCTTGCACCAAGGGCGCCGAGGCACGAAGCGTGGAGCCAGGCGCTCCAGTGAGATCCAGGGCACCATCTAGACGCCCGGCATTAACGATGTTTTCAAAAATCGCTTTGCCACTGTCGCTGATCGGTACTTGCAGGGAGCTGGCGATCTGCAGCTTGCGCTGGCCTTCATCGCCCTGGTAACTGTAGGAGCCGTCTCCATCCCGCACAAAGGCCTGGGTTTTTCCCTGAAACCCGGAGAATAGATATTCGCCTCGCGCGTTGCGCGTATTGACCAGCGAGAACAGCTCCTCTTCACGCTCACCCAGCTCAGCGGCGATGGATTCTCGGTCTTCCTTACTCAGCGCCCCATTGCCCGCCTGTACCGTCAGCTCGCGCACGCGCTGCAGGACGGTGTTGACCGAGTTGAGCGTGACTTCCTCCTGCGTCAGGCTGCTGTTGGCCGCGGCCAGGTTCTCGTTGTACTGCCCCAGCACGCTCTGCTGCTGCTCGAGTTGCAACAGACGCACGGAGGCAACCGGATCATCCGCAGGTGTAAGGATGCGATTGCCGGTACTGATTTGCTCTTGCGTACGCGTCACGTCGGCATAGTTGCGCTGCAGGCCGGTGACGCCATTGTTGAATGCCTGGATCGTGGAGATGCGCATGAAACCTTACCTCATGGATGCTGGAGCAATACCCACCGCAGTTAGCTGACCGCCAGTGAAACGACGTCTTTACACACTACCGTTACCGGAAGGCACCAATCAGGGTATCGAACAACGAGCGCGCAACTTGAATGACTTGCGCTGACGCGTTGTAGTACTGCTCGAATTTGATCAGGTTGGCCGCCTCTTCATCGAGGCTCACCCCCGACAATGAATCTCGGTTATCGGTGGCCTGCTTGAGTATCGAGGTAGTTGCCAGGCTGTCCTGTCGCGCCTGGGCAGTCAAGGTGCCGACACGCTCGACCGTGTCGCCATAGCTGTCGACGAAACTGCTGCCCGTGCTGATACCGGTAATTGTCGGATCAAGGCCAACGGTGGCTTTACTCTGCAAGTCTGCCAGGGCCAAAGCATTGCGGTTATCCGAAACACCATTCTGGTTGAACGACAGGCTAAAGGTGTCGCCGTTTTCCGGACGACCACTCAGGGTCATACGCATCCGGCTGCCGTCACTCAGCTCCAGTTCATAGGTGTTCTGCTGCCCGGACTGGAAGGTAGCCGGTGTCGCCGGCGTACCATCATTGGGGTTGATGCGCGTCAGCGTAGCCCCAGCAGGCACGGTAAAATCACTGGTGCCCGCATCGTACGTCAGGGTAACGGGTGGCAGCAGCGCCGCCTGCAGCGCGGCGGGATCAATATTGCTGCCGGTGCTTTGCAACGTCGGCTGGCCGATGGTCGCGGTACCGCGGTTCTGCACGGTGGCGTCGGCCCGCACGGGCGCAGCGAAAGCCAGTTGGTCGGGCTGGTCGAGTACGGCTTCGATGGCCGTCGCACCGCGGCGTGTCGGTTGCAACAGGTAGCGATCATTGGCCGCCGGGGCAGCATCCAGGGCAATCTCGAAGCCCTGATCGCGACCGCTGGCATCGGTGAAGCTCAGCGCAGCTGGATAGCTGCCCGGTGGGTTGGGGTTGACGGTCAGGGTCGCGCCATCGCTCAGGCGCCGGGCCGAGTATTGCGTGCCATCGAACTCAAGACGGTAGTCACTCGTGGTCAGCACACTGCTGTCGGTGATGTTCAAAGCGGGCTGCACGTTGCTGGTGTTGCCGGCAGAAGCACGCACTCGCAACTGGGCCGTGGCCGGGTCATTGAAATCACCGAACAGGGCGGCGCCCACTTGGCCTTTGAGGTCCAAGCCCTGCCCCAGCTGACTATTCACCTGGTCCGCGACGGCCAATGCCAGGCGGCCGATGGAATTGAGCGTAGGGTCGAGGGTTTCACTGCGGTAACGGATCAGCCCACCCAGCTCGCCGCCAGTCAGTAGCGAGGTGACCCCCTGACGCGAGCCACCACTGACGAACTCGATCTCGAAACGGGTCGGGTCATCTCGCCCCGCGACTGCCTCCAGGCGGCTGGCGGTGCTGCCTACTACCAGTGGCTGGCCGGAGCCGACAAACACGTTCAGCGAACTGTCGTCCTGCGCCACCACACTGACACCGATATAGGTAGACAGTTGGCGTACCGCTTCTTCACGGGCATCGAGCAGGTCGTTGGGTTGCTTGCCATTGGCCGCTGCGACGGCAATGGCCTCGTTTAAACTGGCTATCGAGGTGGCCAGACGATTGACCTGTTCGGTCACGGCCGACATCTGCTTATTGATGAACTCGTTCTGCTCGCTGACGCGGTCGTAGACCGTATTGAAACGCTTGGCCAGACCTTCGGCCTCAGACAGCACCAACTGCCGAGCAGGGATATTCGCCGGGTCTTCGGCCGCTGTCTGCAAGGCTGAGAAGAACGACTGCAGCGACGGTGTAATACCAGTGGTGGTACCTGCCAACAAAGAGTCGAGTTGCTCGATCTGCGCCTTGTAAGCCTCCACATCGGCGCTCAGCGCCGTGCTGCTGCGCACTTGCGCGGTCAAAAACTCGCTGTAGGTGCGACGGATATCAACCAGGGTCGTGCCCGAGCCGATATAGCCAACACCACTGAACTGCGGCACACGGGTGGCCTGTACAGCATCCTGACGTGAATAGCCGGGCGTATTGACGTTGGTGATGTTGTGCCCCGTGACCGCCAGCGAGGTCTTGTTCGCCGACAGCCCAGACAGGCCAATATTGAGTAAGTCAGCCATCTTTCATCATCCGTTGGTGGACGGCGTACTGACGGCCGCGACTGTTTGATAGGTCTGCATCTGCCGTGCTATCTGGGCAATTTTGCGAGCATATTGCGGGTCTGTGGCATATCCGGCTTTCTGCAATTCACGGGCGAACTGCTCAGGCTTGTCGGTGCTGGCCAGGGCTTTCTCGTAACGGCCATTGCCCTGCAGGAAGCTCACAAAATCGTTAAAGCTGTGCTCGAAGGAGTCATAGGCGCGGAACGAAGCCGCTTCCTTGACCGCCTTGCCGCCCTTGAACTCGGTGGTCAGTACTCGCGCCGAGTCGCCTTCCCAGGTGTTGTGAGTCTTGATACCGAACAGGTTGTGGCTGCTGGTGCCGTCCTGCTGGCGAATGATCGACTTGCCCCAACCGGTTTCCAGCGCAGCCTGGGCCACCAAGTAACGCGGATCGACGCCAATCTTCTCGGCAGCCTGCTCGGCCATCGGCAGCATGGCGGCAATAAATTCATCCTTCGAACCGAACGCGGATTTGCCCGGTGCCAGTGGCGGCTGAGCAATACGCCGCCCGGTGATCGCATCCATACCATTCAAGCCCAGCGCAGTATCAGCAGGTGCGGCAAAAGACTTGGCTGGAATCCAGTCATTCTGTGCCAATGGCTGACCATCGGCGGCAGTGGCCGATGGCACAATGCCCGCTAGCAGACGGTCCGTCAGTTTGCCCGGTAGAGACAGGCGCCGCTGGTTGATCAATGAAGTGTCGTCACGCGCACTGTCGACCTTGGCCAGTGGCTTGCTCGGCGCACTCGGCACCGGCTCATTGACCTGAGCAAACGGATTAGGTCGGCTATCCGCCTGTTTCATCTTCGACATTTGCCGCACCAGCACGTCAGCCAGGCCAATGCCGTTCTGATGATTGGACAGAGTCACCGACAGCTGCTGGTCGTGCATGTCCTGATAGGTTTTGCTCTCGTTGCTGTTCATGAAGTTGCCTTCACCGAACGCTTCGTTGGCCGAGCGCATGGCCTTGAGCATTTCATTAAGAAACAGCGACTCGAATTCCTGAGCCACCTTTTTGATGTTCTTTTCGCTGTCGCCACCAACCTTGAACTGGTTGAGGCGATTAAGATCGTTATAGGCACCACTGTCGACGGTGCTGGTGCCGCCGAGAAAACCGGCTGAAAGGCGAGAGTCCATAGCGTGCGCTCCCTTAAATCACGATCAGATCAGCCTGCAGAGCGCCTGCTTGCTTCAGCGCCTCCAGGATGGCCATAAGGTCGGAAGGCGAAGCGCCCACCTGATTCACCGCACGGACGATTTCATCCAGCGTGGTCCCGGGACCGAACTTGAACATCGGCTTGGCTTCTTCATCGGCATTCACCCGCGAGCGCGGCACCACGGCAGTCTGGCCGCCAGACAGTGCTTCCGGCTGGCTGACAATCGGATCTTCGGTGATGGTTACGGTGAGGCTGCCGTGGGTCACTGCGGCAGGCTGCACGCGCACGTTCTGGCCAATCACGATGGTGCCGGTGCGCGAGTTGATGATGACCTTGGCCACAGCCTGGCCGATCTCGACTTCGAGGTTTTCCAGAATCGACAGGTAGTCCACCCGCTGACCCGGATCCAGCGGGGCACTGACACGAATCGAGCCACCATCCACCGCCTGCGCGACGCCAGGGCCAAGCAGTTCGTTGATATGGTCGACGATATTCTTCGCGGTGGTGAAATCCGGACGATTGAGGTTCAGCGTCAGGGTGTTGCCCTGATCAAAGCCACTGGGCACTGGCCGCTCGACCGTCGCGCCACCCGGAATGCGTCCGGCCGACGGTACGTTGACGGTAATCCGCGAGCCGTCGCCGCCTTCGGCGTCAAAACCACCGACCACCAGATTGCCCTGGGCAATCGCATAGACGTTGCCGTCGATCCCCTTGAGCGGCGTCATCAGCAAGCTACCGCCACGCAGGCTCTTGGCGTTACCGATGGAGGACACGGTGATGTCGATGGTCTGCCCAGGCTTGGCGAATGCTGGCAGGTCGGCATGGATCGACACCGCGGCAACGTTCTTCAGCTGCACGTTGCCGCCCTGCGGCACCTTGATGCCGAACTGCGCCATCATGTTGTTGAAGGTCTGCACGGTAAATGGCGTTTGGGTAGTCTGGTCGCCACTGCCGTTGAGGCCGACCACCAGGCCGTAGCCAATCAACTGGTTAGTCCGCACGCCCTGGATGCTGGCCAGATCCTTAAGCCGCTCGGCCTGAGCCAGCGAAGCCAGCAACAGAGCGGCGGCAGCCAGTAGGTACTTGGAAAGGGTCATGGTGGCCATCCTCAGAACGGCCACATTGGGCTAATAAAGAAACGACTCATCCAGCCGGGCTGGGACGCATCGGCAAAGGCGCCAGTCCCCGAGTAGGTGATGCGCGCATCGGCAATCCGGGTCGAGGAAACAGTGTTGTCGGTAGCGATGTCATCAGCCCGAACCAGGCCAGCAATGCGCACCAACTCATCACCAGTATTGAGGGTCATCCACTTTTCCCCGCGCACCAGCAGCACGCCGTTGGGCATCACCTCGGCCACTGACACGGTAATCGAGCCGGTCAGGCTGTTGCTCTGCCCGGCCGCGCCGGAACCATCTGCTGAACGGGTGGCATCAAAGCTGGCGTCCAGGCCCAGGGTGTCGTTGGTCATGCCCAGCGCGCTAAGGCCTGCCAGGGGGTTTTTCGGGGCTACGGTCATGCCGAACAGGTTAGGCACACCCAGGTTGGCCGAGCTGTCTTTGCTGATCTGGCTATTGCTGTTTTTGCTGGCCTGGGTGCGCTCATTCAGGGTGATGGTGATGATGTCACCCACGCGGTAGGCCTTGCGATCGCCGAACAGGCCATTTTCGAACCCGGCCTGATAGATCGAACCATTGTTCTGTGCCGCTGGCAGCGGTGTACGCGGCATCACCGGAGCGTAATAGGGATCATCCGGCTTAGGCGCAGGAGCCATGCAGCCACTCAAAGCCAGGGGGCCAAGCAGTGCACTTATGATTATCAGCCGGTTCATATCTACTACCTCATGCGTTGCCTGGGGTGGCGTGTAACGTGAGCCACCAGTGCCAGTTCAAGCGATTCCTTGCTGTTATCAGGGCCAAGCCAGCCGCAGCGCGGCTAACCCACCTACCTATCAAAGATTCTGCGAAATAAAGCCGAGCATCTGGTCCGCGGTGGAAATCACCTTGGAGTTCATTTCATAGGCGCGCTGAGTGGTGATCATGTTCACCAGTTCCTCGACCACGCTGACGTTGGAGTTTTCCAGGGTGTTCTGCAGTGTGGTGCCCAAGCCGTTCAGGCCAGGAGTGCCGACCTGCGGTGCGCCGCTGGAAGCGGTTTCAAGAAACAGGTTGTTGCCGATCGCTTCCAGACCCGCCGGGTTGATGAAGTCAGCGGTCTGCAGGTTGCCGACGATCTGCGGCTGCGGGTTACCGGCGGTGGTCACCGACACGGTACCGTCCTCGCCCACGGTAAAGGTGCGCACTTCATTGGGCAGTACGATGGCGGGCTCTAGGGCATAGCCGTTGGACGTCACCACCTGACCATCGGAGTTCAGATGAAAGCTACCGTCGCGGCTATAGGACACCGTGCCGTCAGGCAGCAGCACCTGGAAAAAGCCACGGCCGTTGATCGCCATATCCAGCGGTTGCTCGGTGGTTTGCAGGCTGCCAGCAGTGAAAATCTTCTGCGTACCCACCACCCGCACACCAGTACCCAGTTGCAGACCGGAAGGCAATTGACTGTCCTGGCTGGACTGACCACCCGGCTGACGACGGATCTGGTACAGCAGGTCCTCAAACTCGGCGCGATCACGTTTGAAGCCCGTGGTCGAAACGTTGGCCAGGTTGTTGGAAATGGTGGTCAGGTTCATGTCCTGAGCGGACAGACCGGTCTTGCTGACCCACAGTGCCGGAAGCATATCGATTCTCCTCGGGCGCCGTTTTAACGACGCCGCGTGCTGATAATTAGGACATCTGCAAGACGCGCGCCATGGCCGACGAATTGTCTTCGGCGGTGCGCATCATCTTCACTTGCAATTCGAATTGGCGGGACAGCGAGAGAATCGCGGTCATCTCTTCCACGGCGTTGACGTTGCTCGATTCGAGAAAGCCCGAGGTGATTTCCATATTGGCGTCCGCCTGCACAGGGCCCTGGCCCTTGAAGCGGATCATCCCGTCGGTGCCCTTCTCCATCTGCTTGAGGTCCGGGTTGACCAACTTCAAGCGGTCCACCTCGGCCAGCACGTTGGGCGCCTCGCCCAGAGCGCGGATGCTGATGGTGCCGTCCTTGCCGATCTCGATTTTCTGCTCTGGCGGTACCGCAATCGGTCCGGCGTTGCCCATCACCGGCAAACCATTGCCGGTACGTAACACACCCAGAGAATCGACGTTCAGGCTGGCGGTACGCACATAGGCTTCGCTGCCATCGGGGGCCTGCACGGCCAGCCAGCCCTTACCGCCCACTGCCACATCCAGATCGCGGCCGGTTTCCTGCAGAGAACCCGGAGTGAAGTCAGTCCCCGGGCGTTCGCTCATGGCGTAGACCCGCGACGGATAACTGTCACCAAAGATCGGCATGGAACGCGCCTGCTCGAAATCCCGGCGGAAACCATTGGTGGTGATGTTTGCCAGGTTGTTGGCATGGGCACGCTGGGCCAGGGTGTTGTTGTGGGCGCCAGTCATGGAAACGTACAGCATCTTGTCCATGGTTATTCTCCGAGTGGGCTTGCCGCCCCGCTGCTCTATACAAGCTATAAAGCAATGGCTGTGCCAGCACTCGAAAAACAAACATAAGCATTTGATAAATATGAATTTAAAAAATAAAAAAGGCTCCAAATGGAGCCTTTTAAATGCCAGTGCGGCGTACTTTTGCCGCCTGCGACAGGCACGCGCCTGCCGCAGGCAACACTTATCAACGCAGGTTGATAATGGTCTGGGTCACCGCGCTCTCGGTTTCAATGGTTTTGGCGTTGGCCTGGTAGTTGCGCTGCGCCACGATCAGGTTGACCAGCTGATCCGACAGCTCAACGTTGGAGTCTTCCAGCGCGCCAGCTTGTAACGAGCCCAGCGTGCCACTGCCAGGCGGGTTGCGCACCGGCTCACCCGATTCGAACGACTGCACCCACTGGGTTTTGCCGACCGGTGTCAGGCCCTGGACGTTGGCGAAACTCGACAGAATCACCTGCCCTTGCACCTTGGATTGACCGTTGGTATAGCGCGCAAAGATCACACCAGTCTCATCAATCTCCAATCCGGCCAGCTCACCCGTGGTGTAGCCATCCTGGCTGACCCGGTTTACCGCAAACGCACTGGAAAATTGGGTTGAACCGCGCATGTCGAAGGTAAAACCACCCGGGTTGCTCTCGGCTCCGTTGAGCGACCACCCCGTCGGCGAGTTGGTATCAGGTGCTGCCGGATTCCAGGTACCGATGGTGAACTGCCCGGCCGGCGTGATAGCCGCCCCGAGCGTTGGCGGGATCGTGGTGATATCAGTGATCTGCGCCAGCGAACTGATTTGCCCAGACGCATCAAAATTTAACTGATAGCGATCTGGCTCAGTACCTACCGGTGCCGCAGCTGCTGGATCAGACGGGCTGCGCCCGTCGATCAAAATATTCATCTGCCACTGGTTCGCATCATCCTTGACGAAATACTGCGTCAGAACGTGGGCATTGCCTTGAGTGTCATAAATATTGGTCGAAGTCGACGAGTTATAAGTGGTCGGATCGCCCGGATCAAATGGCGTATTGGTCGGGCTCGCAAGGGTCGAATTGAGGTTGAAGCCCTGGGAAATGCTGGTCGTAGCCCGGGGTTCCTGACTGGCAGTCTGCACCTGCAAATTGCCCACCACGCCCTGCTGCAACACGCCATTGGCATCGGTCGTGTAGCCCTGCAGGTTGTAGCCGAAGTTATCGACGATAAAGCCCTCGCGGTCCGTGCCGAAGTAGCCGGCGCGGGTGTAGCTCAGGGCGCCATTGTTGTTCACCTGGAAGAAACCATTACCATTGATCGCCAGGTCCAGTGCGTTCTGCGTGTAATTGATGTTGCCCTGGTTGAACAGCTGCGACACATCGCCCAGCAACACACCGCTACCCTGGGGGTTGCTGCCGGTGCCCAGCACAGAAGAGGCGTACACGTCTGCGAACTCGGCGCGCGACTGCTTGAAGCCTGCAGTGCCGGCGTTGGCGATGTTGTTACCTGTCACGTTTAGATCATTGGTCGCTGCACGCAGGCCGCTAAGACCGATATTGAACGCCATGGATGTCTCCTTTGCCGGTACGCCGGCGGCTAAGCCTGTAAGTTATTGACCGATGACCTGCACTTGAGACAGCGGCACACTGCCGAGCCCAGCCAGGTTGAGCATCAACTCGCTACCACCGAGAACCACACTGTCAACGTTGGCAGGCAACAGGGTGTAAAGCCCTTTGGCCTCACCGTCATAAGTCGCCTGCGCCTCGAACTTATAAGTACCGGGCGGCATCAGGTTGCCGCCACTGTCCTTGCCATCCCAGATAAAGCTGACGTTGCCGGCCTTCTGCTCACCCAGATTGACCCGCGAAACCACTGCCCCAGCGCTGTCGTAAACATTGACGTAGACGTTGCTGCTACTAGTCGGAAGAACCAGGCTCGCCTTGAAACTCTCACTGGTGTCGACCACTGCTTTATCGGTCGGCACGATGACCTTGCGCCCAACCAAAGAAGAAGCCTGCAGGGCTTGGGAAGACTGATAGCCGGTCAACAGCGACGACATACTGGTGTTGAGTTTTTCAATGCCTTCAACTTGGCTGAACTGAGCCAGCTGGGCGATGAACTCGCCGTTACCCTGAGGCTCGAGCGGGTTCTGATTATTCAGTTGCGCGACCAGCAGGTTGAGGAACTCGTTCTTGCCCAACTCCTTGTTCTGCGCCGTGCTGCCTTGCTGCATCTGGTACTGATCCAGAACCGAGCTGGTGCCGCTTACTGTACTCATGGTCATCGTCCTCGCTGGGTTACTGACCCAGGGTCAATACGCGCTGCATCATCTGCTTGGCGGTGTTCATCATTTCAGTGTTGGTCTGAAAGGCCCGACTGGCAGAAATCATGTCGGCCATTTCTTCCACCACATTGACGTTGGGGTAATACACATAGCCGCCGGCATCGGCTGCTGGATGGTTCGGTTCATAGCGCGGCATTAGGCTGCTCTGATCCTCGACCACACCCAGCACCTGTACGCCAACCCCGGCCTCATCCTGCTCGGCAAACAGCGAACCGCGATCACCGTTCTGCGCTGACTGAAACATGGTGGCGAACACCGGGTGACGCGCACGGTAGGTCTGATCGATGCTTGAGGAGACCGTCTCAGCGTTGGCGATGTTGCTGGCAATGGTATTCAGGCGAGTGCTCTGGGCGCTCATACCCGTTCCCGCGATGTTGAAAACACTGGCTAGTGACATGGCATCAGACTCCTATTAATCGCCGCGTAGGGCGCTGACCAGCCCTTTGAATTTGCTGTTGAGCAGGGTAAAGCTGGCCTGGAACTGCACCGAGTTTTCCGCGTAATTGGATTGCTCGATCTGCAGGTCGACGGTGTTCTGGTCAATCGAAGGATGGAATGGGGTGCGATACGCCAGGCTGGCATCTCCGACAATCACGCCATCAGCAGGGATATGCTGGCTATCAGTACGATTCAGGCTGACCTGGCCGCGCTGGCTCTTGGCGCTTTGCTCAGCAAGCACAGTGGCGAACTGCAGATCACGCGCTTTGTAGTTCGGCGTGTCGGCATTGGCGATGTTGTTGGCCAACACCTCAGCGCGCTGAGCGCGAAAGCCCAGTGCTTGTTCATGGATGCCGAGTGCCCGATCGAAACTGATGCTCATGGTCAGAAACCTTTGCCGGTTGGTCTTGCTACTTTCCGTGCAAGACCATAAGCAATGCTTGTGCCATATATTTTTTTACTTATTTATCAATGCCTTGATCGACAAAATCATCGACAGAAGCGGCAAAGCGGCAAGCGCTTTCCGCCTATGGGCAAGCAAGCGGCAAGTGGGTTTTGCCTGATTGCCGCTCACGCGGAAAATTCCAACGGAAGCTACGTGACCACGACTGCGCCACTCTCCACCCGCAGCCAGATCCTGCCCCGCAACCGTCCGTCAGGCAATTCGCAATCAACCACACACAGTTTTGACAAGCATTCTCATTAACATTAGTATCCTTCGCACTAGCCACTGCCCTGCCACGAGCCTT
>DASRUM010000007.1:0-8156 GCA_035655415.1 Pseudomonas sp.
TGGGCGGGCGCTTTCTGTACTGGGCGGTGGTGCTGTACCGTGACAGCAAACCGCATGCGGCGATCAGCACCTTCAAGTACAGCATCTGGTATCTTTTCGCGCTGTTTATCGCCCTGCTGGTCGACCACTATCTGCTGTTAAACCTGTAATCGTTGGTGCCATGACCCGAACCCAGATCACCGTTTTTGTTCTCGTTGCTATCGTCGCCCTGGTGCTGGGCCTGACCGTCAACAAGGTGCTGACCAGCAAGGGTCAGGGTGATCCCACCGTGCTGCTCGATGCCGGCATCGTGCTACTGCCACAGAGTCGCAGCCTGCCGGAGTTGAGTCTGACCAATCAGGATGGCCAGACAGTGGCGGTCGATCAGCTCAAGGACCAGTGGAGCCTGCTGTTTTTCGGCTACACCTTCTGCCCGGACATTTGCCCGGCCACCCTTGCCCAGCTGCGCCAACTGCAAGGTCAGCTACCGCCGGAAACCCTGGCCAAGTTGCGCATCGTGCTGGTCACGGTTGACCCGAACCGCGATACGCCGGAGCAACTGAAGAAGTACCTGGATTACTTCGACGCCGGCTTTATCGGCCTGACTGGCGAGCAGGCGACTCTGCAGAAGCTCGCCAACGGCGTAAGCATTCCGTATATCCCGGCTGATACCAGCAAGGAAAACTACACCGTCGATCACAGCGGCAACCTGGTGATCATCGGCCCGGACGGCAAGCAGCGCGGCTTTATCCGCGCACCAATCAACAACGCCAAGCTGGCCGCGCAGTTGCCCGGCCTGCTTGATCGCCTATAACACGCTATTTGGCAAATAGCTGGCTAATGTCCTTGAACGCCTTGAACTCCAGGGCGTTGCCGCACGGGTCGAGCAGGAACAACGTGGCCTGCTCGCCGACCTGGCCGGCGAAGCGCACATAGGGTTCGATCACAAATTGCGTGCCCTTGGCCTGTAGCCGCGCCGCCAGCGTTTGCCAATCCTCCCAGCCCAACACCACACCGAAATGCGGCACCGGCACGTCGTGGCCATCCACTGGATTGCTGTGCGCGGCTTCCTGATGCGCCATTTTCGGCGCTTGGTGAATCACCAGCTGGTGGCCGAAGAAATCGAAATCCACCCAGTGGTCGCTGCTGCGGCCTTCGGCACAGCCGAACACCTCGCCGTAGAAGTGCCGTGCGGCAGCCAGGTCGTAAACGGGAATAGCCAGGTGAAAGGGTGCGAGAGCCATGCTGAGATTCCTTGAAAGGGCGGTCTGCTGATTCTCAGCAACAGCGATTCTGATTAAAAGCGAATATCCTTGCTTACAAGCACAAACAAAATTGATCAGTCGAGGCGTCAATGCTGCGCGAATTGAAAACCTTTGTGGCGGTCGCACGCCACGGCACCTTTGCCGCGGCCGGTCAGCAGGTTGGCCTGACCCAGTCGGCGGTCAGCGCGCAGATGCGCGTGCTGGAGCAGGGCCTGGGTGTGCGCTTGTTCGATCGCAGCGGCCGCGCCGCCGTGCTCAATGTCGCGGGCCGGCATGCCTTGCCTCTGGCCGAGCAGATGCTCGCGCTTTACGGGCAAATGGCGCGCCCGGCATCCCTGGCCGAGTGGCAGGGCGAACTCAAGGTCGGCGCTATCGCTAGCGTGCAGACCGGGCTGCTGCCCGAGGCGCTGCCGGCCTTTCGCCAGGCCGCGCCTCGGGTCGAGCTGAAGCTGGTACCGGGGGTGTCGCTGCAGTTGCTGAGCCAGGTTGACGCCGGTGAGTTGGATCTGGCGCTGCTGATCAAGCCGCCGTTCGATTTGCCCAAGGAGCTGCTGCAAGTCAGCCTGGCGCGCGAACCTTTCGTGCTGATCACGCCGCTGACAGTGGCGGGCGACGACCCGCTGCAGATCCTCGCCGAGCAGCCCTTTGTGCGTTATGACCGCAGCTCCTTCGGCGGGCGTCAGGTCAGCCAGTTTCTCCGCGAGCAGCGCCTGCAGGTGCACGAAGCCCTGGAGCTGGATGAACTGGATGCCATCGTGCGCATGGTCGAGTGTGGCCTGGGCGTCTCGCTCATCCCCCGCGCCGGCCTATGGCTACAGCGCTCGAGCCAACTGCGGGTGATCGACCTGGGCGCGCTGACCTTCCACCGCGAGCTGGTGGCCCTGCTGCGCCGGGCTCAGCAACAGCCCGCGCTGGAGTGTTTGCTGCAGTGTCTACAGGCTCAGAACGCTATAGGCGTCCGCTCAACTGCACCACCAGTTTGAGCTGCTGGCCGTCGTTCTCGCCCTGGGCCATTGATTAGGAGGGAGCGAGGCCTAGGCAGCGACGGCAAGCAGGGTCAGGCGCTTGACCATTACTCCAGGTGGCAGCCGGCTGAGCCCGGCGGTTTCTATGGCTGGAAGGGTTTTTTCGCGCAGTGTTCCAGCGTAATTGACTAGCAATGTTATCTTATAACGTATTAGTATTTGCCCCCCCTGTTTTGCTGGCAGGTTTTGCCTGCTGCATTTTTTGTTCATCCTGCTGCTGGAAACGCCCGTGAGAGCCCTGCTATATCCGCTGCTGGCCATGCTGTTGGCTGGCTGCTCGCCCAACCAGGACCCGAACCAGCTGTCGATTGGCGGTCCGTTTGAATTCACCAGCCAGGACCCGTCGCGCGACGGTTACCTCTATACCCGCCTGCAGGTAGCCGAAACCCTGCTTGATGTAGACGCGCAGGGTCAGTTACTGCCAGGCCTGGCCGAGGCCTGGTCACAGTCTGAAGACAGCCGGGTGTGGCGCTTCACGCTGCGCCAGGGGGTGCGTTTTCATGATGGTGCGCCGCTGGATGCGGCGGCGGTGGTGCATGCTCTGCAGGTGGCGCGCAGTAAACCCGGTGTGCTCGCAACCGCACCGGTTGAGGCCTTCGAGGCCGAGGATGCGCACACCCTGCGGATCCGTCTGAGCCGTCCCTACAACCCGCTTGGCGCGGTGCTGGCGCATTACACGACGGTGATCCTCTCGCCGGCTTCTTATGATGCCAAGGGCCTGGTCACCCGCTTGCACGGCACCGGGCCCTATCAGGTCGAGCGTTTCGATCCACCGCATCGTCTGGGTGTGGTGCGTTTCGCCGATTACTGGGGCACGCCAGCGACCATCGAGCGCGCCGTCTACCTCACCGGGCACCGTGCGGAAAGCCGTGCGCTGCAGGTGATGGCCGGGCAAACCGATATCGTCTACACCCTCGACCCGGCCAGCCTCGACCTGCTGGGTCGACGCGACAATGTGCGGCTGCACTCGCACACCATTCCGCGCACCATCCAGCTCAAGCTCAACCTAGCTGATCCGCTGCTCGCCGAGCGTGATACGCGCCTGGCCCTGAGCCTGGCGATCGACCGCAGCGGCCTGGCCAACGGGGTGCTGCGCGTACCCGGCGGGGAGGCCGGGCAGTTGGTGCCGCCGTCGCTCGGCGACTGGCATCTGGCCGATCTACCCGCGCCGCAACGGGACTTGTTCCGGGCCCGTGCGCTCTTGGCCGAGCAAGGCTGGCAGGCCGGTGCCGACGGTATCTTGCAGCGCAATGGCGAGGCGTTCCGTCTGCGCCTGATGACCTACGCAGACCGTCCCGAACTGTTTCAGCTGGCCACCGCGATCCAGGCGCAATGGCGCGAGCTGGGCGTCGATTTGCAGGTCTCGGTGGTCAACTCCAGCGATATTCCCGCCGGGCACCACAACGGCACGCTGCAGGTGGCGCTGATCGCCCGTAACTACGGCAATATCGCCGATCCGCTGGGGCTGCTGCTGGCCGACTACGGTGATGGCGGCAACGGTGACTGGGGCGCCATGGCGTGGCACAACAGTGAGTTGCCGGTGTTGCTGGAGGCGCAACAGAGCGAGCGCGATGCTGGCCGCTACCACGCACGCGCCCAGCGTGTGGCGCAGATCCTGGCCGAAGAACTGCCGCTGATTCCGGTGCTCTATTACACCCAGCAGGTCGCCGTCTCCGCCCGCGTACAGGGGTTCAGTTTCGACCCTTACGAACGTAACTACCGGATTGCCGAGATGAGTTTTTTTCCATGCTGCAATTGATCCTGCGTCGCCTGCTGCAGGCGGCTTTCGTCACCTGGAGCGTGGGCACCCTGAGCTTCGTGCTGATGCGTCTGCTGCCTGGTGATATGGAGTTTCGTATCGCCGCCGGGCGCTACGGCTATGACCACGTCGACCTGGCCGCCGCCGAGGCGGTACGCGCCGAGCTCGGCCTGGACCGTCCTGGTTGGGAGGTTTATCTGCACTGGTTGGGCGACCTACTGCGCTTCAACCTGGGCGATTCGCTGGTCAGCGGCCTGCCGGTGAGCCACGAAATCGCCCACCTGCTCGGCCATACCCTGTTGCTGGCTGGCGCGGCGATGCTCATCGCTTTGTTGATCGCCGCCCCTGTCGGGGTCTGGGCTGCGCTGCGCGCCGGCGGCTGGTTCGACCGCTTGAGCTTGCTGGTCTCGGCCCTGCTGCGCGCCCAGCCGGTGTTCGTCATCGGTCTGGGCCTGCTGCTGGTGTTCGCCCTGGAGTGGCGCATGCTGCCGGTGGCCGGCTTCGACGGCCCGCGCTACCTGATCCTGCCGGCGCTGACCCTGGCCCTGGCGATGGCGGCGGTGTCCAGCCGGGTGGTGCGCCACAGCGCCGCCGAGGTGCTGCGCTCGGCCTACTTCAATTTCGCCCGGGTCAAGGGCCTGAGCCTGCGCCAGGCTTTGCAGCGGCATGGCGCGCGCAATGCGGCGCTGCCGGTGGTGGTGTTTCTCGGCATCCAGCTGGCCAGCGTGATCGAAGGTGTGGTGATGATCGAGTCGCTGTTCTCCTGGCCGGGTGTCGGCCATGGCCTGGCCCACGCCGTGTTCAACCGTGATGTGCCGATGATCCAGGGTGCTGCCATGGCCCTGGGCCTGCTGTTCGTGGCCCTCAACCTGCTGGTCGACCTGGCCTGCTACCTGATCGACCCCCGTCAGCGGAGCGCCCACTGATGCTGCGTCTATTCGCCTCCCTGTCTACCAGCCAGCGCGTCGGCGCCGGCCTGCTCGCCCTGCTGGTGTTGTTCGCCGTACTCGAAGGTCTGCTCGGCCACACCGACCCTGCGCTGCAGAACCTGGCCCAGCGCTTTACCACGCCGAGCCTGGCCGAACCCTTGGGCACCGACCCGTTCGGCCGCAGCATGCTGGCGCGCATGGGCGCCGCGTTGCGCCTGTCGCTGAGCCTGAGCCTGGTCTGCGTGCTGACCTCGGCGCTGATTGGCGTGGGCCTCGGCATCGCCGCTGGCTGGCGCCAGGGCTGGGTCGACCGGGTGCTGTCGTTCGTCCTCAATCTGGTGCTGGCGCTGCCCGGCCTGGTGCTGATCCTGCTGGTCGCAGGCCTCGCGCCCGGCTCGCTGCTGGCGCTGTATGTGGCCATCTCGCTGGTGCTGTGGGTGGAGTATTTCCGAGTGGTGCGGGCGATCACCCGGCAGGCGGTGGCGTCGCAGCCGATGCAGGCCTCGCGCATGCTCGGCTTCGGCTGGCGTTACTGTTTGCGCCGGCATGTCTGGCCGGCCCTGGTCGGGCCGGTGGCGACCCTTGCCGCGTTTGGCGCGGCGGGTTCGATCATGGCCCTGGCGGCCCTCGGCTTCGTTGCCGTTGGCCTACGCCCGCCGACTGCCGAGCTGGGTTTGATGATGGTCGAGCTATTCCCTTATTACAGCGATGCCCCCTGGGTACTCGCACAGCCTGTGCTGGCGGTGTTTCTGCTGGTGCTGGGCCTCAACTTGCTGGCAGGTAAACGCGCATGACCATCTTGTTGCGCATTGAAGGGCTCAGCGTCCAGGCCGACGGCAAGACCTTGCTGGAACCCTTGAGCCTGAATCTGGCGGCCGGTGAATGCCTGACCATCCTTGGTGAAACCGGCGCCGGAAAGAGCCTGCTGATGCACGCCATCATGGGCACCCTGCCGCCACCACTGACAGCCAGCGGACGCATCCTGCTGGGTGACAGCGACCTCGCCAGCCTCGACCGCAGTGCTCGCGAACGGCTCTGGGGCCAGCAATTGGCGATGTTGCCCCAGGAACCCTGGCATTCCCTTGACCCGCTGATGCCGGCACTGCAACAGGTGGCCGAGGTGCACGAGTGTGTGCACGGCCAGGTGCCCGAGCAGGCCCGACAAACCGCCACCCAGGCGCTCACGGACGTGGGCCTGGAGGCGGCTGCGGCGCGCTTGCCCAGCCAGTTGTCCGGCGGCATGGCCCAGCGCCTGGCGTTTTGCGCCGCCACGGCGGCGGGCGCGCCGATTCTGCTCGCCGATGAGCCGACCAAGGGCCTGGATGCCAGCCGCCGTGATCAGGTCGCCACGCTGTTGCGTCAGCATGCGCAGCAGGGTGCGCTGCTGACCATCACCCACGATGTCGAAGTGGCGCGGCAACTGGGCGGCACGTTGCTGGTGATGCGCGCCGGGCACCTGCTGGAGTCGGGCGATGCCCAGGCGATTCTGGACGCGCCGCAGCATGACTACACCCGCGCGCTGATCGCCGCCGACCCACGCCACTGGCCCACCCCGCTGGTCGCCGCCGTGACGGGCGCGCCAGCTCACGAGCCGGTGCTGGAGGCGCGCGGCTTGTGCCTCAAGCGCGGTGGGCGGCAGCTGTTCGAGGGTCTGGATTTACGCATCGAACCGGGAGAAATCCTCGGCATTGCCGGTGACAGCGGTTGCGGCAAGAGCAGCCTGGGTGATCTGCTGCTCGGCCTGTTGCCGGCCGATGCCGGCATGGTGACGCGGCGTCCGGGCGTGGCCGCGCATCGCTACCTCAAGCTGTATCAGGACCCGCCGGCAGCCTTCGCCGCCGGGGTGCCGCTGCGCCGGCTGTTCGACGACGTGCTGCGCCTGCACCGCCTTGATCCCGCCAAACTGCCCCCGCTGCTGGACCGCCTGAGCCTGCGCCCGGAACTGCTGGCGCGGCCGGCGACCGAAGTCTCCGGCGGTGAACTGCAGCGTTTGGCGATTGCCCGCGCACTGCTGCTCGATCCGCTGCTGCTGTTCGCCGACGAGCCGGTGTCACGCCTGGACCCGATTACCGCCCGCGAAGTCACCGAGCTGCTGGTGCAGAGCGCCCGTGAGCGCGGTTGTGCGCTGTTGCTGGTGAGCCACGATGCCGAGGCCCTGGAGCGCGCCTGCGACCGGCATATTCGTTTGGGTTAATCCATCCTGACGAAAACGGCTGTAGGTGCCCTCTTTGCTCTCACGCAGGCCAATCGGGGTAAAGGCTATGTCCCAAGTAGGGTGCGCCGCGCGCACCGATGTCTTGCAGCCAGCGCCGGTGCGCACGGCGCACCCTACGGTTCTAAAACCAGGTCATCGCCCAAGAAAAACCCCGCCAATTGGCGGGGTTCGTCGTTGCAGGCGGGCGATCAGAACGCCGGCACCACCGCACCCTGGTATTTCTCCAGGATGAAGGCTTTGACTTCAGGGCTGTTCAGCGCCTTGGCCAGCTTCTGCAGGGCCGCGTTGTCCTTGTTATCGGCGCGCGCTACCAGGATGTTGACGTACGGCGAGTCGCTGCCTTCGATGATCAGGGCGTCCTTGGTGGGGTTGAGCTTGGCTTCCAGGGCGTAGTTGGTGTTGATCAGTGCCAGGTCAACCTGGGTCAGCACGCGCGGCAGGGTGGCCGCTTCCAGTTCACGCACCTTGATGGTTTTCGGGTTCTCGACGATGTCTTTTGGCGTGGCGAGGATACCGGCTTCCGGCTTGAGGGTGATGAGGCCAGCCTTTTGCAGCAGCAGCAGGGCACGGCCGCCATTGGTGGCGTCGTTAGGGATCACCACGTTGGCGCCTTGCGGCAGGTCGGCGAGGGTTTTGTGCTGGCTGGAGTAGGCGCCGAAGGGCTCGACGTGCACGCCGGCAACGCTGACCAGCTCGGTGCCACGGCTCTTGTTGAATTCATCCAGGTACGGCTGGTGCTGGAAGAAGTTGGCATCTAGGCGCTGCTCGGCAACTTGCACGTTCGGCTGCACGTAGTCAGTGAAGACCTTGATGTTCAGCTCAACGCCTTCTTTGGCCAGGGCTGGCTTAACGAACTCGAGGATTTCCGCGTGCGGTACGGCAGTGGCCGCGACGCTCAGGCTTTCGGCCTGGGCGGAGAAGGCTGCCAGGGCAGCGAATGCAGCGATCAGTTTTTTCATCGTAAAGCTCCTTGTGGGATGTGTG
>DASRUM010000008.1:0-2915 GCA_035655415.1 Pseudomonas sp.
AACCCTGAGATGGAGGTCTCTATGTTCGACAATAACAACAAAACTCGACATAGCATGGCGCTGGCTGCCCTGCTGACGTTGTCCGGCTTGAGCGGCGCAGCCTGGGCTGATGCCTACGAAGAAGCGGCAAAGAAGTGGATCGGCGAGGAGTTCAGCCCCTCGACCCTGACGCCTGAGCAGCAACTCGAAGAGTTGAAGTGGTTTATCAAGGCCGCCGAGCCGTTTCGCGGCATGAGCATCAGTGTGGCCTCGGAAACCATCGCCACTCACGAGTACGAGTCCAAGGTGCTGGCCAAGGCCTTCAGCGAAATCACTGGGATCAAGCTCAAGCACGACCTGATGCAGGAAGGCGATGTCGTCGAGAAACTGCAAACCCAGATGCAGTCGGACAAGAACATCTACGACGGCTATATCAACGACTCGGACCTGATCGGTACGCATTTCCGTTATGGCAAGGCCGTGGCCATCAGCGACATGATGGAAGGCGAAGGCAAGGCTGTGACCTCGCCGACCCTCGATCTGCAGGACTTTATCGGCATTTCCTTCACCACCGGGCCCGACGGCAAGCTCTATCAGCTGCCGGACCAGCAGTTCGCCAACCTCTACTGGTTCCGCGCCGACTGGTTCGAGCGTCCGGAGTTGAAGGCCAAGTTCAAGGAAATCTACGGCTACGAGCTGGGCGTACCGGTCAACTGGTCGGCCTATGAAGATATCGCCGAGTTCTTCTCCGAGAAGGTCAAGGAGATCGATGGCCAGCGCATCTATGGCCATATGGATTACGGCAAGAAGGACCCATCCCTGGGATGGCGCTTTACCGATGCCTGGTTCTCCATGGCGGGTGGCGGCGACAAGGGGCTGCCTAACGGTTTGCCCGTGGATGAGTGGGGCATTCGCGTAGATGGTTGTCGTCCGGTGGGTTCCAGCGTCGCCCGTGGCGGCGATACCAATGGCCCGGCGGCGGTGTATGCCACCACCAAATATGTCGACTGGATGCGCAAGTACGCGCCGCCGGAAGCCCAGGGCATGACCTTCTCCGAGTCCGGTCCGGTGCCAGCGCAGGGCAGCATCGCCCAGCAGATCTTCTGGTACACCGCCTTTACCGCCGACATGACCAAGCCAGGCTTGCCGGTAGTAAATGAAGACGGCACGCCGAAGTGGCGTATGGCGCCTTCACCGAAAGGTCCGTACTGGGAAGAGGGCATGAAGCTGGGCTATCAGGACGCCGGTTCCTGGACCTTCCTCAAGTCCACCCCGGAGAAACAGCGCCTGGCCGCCTGGCTGTATGCGCAGTTCGTTACCTCGAAAACCGTATCGCTGAAGAAGACCCTGGTTGGCCTGACGCCGATTCGTGAGTCCGATATCAACTCGCAGGCCATGACCGATGTTGCGCCGAAACTGGGCGGCCTGGTGGAGTTCTATCGCAGCCCGGCGCGCGTACAGTGGACCCCGACCGGTACCAACGTGCCTGACTACCCACGTCTGGCTCAGCTGTGGTGGCAATTCATTGCCGAAGCAGCCAGCTGCGATAAGTCGCCACAAGAGGCGCTGGATGGCCTGGCTGCAGCGCAGGACACCATGCTGGGTCGCCTTGAGCGTTCCGGCGTGCTCGGCGAATGTGGACCGAAGCTGAACGAGCCGAAAGATCCGCAGTACTGGCTGGATCAACCGGGTGCACCGAAGCCGAAACTGGCCAACGAGAAGCCCAAGGGTGAAACCATCAACTACAACGAGCTGCTGAAATCCTGGGAACAAGCCCGCGACTGACGCTGCGGGTTGAGCTCAAGCATAAAAAAACGGCACCTAAGGTGCCGTTTTCTATTTCTGCTAGCCCTGTACTTAGTCGTGCAGATGCTCGGCGGCATGCAGGGTGTTTTCCAGTAGGCATGCACGGGTCATCGGGCCAACGCCGCCTGGCACCGGAGTGATCCAACCGGCGCGGGACAGGGCGGTTTCATACACCACATCGCCAATCAGCTTGCCGTCGGTCTGACGGTTGATCCCCACATCAATCACGATGGCGCCAGGCTTGATCCACTCGCCGTGAACCAGGCCAGGCTTGCCGGCCGCAACCACGACGATATCGGCCTGGCCGACATGCATGGGCAGGTCTTTGGTGAAGCGGTGGGTCACGGTGACGGTACAGCCGGCCAGCAGCAGCTCCATCGCCATCGGCCGGCCGACGATATTCGAGGCGCCAACCACCACTGCATGCATGCCATACAGGTCAACGCCGGTGCTTTGCAGTAGGGTCATGATGCCTTTCGGGGTGCAGGGGCGCAGCAGTGGCATGCGCTGGGCCAGGCGACCGATGTTGTAGGGGTGAAAACCATCAACGTCTTTATCCGGGCGAATGCGCTCCAGTAATAAAGAAGCGTCGAGATGTTCTGGCAGTGGCAGCTGCACCAGAATGCCGTCGATGCTCGGTTCGTCATTCAGGCGGTCGATCAATGCCATCAGCTCGTCCTGGCCGGTGCTGGCAGGCAGGTCATAGGCCTGCGAGACGAAGCCAACTTCTTCGCAGTCTTTGCGTTTGTGCGAAACGTAGACCTGGGACGCAGGGTCGCTACCGACGAGAATCACCGCCAGCCCGGGTGCGCGCAGGCCTTGCTGACGTCGTTCGGCGACACGTTGGGCGATCTGCTGGCGCAGGCTGGCGGCAATTGCTTTGCCATCGATCAGTTGTGCGGTCATTGCGCTTGGTTAACCATAAAAAAAGGATGGAAAAAGGACGCGCATTCTCGCATGACCATGCTGTGGGGCAAAGGCGCACGCCGCGGTTTTCGCGTAACTCCTTTAAATGGCTGAATTTTTTTAACTTTTCCTGTTGACGACCTGAAACGGCCTCTATAACATTCGCCCCGCTTGTCGAGCACAGCCAGTCGCTGGGTAAGACGGCAAAGGTCGAAGCTGCAAAG
>DASRUM010000009.1:0-17028 GCA_035655415.1 Pseudomonas sp.
CTCGCGATCAATGTTTGAGCATCGCGAGCAAGCTCGCTCCTACCAAGGCCTTCAGGCGTCCAGCAGTTCGGCTGCAGTTTCCAGGATATTTTCGACGGTGAAGCCGAATTCCTCGAATAGCGCCGGGGCCGGGGCGGACTCACCGAAGGTGGTCATGCCAATAATGCGGCCTTCCAGACCGACGTATTTGTACCAGTAGTCAGCATGCGAGGCCTCGATGGCGATCCGCGAACCCACTTGCACCGGCAGCACGGCCTGCTTGTAGCCGGCATCCTGCTGGTCGAACACGCTGGTGGACGGCATCGACACAACGCGCACCTTGCGGCCTTGCTCGCTGAGCTTCTCAAACGCAGATACGGCCAAACCGATTTCCGAACCGGTGGCGATCAGGATCAGCTCCGGCTCGCCGGCGCAGTCCTTCAATACATAGCCACCGCGGGCGACATCGGCCAGCTGCTGGGCGCTGCGCGACTGGTGCGGCAGGTTCTGCCGGCTGAAGATCAGCGCAGACGGACCGTCGTTACGCTCGATGGCGTACTTCCAGGCCACCGCCGACTCCACGGCGTCGCATGGGCGCCAGGTGTCGAGGTTCGGCGTGCCGCGCAGGCTGGCCAGTTGCTCGATTGGCTGGTGGGTCGGGCCGTCTTCACCCAGACCGATGGAGTCGTGGGTAAACACGAACAGCACACGCTGTTTCATCAGCGAGGCCATGCGCACGGCGTTGCGCGCGTACTCCATAAAGATCAGGAAGGTCGCGCCGTACGGCACGAAACCACCGTGCAGGGCCACGCCGTTCATGATCGCGCTCATGCCGAACTCGCGCACGCCGTAGAACATATAGTTGCCGGAAGCATCGTCAGCCGACACGCCCTTGCAGCCCTTCCACAGGGTTAGGTTGGAGCCGGCCAGATCCGCCGAGCCACCGAGGAATTCCGGCAGCAGTGGGCCAAAGGCGTTCAGCGCGTTCTGGCTGGCCTTACGGCTAGCGATGGTTTCGCCCTTCTCGGCGACGTCCTGGATATAGGCCGCGGCTTTGGCGGCGAAATCAGCGGGCAGCTCACCGGCGACGCGGCGTTTGAACTCGCTGGCCAATTCAGGATAAGCGGCGGCGTAGGCAGCGAAACGCTGACCCCACTCGGCTTCGGCGGCGGCGCCGGCGGCCTTGGCGTCCCACTCGGCGTAGATCTCGGCGGGGATTTCGAAGGGGCCATGGTTCCAGCCCAGGGTGGCGCGGGTCAGGGCGATTTCGTCATTGCCCAGCGGCGCGCCGTGGCACTCTTCCTTGCCCTGCTTGTTCGGCGAGCCGAAGCCGATGGTGGTTTTGCAGCAGATCAGGGTCGGACGGTCGCTGGTTTTGCGCGCGGTCTCGATGGCGATCTTGATTTCGTCAGCGTCGTGGCCATCGACATTGCGAATCACCTGCCAGCCATAAGCTTCGAAGCGCGCAGGGGTGTCGTCGGTAAACCAGCCATGCACTTCGCCGTCGATGGAGATACCGTTGTCGTCATAAAACGCCACTAGCTTGCCCAGGCCCAGGGTGCCGGCCAGCGAGCAGACTTCATGGCTGATGCCTTCCATCATGCAACCGTCGCCGAGGAAAGCGTAGGTGAAGTGGTCAACGATCTGGTGGCCGTCGCGGTTGAACTGCGCGCCCAGCACTTTCTCGGCGATGGCGAAACCGACGGCGTTGGCGATGCCCTGGCCCAGCGGGCCGGTGGTGGTTTCCACGCCTGGGGTGTAGCCATATTCAGGGTGGCCTGGGGTACGGCTGTGCAGTTGACGGAAGTTTTTCAGGTCTTCGATGCCCAGGTCGTAGCCGGTGAGGTGCAGCAACGAGTAGATCAGCATCGAGCCGTGGCCGTTGGACAGCACAAAGCGGTCACGGTCGGCGAATTTCGGGTTGCTCGGGTTGTGCTTGAGGAAATCACGCCACAGTACTTCGGCGATATCCGCCATACCCATCGGGGCACCGGGGTGGCCGCTGTTGGCTTTCTGCACGGCATCCATGCTCAGGGCACGAATGGCATTGGCTCGCTCACGACGGCTGGGCATCACTGAATCTCCTACGGGCTGCTTGGGCAACTGGGGGTCGAAAAAGGCGGCCATTTTCGCCCAGCGGGGCCTGTCGGGGCAATGACAGATAGTCGCACAGCCAATGTTTTCTGGCCTGAGCTCCAGCAAGGGCAATATCAAAACTTTTTGATATTGCCCTTGCTGGATAAAAAGTGACCGACTAGACTGCCCAGCCTATGAATATGCGCGCCTCCCATCTGGACTTTGAGCCGGTCGACGCCCTCGCAGCCCTGTGTAAGGCCAGCGGTGATGCGCTGCGCCTGAATATTCTGCGCGCCCTGGCCAACGACTCGTTCGGCGTACTGGAATTGGCGCAGATCTTCGCCACCGGTCAATCCGGTATCAGCCATCACCTCAAGGTGCTGGCCCAGGCCGGGCTGGTAGCAACGCGCCGCGAAGGCAACGCGATTTTCTACCGCCGCGCCCTGGCCCAGGGCGACCAGCTGGGCAGTCGCCTGCATGCTGCGCTGCTAGAGGAAGTCGACCAGTTGCCACTGCCGGCCGAGGTACAGGGACGCATTGCCGCCGTACACGGCCAACGTGCCGCTGCCAGCCAGGAATTCTTCGCCCGCAGCGCGGCGAGCTTCCAGGCGCAGCAGGATCTGATCGCCGGCCTGCCGCAATACCGCGACAGCGTGCTGGCCCTGCTCGACTCCCTAGGCTTTGCCAGTGACGCCTGCGCCGTGGAGATCGGCCCTGGCGATGGCGGCTTTCTGCCGGAACTGGCGCGGCGCTTCCAGAATGTGCTGGCTCTGGACAACAGTGCGGCGATGCTCGAACTGGCGCGTATGCGCTGCACCGAGGAAGGCCTAAATAATGTTGAGCTGCAGCTGGCCGACGCCCTGCACGACGACTACCCGGCTGCCGACTGCCTCGTGCTGAACATGGTGCTGCACCACTTCGCCGCCCCGGCCGATGCGCTCAAACAGCTGGCGCAGCGCGTTAAACCTGGCGGCAGCCTGCTGATCACCGAACTGTGCAGCCACAACCAGAGCTGGGCCCGCGAAGCCTGCGGTGACCTCTGGCTGGGCTTCGAACAAGACGACCTGGCCCGCTGGGCCGTCGCTGCTGGTCTCAACACCTGCGAAAGCCTCTATGTCGGCTTGCGCAATGGCTTCCAGATTCAGGTTCGGCACTTTGCCAAACCTTCAGTAACCATTGGCCTACGGGCTGCAATTACCGGTAAACAACAGGAAACCGAACGATGAGCGAATACTCCCTCTTTACCTCCGAGTCCGTCTCCGAAGGCCATCCCGACAAAATCGCCGACCAGATCTCCGATGCGGTGCTGGACGCCATCATCGCCCAGGACAAACACGCCCGTGTGGCCGTGGAAACCCTGGTCAAGACCGGCGTGGCCATCGTTGCCGGTGAAGTCACCACCAGCGCCTGGGTCGATCTGGAGCAGATCGTCCGCGACGTGATCTGCAACATCGGCTACACCAACTCCGACGTCGGCTTCGATGGCGCCACCTGCGGCGTGCTGAATATCATTGGCAAGCAGTCCCCTGACATCAACCAGGGCGTTGACCGCGCCAAACCTGAAGATCAGGGTGCCGGCGACCAGGGCCTGATGTTCGGCTATGCCAGCAACGAAACCTACGTGCTGATGCCCGCACCGATCTGCTTCAGCCACCGCTTGGTCGAGCGCCAGGCCGAAGCGCGCAAGTCCGGCCTGCTGCCGTGGCTGCGCCCGGATGCGAAATCCCAGGTCACCTGCCAGTACGAAAACGGCAAGGTAGTCGGCATCGACGCCGTGGTGCTGTCCACTCAGCACAACCCGGAAGTGTCGCTGGCTGACCTGCGCGAAGGCGTGATGGAGCTGATCATCAAGCACGCCCTGCCGGCCGAGCTGCTGCACAAAGGCACGCAGTTCCACATCAACCCAACCGGCAACTTCGTCATTGGCGGCCCGGTGGGCGACTGCGGCCTGACCGGGCGCAAGATTATCGTCGACAGCTACGGCGGCATGGCCCGTCACGGCGGCGGCGCGTTCTCCGGCAAGGACCCATCCAAGGTTGACCGTTCGGCCGCCTACGCTGGTCGTTATGTGGCGAAGAACATCGTTGCCGCTGGTCTGGCTGAGCGCTGCGAAATCCAGGTGTCCTACGCCATCGGCGTGGCCCAGCCGACCTCGATCTCGATCAACACCTTCGGCACCAACAAGGTGGCGGACGACTTGATCATCAAGCTGGTGCGCGAAGTATTCGACCTGCGCCCTTACGCCATCACCAAGATGCTTGACCTGCTGCACCCGATGTACCAGGAAACCGCGGCCTACGGCCACTTCGGCCGCACGCCGAAACAGAAGACCGTCGGCGACGACAGCTTCACCACCTTCACCTGGGAAAAGACCGACAAGGTCGCCGACCTGCGCGCTGCCGCCGGCCTGTAAGCCCAAATTGGCTGCAGAAAAAACCCGCTACGGCGGGTTTTTTATTGCGATCAACTAGCGCTTCACCACGCTAGGGTGTTGGCACAAACCAATATTCCGGTTTGTCGAAGGGATGGTTCGAGGAGAGATGAGGATTGGCAATCTTCAAGGTGCGCCGACTATCCAAACCAAGCTGCTGGATGGTGGCGGCATACTCTTCGCTAAACAAACGATCCAGAGTGCCGTCGGCCATCAGCGTTTGCATGCCCTCCTCGACACGCTGCGCGCGCAGCCGCCCCTCGTCGGTGCGGGCAAACCAGAAGTACACCGGCAACGGGTAATACAGCAGCAACTCGTTCTCGATGGTCATCTGCGGGTATTGCTTGCGCCAATGCGCCAGCTCGCCGTTCACCTCGCTCACGCCACGACCGAAGGCATCGAAACGCCGCAGCATCAGCATATGAAACAAACCTTCATAGCTGCTGCCGGTGACCACCGGCAATCCAGCCGCCTGATACACCGCCACATCGGACCATTCACGCTGCTGACCAAACCGCAGCTGGCGCAACTGCTCAAGCGACTGCACGCCAGCAAAGCGCGGTTGATCCTCGGCCTGAATCAGGAATACCCGATAACCGAGCAAGCCCTTGTCGACCGGAATCTTTACCGGCAGCAGGACTTCTTCCAGGGTCTGCGTGGCATCCAGCACCAGGGTATTAAGGCCAACCTGCGGGCGCTGCATCTCGACCACCTGCAACTTCTCGCTCATCGGCTGGCCAGGCTCAAGCCGATAATCGCCGTATTTGCTGCGGGTAACCTCCAGCGCCGCCCGCAATACGCGCCAGTGATAGGCGTAGCGCTGGTCGCCCTCGGTTTCCGGGGCGTTGTGGATAAAGCGCCACTGCGGCGCAACATCCTCGGCCCCATGCACCGCAGCAAAGGGTGCAAGGCCTGCGACAAGCAGGCACAGGCAAACACGGCCAAGTCGAAGCAACCCCATTGGCATAAAGCCCCCACACAAACGCCAGAACTGACCCATCAAGCATAGCTGCTACGCTGAAAAAACCGCTTCCGAGCAAGGACGCTCAGCATGAAAGCCGCCATCGCGCTTCTCTTTACCGCCCTGACCCTCGACACTTGGGCCGCGCCCTGCCCCGACTGGCCGGCGCAACGCGCCAAGCTGGAAATCGCCGCGCTGAGCCAGCAACTGGCGGCCTGGGACGACGTCTACCATCGCCAGGGCGAATCACCGGTGGCGGACGAACTCTATGACCAGGCCAGCGCCAATCTGCAGCGCTGGCGTGCCTGCTTCCCCGAAGCATCAGTTCCCCCTAGCGATCCGCTCAGCACCAGCAGCGGCCGCCATCACCACCCAACCGCCCATACCGGCCTGCGCAAACTGGCCGATAGCCAAGCGGCAGGGGCCTGGATTTCTGGCCGGGAGGATTTATGGATTCAGCCCAAGGTCGATGGCGTTGCCGTCAGCCTGATCTATCGCGACGGCCAGCTGCAGCAGTTGATCAGCCGTGGTGATGGCCGTAGCGGCCAGGACTGGAGTGCCCACGCCCGCCATCTGCAGGCCATTCCCAGACAACTGCCCAAGCCGTTTAATTTGGCGCTGCAGGGCGAGTTGTACTGGCGATTGCCGGGGCATATCCAGCACAAGTCCGGCGGCATCGGCGCACGCAGCAAGGTAGCCGGGCTGATGAACAGACAGACGCTGACCGCCGAGGACGCCGCCGGCATCGGTCTATTTGTCTGGGATTGGCCCGACGGCCCGGCATTGATGCCCCAGCGCTTGCAACAACTGGCGGAGCTGGGATTTGCCGAGAGCCAGCAGTTCAGCCAACCGATCCGCAGCCTGGAGCAGGCCGCCCACTGGCGCGAACGCTGGTACAACAGCGCCCTGCCCTTCGCCACCGATGGCGTGGTCCTGCGCCAAGGGCAACGCCCGGCGGCCGCACGCTGGCAAGCCGAACCGCCGCATTGGGCGGTGGCCTGGAAGTATCCGGTGAGCCAGGCCTTGGCCGTGGTGCAGGCGGTGGATTTTCGTATCGGCCGCAGCGGGCGCATCACCCCGGTGCTGCGCGTACAGCCGGTCAAGCTGGATGACAGGCGCATCGAATATGTCAGCGCCGGCTCGCTGCAGCGCTGGCAGGCCTTGGATATTCGACCCGGCGATCAGGTGGTGATCCGCCTTTCCGGCCTGACCATTCCGGTGCTCGACAGCGTCCTCTGGCGAACCCAGCAACGCGCCGCACTGCAAGTGCCTGACGCGGCGGCCTATCACCCTTTGAGCTGCTGGCGCGCCACCCCGGCCTGCGCCAGCCAGTTCCGTGCGCGCCTGGCCTGGCTTAGCAGCAAACAGGGCCTGGCCTTACCGGGCGTAGGCCCCGGCACCTGGGAAAAACTGCTGCATGCGCAACGCCTGAACAGCCTGCTCGACTGGTTGCACCTCTCAAACGAGCAGCTCAGCAGCGTGCCAGGCCTCGGCCCACGCAGCTCAGCCGCGCTGCAGCAAAGCTTCCGCCTGGCCCGCGAACGGCCCATGCAGGACTGGCTGCGCGCCCTCGGCCTGCCGATCAGTGGCAACCTGGCGCTGGACGCCGACTGGGACACCCTGGCGCAACGCAGCGTGGCCGACTGGCAACGTCACGCCGGTATCGGCCCACAGCGAGCGGCGCAGTTACGGGCCTTCTTTCAACACCCGGAAGTGCAGGCGCTGCGGCAACAACTACGTACCGCGCAGATAGCCGGGTTTTGAGCAGAAATAAACTTTGCCCAACGCGAGCGGTCGACTGCACGCAACCATCACTCAGGAACCACCATGCACAAAGCACTACTACTGAGCAGCCTGCTGCTGGCTGCCACACTGGCGACTGCCGCCACCACACAGCTCACCCAACTTACCGGCTGCGCCGCCAAGCGCCAGACCATCAGCGAGCAAATCGAGGCAGCCAAAAGCCACGGCAACAGCAGCCAGCAAGCCGGCCTGGAAAAAGCCCTGAAGGAAGTTGAAAACAACTGCAACGATGCCAGCCTGCGCGCAGAGCGCGAGGCCAAGGTGGTAGAAGCCGAAGATGAAGTGAGCGAGCGCGAAGGCGATCTACGCGAAGCCCTGGCCGACGGCGATCAGGACGACATCAGCAAGCGCCAACACAAACTTGAAGAAGCCCGCGCAGAACTGCAGCAAGCGCGCGAAGAGCTAAGCAAGTAGCTCAATTAAAACGCGCGAAACTCTTCATGACATTTCTTGCAGCTATCCTCGACACGCTGCATCGGCGCGGTCAGCGCCTCGGGCGTTAGCGGTTGCGCGGCGGTGGCGGCTACCAACGCAGCGGTGCTGGCTTCCATGGCCTGGGCCAACTCCTGGAAACGAGCCTGACGCTGCCAGACGTCATCCTTGGCGCGGCTCTCCTCACCCTCGTCACGCACCTGCGGGAAGTGCTGCCAAGGCGTGCGGGTCAGTTGATCGAGTTTGGCCGCGCCATCGATAAATGCCTGTTCCTTGAACGCCAACCGCCCGCGCAGCATGCCGCCGAGGTCTTCGCTGACCTTGAGCATTTGCTTGAAAATGCTCTGACGCTGGCCTTGCGGCGAATTGGGATCGACACCGCCGCAGCCACTTGCAGCCAGCGCCAGTACAACCAGGGACAGGGTTTTAAGCTTCATAACACCTTCAATGCCAACAACCGGGTGGATAACGGGCGACAGTATCGCCACCCGCCATCCAGCGGCCAAGCGTGGTGTTTTGCCGCAGATGTCAGAACCTGCGTGAGCGCTGGGGCGCAGACGTTAAGCGGAGACCACAAACAGGCTGACGATCAGCGCCATCCCGGCGAACCACACCAGCGAACGGATCGGCCCCCAGTCGGCCAGGTAGCACAGGAAATACAGCACCCGGCTGAGCACGAAGGCAATCGCCAGCTGATCCAGCAGCCCCTGCTCGGCGCCGCCAGCCTGGTGGGCGATGATCACCGCCGCAGCGAATGCCGGAGTCACCTCGAAGCCGTTGAGCTGGGCATTGTTGGCGCGCTTGCGCCAGCCCTCCAGGGTACTCAGAAACGCACGAGGATCCTGATTGGCGCGCGGTCCGTAGCCGGGGCCAAGGAACTTGGCAGCGGCGGTACTCAGGTAAGGTAGGACGATGGCGATCAGCACGCACCAGTAGGCGAGGGTCATGGAAGCTCCGCAGTTCGGTAATGGAATGCGCAGCGTGTCCCGAGCAGGAACGGGCGTCCATGACTGCCACCACCTAAGTCGACGGCGATTCAGCCAATCATGCCGCCAGTTTGCCCTTGGCCAGCGCCGCGCTGGCCGCCAGCATAGCGCGCAGCAATACCGCACAACCGGCGGCGAGATCTGCCGGCGCGGCATTCTCGATTTCGTTGTGGCTAATGCCGCCCTCGCACGGCACGAAGATCATCCCGGCCGGGCCCAGTTCGGCGAGAAAGATCGCGTCATGCCCGGCACCGCTGACGATATCCATATGCGACAGCCCCAGCCCAGCCGCCGCGCCGCGCACGGCCTCGACGCAGCCCTGATCGAAATACAGCGGCGGGAAATCTGCGGTCGGCATCAACTCGAAACTCAGCCCGTGTTTGGCGCAGGTCGCCTCGATTACCCCACGCACCTCGGCAATCATCGAATCCAGGCGTGCCGGCTCCAGGTGACGGAAGTCCAGGGTCATGCGTACCTCGCCGGGAATCACATTGCGCGAGCCGGGGTAAGCCTGCAGACAACCGACCGTGCCACAGGCATGCGGCTGATGCTCCAGCGCCACCCGGTTGACCGCCGCAACCACGGCCGAGGCACCGACCAGGGCATCCTTGCGCAGGTGCATCGGCGTTGGCCCGGCATGGGCCTCGACGCCTTTGAGATTGAGATCGAACCACTTCTGCCCGAGTGCACCGAGCACCACACCGATGGTCTTGCCCTGATCTTCGAGAATCGGCCCCTGCTCGATATGCGCCTCGAAATAGGCCCCCACCGCATGGCCGCTCACCGCGCGGCTACCGGAGTAGCCGATGGCGTTCAATGCCTCACCGACGCTGACACCCTCGGCGTCGCGCTTGGCCAGGGTTTCCTCCAGGGTGAACTTCTCGGCGAACACCCCCGAACCCATCATGCACGGGGCAAAGCGCGAGCCTTCCTCGTTGGTCCACACCACCACTTCCAGCGGCGCTTCAGTCTGCACGCCCAGATCATTGAGGGTGCGCAGCACCTCGACGCCGGCCAGCACGCCGAAACAGCCGTCGAACTTGCCGCCGGTGGGCTGGGTGTCGATATGGCTGCCGGTCATCACCGGCGGCAACGCGGCGTTATGCCCAGGGCGACGGGCAAAGATATTGCCGACGCCATCGACCGTCACCGTGCAGCCGGCCTCCTCGCACCAGCGCACAAACAGGTCGCGCGCCTGGCGGTCGAGGTCGGTCAGCGCCAAGCGGCAAACCCCGCCTTTGACGGTGGCACCGAGCTGCGCCAGCTCCATCAGCGATTGCCACAGGCGCTCGCTGTTGATATGCGGCTGGCTGGATTGCAGAACCTCGATGGCAGTGTTCATGGTGATCTCCTTGGGCCTTTCTGATTTTCGTTAGCGCTGGGTGCGCCTGCTCAATCGTTTCGCGGGCAAGCCCGCTCCTACAGGTGCGCGTTGTTCTTGTAGGAGCGGCTGGGCGGCATTCCGCTGGGCGGCGTTCCGATTGTCCGCGATGTTTTGTCTTAAACCGGCGCCTTGGCCGCTACAGGCTGCGCGCTACGCAGGCTGCACAAGCCGAAATAGATCAGCCCGCCCAGGAAGGAGCCGGTAAACCAGCCGTAGTCGTAGAACCAGCTGAAGGCGCTGCTGCCGAGCGACAGCAGGGTCAGCGCGACGGGTACGGCAAAGGCGACAAAGCCGATCCAGTTCCACGCCGGGTAGACGTCGTCGCGGTACAGGCCGGCCAGGTCGAGGCGCTGTTTCTTGATCAGGAAGTAGTCCACCACCATGATCCCGGCAATCGGCCCCAGTAGGCTGGAATAACCCAGCAACCAGTTGGAATACACGCTTTCCAGGCTCAGGTCGGAGACCAGCAGGCCAAGCTTTTTTAGCAGCTCGTGGCCCATCAGGCCGAGACCGATCAGGCCGGTGAGGATCACCGCTTTGGTGCGGTTGATCAGCTTGGGCGCGATGTTCTGAAAGTCGTTGGTGGGCGAGACGATATTCGCTGCGGTGTTGGTCGACAGCGTGGCGACGATAATCAGTGCCATGGCCAGGGCCACCCAGCCGGGGCTCTGGATATGACCGATCAGGGTCACCGGGTCGGACACGGTTTCACCCACCAGCGAGGCCGAGGCGGCGGTCATCACCACGCCCAGGGCGGCGAACAGGAACATGGTCAGCGGCAGGCCAATGACCTGGCCGATGATCTGATCCTTCTGGCTCTTGGCGTAGCGGCTGAAGTCGGGAATGTTCAGTGACAACGTCGCCCAGAAACCGACCATGGCGGTCAGGCCGGCGAGAAAGTAACTGGTCACGCTGGCGCCTTCCGGGCGATTGGCCGGCTGCGCCAGCAGTTCGCTCATCGACACATTGGGCAGCGCCCACACCAACAGGCCGGCACCGACCAGCACCAGCAGCGGCGCGGAGAGGGTTTCCAGCCACTTGATCGACTCGGCACCGCGCAGCACTACCCACAGGTTGAGCACCCAGAAGATCATAAAACCAATGACCTCGCCGGTACCGCCCAGGCTCTTCCAGCCCTCGAAGATCGAACCGAGCAGCAGGTGGATGGCCAGGCCGCCGAACATGGTCTGAATACCAAACCAGCCGCAAGCGACGACGGCGCGAATCAGGCAGGGCACGTTGGAGCCGATTACCCCAAATGACGAGCGCAGCAACACCGGAAAGGGAATGCCGTACTTGGTGCCGGGGAAGGCGTTCAGCGTCAGCGGAATCAGCACGATGATATTGGCCAGCAGAATCGCCAGCAGCGCCTCGCCCACCGACAAGCCAAAGTAGGCGGTGAGTACGCCGCCCAAGGTGTAGGTCGGCACGCAGATCGACATGCCGACCCACAGCGCGGTGATATGCCACTTGTTCCAAGTGCGCTCATGCACCTTGGTCGGGGCGATGTCGTGGTTATAGCGCGGGCTGTCGAGTACGTCGGGGCCAGCGGCCAGTTCGTACAAGCCATCGCGTTCAGTCACTTGCGATCTGCTCTGTTGCATGGGCCTCTCCAGTCATTGTTCTGATTATTCGCTCATCGGGCTTAACCGCCGTCGGGCAGTGGTTGCACTGCCAAACGGCCGTTCGCGATGGCCGGAGTACATTTCCATCTCAGGGCCGGCCAGCTTGGTAGCGACGGCTATCAATAAGCGTGCCGGGAACCTGTTCAACTCATCTATCACGCACAGTAAAAACAGCTAATCAATTGTTTTATAAGGATTTCAATAAACAAAGCCGGTTTGCATTACCTGCTTTGCCGGGCCGTTCCAGACCCAGCACGCAAGCCTGTCTGCCTAGTCAGGATTCAAAGTGGTGCAGGCAAATATTTTTTCTGCCGCCACCGCCTATTCGCCGCGTGGTTCAAGCGCCTGATTTTGCATAGGAAATCTTGACCATATTTGGTTCTTGTCAAGTGCGTCAAAATGGTGAGCGGCTGCACCATTTTGCAGACTTTTATATTTTTACCTTTAATATCAACAACTTAAATACACAAAAAGGCACTTAAAAATATTCTTGATCAATCACATAGCAGCGACTAGATTCAATTCCTGTCAGGCATGACAGGAATACAAGCCCCTCGCCTGACAGGCCATAACACCAAGAACCGGCACGCACCGGTCAGCCTGAGAGGAACTCGCTATGTCGCTGTTGATCCGTGGTGCCACCCTGGTCACCCATGAGGAAAGCTACCGCGCCGATGTGCTCTGCGCCGATGGTCTGATCCAGGCCATTGGCGACAACCTTGATGCCCCCGCGGGCTGTCAGGTACTCGACGGCAGCGGCCAGTACCTGATGCCCGGCGGCATCGATCCGCACACTCATATGCAACTGCCGTTCATGGGCACCGTGGCCAGCGAAGACTTCTTCAGCGGCACGGCTGCAGGGCTAGCCGGCGGCACCACCTCGATCATCGATTTCGTGATTCCCAACCCGCAGCAATCATTGCTCGAAGCCTTTCACACCTGGCGCGGCTGGGCGGAAAAGTCCGCGTCCGACTACGGATTTCATGTCGCCATCACCTGGTGGAGCGACGAGGTGAGCCGCGAAATGGGCGAGCTGGTGGCCAAGTTCGGGGTCAACAGCTTCAAGCACTTTATGGCCTACAAGAACGCCATCATGGCCGCCGACGACACCCTGGTGGCGAGCTTCGAGCGCTGCCTGGAGCTGGGCGCGGTGCCCACCGTGCACGCGGAAAATGGCGAGCTGGTCTATCACCTGCAACAAAAGCTCCTGGCCCAGGGCCTCACCGGGCCAGAAGCGCACCCGCTGTCGCGCCCCTCGCAGGTTGAAGGCGAAGCCGCCAGTCGCGCCATTCGCATCGCCGAAACCCTCGGTACGCCGCTGTACCTGGTACACGTCTCGACCAAAGAAGCCCTGGATGAAATCACCTACGCCCGCGCCAAGGGCCAGCCGGTGTACGGCGAGGTGCTGGCCGGCCATCTGCTGCTGGACGACAGCGTGTACCGCCACCCCGATTGGCAGACCGCCGCCGGTTATGTGATGAGCCCGCCGTTCCGCCCGCTCGGCCATCAGGAGGCGCTGTGGCACGGCCTGCAATCGGGCAACCTGCACACCACCGCCACCGACCATTGCTGCTTCTGCGCCGAGCAAAAAGCCGCCGGCCGCGATGATTTCAGCAAAATTCCCAACGGCACGGCCGGCATTGAAGACCGTATGGCGGTGCTGTGGGATGAAGGGGTCAACAGCGGCAAGCTGTCGATCAATGACTTCGTCGCGCTGACCAGCACCAACACCGCGAAAATCTTCAACCTGTTCCCACGCAAAGGCGCGCTGCGCGTCGGCGCCGATGCCGACCTGGTGCTCTGGGACCCACAGGGCACGCGGACCATCTCGGCCAAGACGCATCACCAGCAGGTCGATTTCAATATCTTCGAAGGCAAGACCGTGCGCGGCGTGCCCAGCCACACCATCAGCCAGGGCAAGCTGGTCTGGGTCGATGGCGACCTGCGCGCCGAACGCGGTGCTGGCCGCTATGTCGAGCGACCAGCCTACCCGGCGGTGTTCGATCTGCTGAGCAAACGCGCTGAACAGAATCGTCCGACCGCCGTCGAGCGCTGAGACAGAACCTGGGTCCGTGGGAGGGGCTTTAGCCGCGACATATCCAGGGATATCGACATTCTCGCGGCTAAAGCCCCTCCCACTTAAGAGTTCCACCACCGATGCAACACCTATACGCCACACCAGCCCGCAGAGGCTGGACGGCCGCTTATACGCTGTTAACTGCCCAATAAAAGCCACAAAACCGTGAGGCAATAACCGTGATAGACACCCTCAGCCATTTGCCGCGACCGGATGCCGGCGCCGCCGAACTGGCCGATCGTTTCAGCGATCTGGCCCCGCCGCTCACCGCTCGCCAGGCCGCCCTGGAAAGTTCGCGCTGCCTGTATTGCTACGACGCGCCGTGCGTTAACGCCTGCCCCAGCGAGATCGACATCCCCTCGTTTATTCGCAATATCAGCCATGAAAACGTTCAAGGCGCCGCCGAGAAAATTCTCTCGGCGAATATTCTTGGCGGCAGCTGCGCCCGCGTCTGCCCTACCGAAATTCTTTGCCAGCAAGCCTGCGTGCGTAACAACGCCCAGGAATGCGCGCCGGTGCTGATCGGCCTGTTGCAGCGCTACGCCATCGACAACGCGCAGTTCACTGAGCACCCGTTCCAGCGCGCCCCTGCCAGCGGTAAGCGTATCGCCATGGTCGGCGCGGGACCGGCGGGTTTGTCCTGCGCCCATCGCCTGGCCATGCACGGCCATGAGGTGGTGATCTTCGAAGCCCGCGAGAAAGCCGGCGGCCTTAATGAATACGGCATCGCCGCCTACAAGCTGGTGGATGACTTCGCCCAGCGCGAGATGGAGTTCCTCCTGCAGATCGGCGGCATCGAGATTCGTCACGGCCACAAACTGGGCGACGACCTCAGCCTGAGCGAGCTGCACCAGCAGTTCGACGCGGTGTTCCTCGGCATCGGTCTAGCGGCCAGCAAGCGCCTCGGCCTGCCGGGCGAAGACGCGCCGGGCCTGCTCGCCGCCACCGATTACATCCGCGAACTGCGCCAGAGCGATGACCTGACCCAACTGCCTGTGGCCGAGCGCTGCATCGTGCTCGGTGCCGGCAATACCGCCATCGATATGGCCGTGCAGATGAGCAAACTCGGCGCGCGCGACGTCAACCTGGTGTACCGCCGTGGCTTCGAGGAAATGGGCGCAACCGAACACGAACAGGACATCGCCAAAGCCAATCAGGTACGCCTGCTGACCTGGGCGCAACCGGACGCCGTGCTGCTCAACGAGCAGGGCCAGGTGCGTGGCATGCGCTTCGCCCGTACCCGCGTGGAGAACGGCCGCCTGCAGAGCACCGGGCAGACCTTCGAGCTCGCCGCCGACGCCATCTTTACCGCCATCGGCCAGGCCTTTGATGGTTCAGCCCTGAGCGACCCGCTGGCCCGCGAGCTGAAGCGTGAGGGCGAACGCATTTGGGTCGACGCACAGCTGCAAACCAGCGTGCCCGGCGTGTACGCCGGCGGCGACTGCACCGCCCTCGGCCAGGACCTCACCGTACAAGCCGTGCAGCACGGTAAGCTGGCCGCCGAGGCCATCCACTCTCATCTGATGCTCAATGTGGAGGCCGCATAAATGGCCGATCTATCCATCGAATTCGCCGGTATCAAGGCACCCAATCCGTTCTGGCTGGCCAGCGCACCGCCCACCGACAAGGCCTACAACGTGGTCCGCGCCTTCGAAGCCGGCTGGGGCGGCGTGGTGTGGAAGACCCTCGGCGAAGACCCGGCGGCGGTCAACGTATCGTCGCGCTATTCGGCGCATTTTGGCTCGAACCGCCAAGTGCAGGGCATCAACAATATCGAACTGATCACCGACCGCTCGCTGGAGATCAACCTGCGCGAGATCACCCAGGTAAAGAAGGACTGGCCGGACCGCGCGCTGATCGTCTCGCTGATGGTGCCCTGCGTCGAAGAATCCTGGAAAGCCATCCTGCCGCTGGTGGAAGCCACCGGTTGCGACGGCATCGAACTGAACTTCGGCTGCCCCCACGGCATGCCTGAGCGCGGCATGGGCGCAGCGGTCGGCCAAGTGCCGGAATATGTGGAGATGGTCACCCGCTGGTGCAAGACCTACAGCTCGCTGCCGGTGATCGTCAAGCTGACGCCGAATATCACCGACGTGCGCCTGTCCGCCCGCGCCGCCCATCGCGGCGGGGCCGATGCGGTGTCGCTGATCAACACCATCAACTCGATCACCAGCGTCGACCTGGAGCGCATGGTCGCCCACCCCATAGTCGGGACGCAGAGCACCCATGGCGGCTACTGCGGTTCGGCGGTCAAACCCATCGCCCTGAATATGGTCGCCGAGATCGCCCGCGACCCGAAAACCCTTGGCCTGCCGATCTGCGGTATCGGCGGCATCGGCAGCTGGCGCGATGCGGCGGAGTTCGTAGCACTGGGCTGCGGCGCGGTACAGGTGTGCACGGCCGCCATGCTGCATGGCTTTCGCATCGTCGAGGAAATGAAGGATGGCCTGTCGCGCTGGATGGACAGTCAGGGCTACCAGAGCCTTGCCGATTTCTCCGGCCGCGCAGTGGGCAACACCACCGACTGGAAGTACCTGGATATCAACTACCAGGTGATCGCCAAGATCGATCAGGACGCCTGCATCGGCTGCGGCCGCTGCCATATCGCCTGCGAAGACACCTCGCACCAGGCCATCGCCAGCCTGACCCAGACCGACGGCACGCATAAGTACGAAGTGATCGACGAGGAGTGCGTGGGCTGCAACCTGTGCCAGATCACCTGCCCGGTGGAGAACTGCATCGAGATGGTGCCCCAGGACACCGGCAAACCCTTCCTCGACTGGAACCACGACCCGCGCAATCCGTATCGTGTAGCGTCCTAGCCCGGCAATTCGCCGGAACCTATCGCGGGCAAGGACTAGGCGTCCCCACCGCTCCTACAACAACTCTGCACCTGTAGGAGCGGGCATGCCCGCGATCAGGCTTTCAGGGCTCCAACCCAATACCACGCAATATCACACTGGTCACCGTCTGCACCGCGCGCTCGAACTGCAGTTCGGACAGCGCCTGGTGATCATTGAGAATCGCCACCTGATGGCTGAAATCGGCGTAGTGCTGAGTCGAGGCCCAGATCATATACAGCAAGGCGGATGGCTCGACGGCGAGGATACGTTTGTCCTCGATCCACTGGCGGATCTTCGCCTCCTTCATCTTGGCCCAGCTGTAGAGGCTGTCGTCGAGGCTTGCGCCGAGCATCGGCGCACCATGGATGATCTCGTCGGCCCAGACCTTGGAGCCGTGCGGACGGCTGCGCGAATGGTTCATCTTGGCGCGG
>DASRUM010000010.1:0-27950 GCA_035655415.1 Pseudomonas sp.
GTTGCTCATTGGCATACAGCGCGTCGAGCTGCGCCTGGTCGACTTCGCTGGCGGGGCGGTCGAACAGGATCTGCCCGTCACGCAGGCCGATAATCCGCGGGAAGTGCGCCAGGGCCAGTTCCACCGCATGCAGGCTGGCGACCAGGGTCACGCCATGGGTTTCGGCATGCCGACACAATACGTTGAGCGTGTGCTCGGCCAGCACCGGGTCCATGGCTGACACCGGCTCATCGGCCAGCAGCAGTCCCGGTGCCTGGTACAGCACGCGGGCGATGCCAACGCGCTGCAGCTGACCACCGGAAAGCTGCTGACACTGGGCGAACAGCTTGTCGGCCAGGTCCAGCTTGGCCAGCTCACGGCGAGCGCCGGGGATATCCAGCGGATGCAGCAGATTCAGCAGGCTTTTGCCCAAGCTCCACTGGCCGAGCTTGCCGGCCAGCACGGCAGTAACCACGCGCTGGCGCGCCGGCAGGGGTGGCGCCTGATGCACCAGACCAATGCGCGCACGCAGGCGTTGGCGCTGGCGGCTGGACAGGTGCCACGGCTGCTCACCGAGCACCTGAATCTCGCCGTCACTCGGTTGCAGGGCAGTGGCCAGCAGGTTGAGTAGGCTCGACTTGCCGGCCCCGGACGGGCCGATGATGGCGACGCGCTCACCGGCGGCGATATGTAAGTCCACGCCGCGCAGGGCGTGGACTCCGTTACCGTGGCTGAGGCTGGCGCCGGAGAGGCGCAGAGTCATTTCAGCAGGTCAGCGGCGCGCGCAGCGTCCTCGATGCCCTTGTAGTTCTCAGGCGAGGTTTCGATAAAGCGGCTGGCGGCCTGCAGGTCAAGGATCGCCTTGTGCTCCGGGTTGGCCGGATCGAGGGCGAGGAAGGCGGCTTTGATCTTCTCGGCCAGGGCTGGGTCGAGGGTGCCACGCACGGTCCAGTTGTAGTCGAAGTAAGTCGGCGTGGTGGCGAACACCTTGACCTTGTTGCTATCAACCTTGCCGCTGGCAACCAGCTTGTCCCACACGCTGGCGTTGAGCACGCCGCCATCGACCTTGCCGGCCTGCACCCAGGCAGCGGTGGCATCATGCGCACCGGAGTAGCCGACGCGGCTGAAGTGGCTTTCCGGCTTGATGCCATCTTGCAGCATGAAATAGCGCGGCATCAGGCTGCCGGAGGTGGACGACACCGAGCCGAAGGCAAAGGTCTTGCCTTTGAGGTCGGCCAGGGAGGTCACGTCCGGGTTGGCGGTGATGAACTTGCTGGTGAACTGCGCATCCTGCTCGCGCTGTACCAGCGGAATGGCGTTGCCGGTCTTCAGGCGCACCTGCACGAAGGTAAAACCGCCCAGCCAGGCCAGGTCCAGACGGTCGGTGGCCAGGGCCTCGACCACTGCAGGGTAGTCGGCGACCGGGGTGAACTCGACCTTCATGCCCAGTTGCTGTTCCAGGTAGGCGCCCAGCGGTTTGAATTTGCGCAGCAGTTCAGTCGGCGCTTCATCCGGAATGGCGCTGACGCGCAAGGTTTCGGCGGCTTGGGACAGGTTGGCGGACAGGCACAGGGCAAAGCCGGCGGCGAGCGCCAGGGTACGTTTGAGCATGAAGATTCTCCGGTTCAATAGCGGAAAAATTCGAAATGGCAGACCAGCAAGGTGCGCGGGCCTGCGCGTAGTCAGGGTAGTCGACGTGGCGCGATTATAGGGGCCGCTGCGCTAAAGGCCAGCTTTGCCGGCTGTAGGTCAATAAGACCAGGTCAGCAGCGCCGGTTACTGAACTAGCGGCTTGTCTTGCCTGGATTTTTCAACTGCCTGTTAGAATCCGCGCCTGTTTTCCGATTTGCCGAGAGCCTGACCGATGAGCGAGCCGATCCGTTTGACCCAGTACAGCCACGGGGCCGGCTGCGGCTGCAAAATTTCGCCGAAGGTGCTGGAGGTGATCCTCGCCGGTAGCGGCGCGCAGAACCTCGACCCCAAACTGTGGGTCGGCAATGCCTCGCGTGATGATGCGGCGGTGTATGCCCTGGACGACGAGCGCGGGGTGGTTTCGACCACCGACTTCTTTATGCCGATTGTCGACGATCCCTATGACTTCGGCCGCATCGCCGCCACCAACGCCATCAGCGACATCTACGCCATGGGCGGCGATCCGCTGATGGCCATTGCCATCCTCGGCTGGCCGGTCAACCTCTTGCCGCCGGAAGTGGCCCGCGAAGTGATTCGCGGCGGCCGCGCGGTGTGTGATGAAGCGGGTATTCCGCTGGCCGGTGGGCATTCTATCGATGCCCCGGAGCCGATCTTCGGCCTGGCGGTCACCGGTGTGGTGCTCAAGCGCCATATGAAACGCAACGACACCGCCACAGCCGGCTGCCAGTTGTACCTCTCCAAGCCGCTGGGCATCGGCATCCTGACCACCGCCGAGAAGAAGGCCAAGCTGCGCCCCGAGGATGTTGGCCTGGCGCGCGACTGGATGTGCACCCTGAACAAGCCAGGCTCGCGCTTCGGCAAGCTGGCCGGGGTTACTGCGATGACCGATGTCACCGGCTTCGGCTTGCTCGGTCACCTGGTGGAGATGGCTGACGGTGCCAATCTCACTGCCCAGCTCGACTACGATGCCGTGCCGCGCCTGCCGGGGGTCGACTACTACCTGGCCGAAGGCTGTGTGCCGGGCGGCACCCTGCGCAACTTCGACAGCTATGGCGAGAAGATCGCACCTATTACCCAAGAGCAGCAGAATCTGCTGTGCGACCCGCAGACCAGTGGCGGCCTGCTGGTGGCGGTCACCCCAGAGGGCGAAGCGGAGTTTCTCGCCGTGGCTGCTGAGCTGGGCCTGAACCTGGCGCCGATCGGCCGTCTGGTTGAACGACAGCGTTACGCGGTAGAGGTGCTGTGATGCGCGACAACAGCAACAACTACCGCGACATCTTCCTCAATGATCTGCCGATGATGGACGCCCGCGCCCCGGTCGAATTCAGCAAAGGCGCCTTCCCCGGTGTGCTCAACCTGCCGCTGATGGATGACAGCGAGCGCCAGCGGGTCGGCACCTGCTACAAGCAGCATGGCCAGGACGCCGCCATCGCGCTCGGCCACCAGTTGGTCAGCGGTCAGGTCAAGGCCGAGCGGGTTGCGGCCTGGGCGGCGTTCGCTAAGGCCAATCCGCACGGCTATCTGTACTGCTTTCGCGGTGGCCTGCGTTCGCAGATCACCCAGCAGTGGTTGGCAGAAGCCGGTATTGATTATCCACGGGTGATCGGCGGCTACAAGGCGATGCGTACCTTCCTGCTGGAAACCACCCAGCAGGCCATAGCCGAGTGCGATTTCGTTATCCTCGGCGGCCTCACCGGCACCGGTAAAACCGATGTGCTGGTGCAGCTGAACAACAGCCTGGACCTGGAAGGCCATGCCAACCACCGTGGCTCCAGCTTCGGTAAACGCGCCAGCGGCCAGCCGGCGCAGATCGACTTCGAAAACCGTTTGGCCATCGATCTGCTCAAGCAGCGCGCCCGGGGCATCGAACAGTTTGTGCTGGAAGACGAAGGGCGGATGGTCGGCAGCTGCACCGTGCCGCTGGAGCTGTACCAGGGCATGCAGCGATACCCGTTGGTGTGGCTGGAAGATGCCTTCGAGGACCGCGTCGAGCGCATCCTGCGCGATTACGTGGTCAACCTGTGCGCCGAATTTATCGCCCTGCACGGTGAGGAAGAGGGCTTTCGGCTCTACGCCGAACGTCTGCTGCAAAGCCTGAGCAATATCCAGAAGCGCCTGGGTGGTGAGCGTTACCAGCGTTTGCTGACCATCATGCAGGCGGCTCTGGACGAGCAGCGTAGCGGCGCGGTTGCGCTGCACCGCGACTGGATTGCCGGGCTGCTGCGCGAATACTACGACCCGATGTACGCCTACCAGCGCGATAGCAAGGCGGCGCGTATCGAGTTTGCCGGTGACCAGGCGGCGGTCATCGCCTACCTGACCGAGCGCAAGGCTAATCGCCAAGGCTGAGCTCAATCGCCCAGCCCCTGCGCTGTAATCAGCTGCTGGTAGCTTCTGGCAGCTTGGCGATCACCTTGATCTCGAACTGGAAGCCATACAGCCAGGTCACGCCGACGGCGGTTATGGTCGGGTACGGCGCGTTACCCCAGAACTCCGGGACAACCTTCCAGATCCTTTCAAACGTCGCCTGCGGATCGACCATAAAGACGGTCACGTCGACCACATCGTCAAAGCTGCCGCCGGCAGCGTGCAGAATCGCGTTGAGGTTATTGAACGCGGTGCGCACCTGCTCCTCCAGCTCAGGCTCGGGTGAGCCGTCTTCACGGCTACCGACTTGCCCCGAAACAAACAAAAAGCCATTGCTGCGGACCGCCGGGGAATAACGATTGCGCTCATACAGCGCATGGCGACCTGGTGGGAATACAACGTCACGCTGGTTCATAAGTACCTCCATCTTGGGGCCGGTAGCGCCCCGATTTATTAACGATGAAGTGACTGTAGGGCGTTGCGTTAGGCCGATAAACCAGCAACTCTGGCTAACACTGTTTGTAGAATCCAAATAATCCAGTCGATATTGGGATAGAAAATGGACCGTTTCGCTGCGATGCAGGCATTTGCTCGGGTGGTGGAGGCGGGCAGCTTTACCAAGGCGGCCGAAACCCTGCACATGAGTAAAACCAGCGTGAGCCAGTTGGTGCAGCAGCTGGAGGCACGCTTGCGGGTCAAGCTGCTCAACCGCACCACGCGCAAGGTCAACCTCACGGCCGACGGCGCGCTCTATTACGAGCGCGTGTTAAGGCTGTTGGACGACCTGGCTGATGCTGAAACCAGCCTGTCTGGCGCCTCGGCGGTGCCCCGCGGCCGGCTGCGGGTGGATGTGCCCAGCCCGCTGGCCAGGATGATTCTTATGCCTGCACTGCCGGCGTTTCACGCGCGCTACCCGGAAATCCAGATCGATATGGGCGTCAGCGACCGCATCGTCGATCTGATTGGCGAGAAGGTTGACTGCGTCGTGCGCGGCGGCGAGCTGACCGATCAATCGCTGATGGCGCGCCGGGTCGGCGATCTGCAACTGGGCGTTTATGCCGCGCCCAGCTACCTGCAACGCCTCGGCACGCCCGCGCACCCGCGTGAGCTGGAGGATTCGCAGCACCGTATTGTCGGCTTCCTCTGGGCGCGCACCGGCAAAGCCCTGCCGTATGCCATGCACCTCGCCGGGGAGAGCATTCATATCCAGGGTCGTTACGTGCTGGCGGTCGACGATGGCAACGCCTACCTGGCGGCGGGGTTGGCTGGCATGGGCGTTCTATGGCTGCCGGACTATATGTCCGCCCCGCATGTGGCGCAGGGTGAGCTGCTGCCGCTGTTCACCGACTGGCGCCTCGAACCGATGCCGCTGTACGTGGCGTTTCCGCCGAACCGGCATGTCAGCATCAAGTTGCGCGTGTTTATCGAGTGGGTGGCTGAGCTGATGGCAGAGCATGCGCCGATCAGCCAGCGGGTCCTGCCGCGCGCAAGTTTTCCGAAGCATTAGTCCAGCTCAATGCGGCCAGTGCTTCTGCGCCTAAGCCCTAGGTTGGGAATCGCCACCAGCGTTCGCTGACGCACAGACGCGCCCTCTACTTGCATCCAAGGTAAAGCCTCACCGCGCCAACCAGGCTCGTCCTGCGTATGGTCGCGCCCGTCATGGGTCGTATCCACACCGACAGGAGTCCAGCATGCAAAACCCAACGTTCAACCCCGCTAGCAATGGCCAATCGGCCCCCAGCAAACCGTTCAGCAGCGTTTCGGCTTCGAGCGTTTCCCGCGAGTTCCAGAATTTTCTCGCCGACCTCGAAGACCTGGTCAAAGAAACCACCTCGCTCACTGGCGAAGAGCTGGCGCAAGCCAAGGAGAAGCTCAATACGCGCTTGGCCACTGCCAAGGCATCGCTCGAACATATGAACGAGAGCGTTGTGCAGCGCGCCAAGCAGAGCGCCGCCGTGACCAACGAATACGTGCATGAGCAACCTTGGAAAGCGCTCGGGGCCAGTACCGTGATTGCCTTTCTGCTCGGCCTTGCCGTCGCCCGGCGTAACTAGTCGCTGTTGCCATGAACCAGAACCCTGAAGAACAACCATCGGCTGCCACGCATGCAGCCGAGGGGCTCAGTCTGTTCGCCCTGCTGCGTTTGCTGCGCTCGGCGGGCCGTGCGGTGTTTGCCCAGGCCGCGCTGCATGGGCAGCTGGCGCGCGTGGAATGGGCCGAAGAGAAGCAGCGCCTGCTGCGCATCCTGGTAACGACAGTCTTCGGCTTTGTCTGTCTGTTGTGCCTGATGCTGCTGGGCAATGCCCTGGTGCTGGCATTGAGTTGGGCCACCCCTTACCGCATCCATGCGCTCGTGGGATTGATCTGCTTGCACGGCCTGGCTGTCGCTATCGCCTGGCACCATGTGCGCCGCCTGGTACGCCAAGGCAGCAGCTTTGCCGCGACCCGCGCCGAGGTGGCCGCCGATATCGCCCTGATCAAGAGGAATCTATGAGCACGCTCCCTGCATCCGCGCTAGAAGAGCAACGCCAGGCGCTACGCCGCAGGTTGTTGCAGCAACGTCAGCGTATTGGCTATCTGCTGGAGCCGCCGGTGGGCGGGGACAATCAGTTCCCGCGGAGCATGACCATGCGCCTGCTGACCCGGCGGCCCGCCGTGACCATGCGCCTGGCCTCGCAGATGGCGCTGTTGCTCTGCGGCCCGCGCATTATCCGTACCGTCAGCGGTGCCATGCTGCTGGTCAGATTGCTGCGCGCCGTCTCGGCGGAGCAGCGCCGGCCGCCGCCCCGCTAGGCTCAAGCTTGAATGCGCTGCAGCCAGCGCTCCAGCTCCTGCGCTACCCGCTCCGGCTGCTCCAGGCTGGACAGGTGGCCGCAATCATCGAGCACCACCAGCTGCGCCCCGTCGATTGCAGCTGCCAGTTCTTCATGCACGTCCAGCGGGGTGATGGCATCTTCGCGGCCGCACAAAACCAGCGTCGGGCAACTGATCTGCGCCAAGCTGGGACGGCTGTCGATACGTCCGAGCATGGCCCGCTGCTGACGCATAAATGCTCCCTGCCCCAGGCTGTTGGCCATGGCCGTCACCACCTCGGTCAAGTTCTCATCAGCCTGATGCTCTGGCTGCAGCAACTTGGGCAGCAGGCCGGCAATAACTGCAGGGAACTCGTGTTCGGCTTTAGCCATCAACGCTTGGCGCCCCTGCTTGGTTTCGTCGCTATCGGCATGCGCGCTGGTATCCAGCAACGCCAGGCCAAGCACCCGTTGCGGTGCCTGGCGCATGATTTCCAGGGCGACATAGCCACCCAGAGAAAGCCCGGCCAGGGCGAAATTTTCATCCGGCGCTTGATCCAGCACCTTGCTCGCCATTTCGGCGATAGAGTCGGCCTGGCTCAGATCGGCCACCGTGACATACGCCAGATCAGCCAGCGCCGCCGCCTGATGTTGCCAAAGACGGGCATCGCTAAGCATGCCGGGAAGCAGAAGAAGATGCGGCTTGTGCATGGTAAACCTCGCGTAATCGTTGGGTGGAGCTGCTTAAGGCAGCGCGCAGATACCTTCACCCAACATGGGCGTAAATCACGTGGCTTATCTGTGCGGCCCCGCACATTGGCGGGTTTGTTTCGCTCAGCGCCGGTCCATCGGAGCGCTGTCATAGCCAGTACTCCCAGAGCCGACCGAACAACTCCTTGGCCCGCATATCGAGTGGCCGCGCCTGCCAGTCAGGCAGGGTGATTTCTCGGGACTTCTCCAGGTCAGCACGAAACGCTGCGCGCATCTTGTCGCCGAAATCGTTGCCGAGCACGACCGCGTTGACCTCCTGGTTATGCAGAAAACTGCGCCAGTCGAGGTTGGTCGAACCGACTGTCGACCACACGCCATCGATCACTGCCGTTTTCACATGCAGCAAGGCTTCGTGGCGCTCGTAGATACGTACACCGGCCCGCAACAGTTCGTCGTAGTAGGCGCGGCCGGCATGGAACACCAGCCAGGAGTCGGTGCGGCTGGGCAGGATCAGGCGCACATCGACGCCGCGTGCCACGGCCTCCTTCAGGGTGGCCAGCAGCTGTGGGTCGGGCACGAAGTAGGCATTGGTCAACCAGATCTCGCGTTGTGCGCTGCGCAGCGCGGAAATCAGGGTGACGTAAATCAGACTGTAGGGATCATCCGGCGAGCTGCCGATGGCGCGCACCACCTCATTGCCGCGCGCCTCGGCCACTGGAAAGTACTGCGCGGTGTTTAGTGGCGGGCCTTTTTGCTTGGCCCAGGTTTCGATAAACAGTTGCTGCAATTCGGCCACCACCGGCCCTTCGAGACGCAGATGGGTATCGCGCCAGGGCACGTCGGCGGCAGGCTCAGCTTGGTTGCCCAGGCGTAACGAACTGCCGGAGTACACGCTGCTGATATTGATCCCGCCGAGAAAGGCAATGCGCCCGTCGACGATCAGCAACTTGCGGTGATCACGCTGGTTCAGCGTCCAGCCGGCCTTGGCGGTGAGCGGGTTGATCGGGTTGAACTCGACGACCTGCACGCCGGTCTCGCTCAGGCGGCTGAAAAAGCTCGTCGCGGTGCCCAGGGTGCCAACGCTATCGTGGATCAGATTGACCTGCACGCCGGCCTGTTGCTTGGCGATCAGTGCGTCTGCAAAGCGTTGGCCTATTTCATCGCCATCGAAGATGTAGCTCTCCATATTGATATGGTCGCGCGCACCGGCAATCGCCTCCAGCATCGACTGGTAGGTGCGTGGCCCATCCTGCAGCAGCTCGACCCGATTACCGGTGGTCAATGGGCTGCCGGCAATCGATTCCTCAATGGCCAGGTGCAGGTCGAAGAACGTGCTGGATGCGTCGCGGGCCTGCAGCCGTTCGATGATGGCCTGGCCGCGCGCGGTGGACAGCGGACCGTTGGCGTCGTCCAGTGCTACCGGCGCACGGTTGTGCGCCATATCCGGCACTAGTGTGGGGAGTGCCGCACAGCCAGAAAAAAGTGCCAGGCATACAGCCAATGGCACCAACAGCAACCAACGCCTGCATGACATGCAAAAACTCCAGGCAGTAGCGGGGCGATGCAATCCTGCCGCCAGGCTAGCAGGGTTCGGCGCCGCGCAATTGCGGGGGCTTGTGTACAAGACAGTGGCAGCCGAGGGCATGGGCGTCGGTGCGCTACAGCGCATAAGGGCAGCGCAGGATCGTGCGTCTAGACGACAGTGTCCTGGTTCAGCGGCAAGCGGCAGCGATCCACCTTCCACCAGGTGGGCAGCAGCTTGCGGATCGCTGGCTGGTTGAAGCGGTCATCGATCAGGTAGACCACGCCCTGGTCCTGCACGGTGCGAATCACCCGCCCGGCAGCCTGTACCACCTTCTGCAAACCCGGGTAGAGGTAGGTGTAGCCATAGCCGTTGTTGCTACCAAACATCAGCTCCATGCGTTGCTTGATCTCTTCATTGGCCGGGTTGATCTGCGGCATGCCGAGGGTGGCGATAAACGCGCCGATCAGCCTGTCGCCAGGCAGATCGATGCCCTCGCCAAAGGCACCACCCAAGACGGCAAAACCGATGCCGCGGCCCTTACTGGCGAAACGATCGAGAAAGGCCTGACGCTCGTTTTCATCCATCTGCCGCGACTGCTGCCAGACCGGGATCTGCGGATGCGCCATCTGCAGCTCCTGCAGTGCCGCTTGCAGGTAGGTGTAACTGCTGAAGAAGGCCAGGTAGTTACCCGGTTTTTCCGCGTACTGACGGGCAATCAGCGCGGCGATGGGCGCCAGCGAGAAGTCGCGATGGGCGAAGCGAGTGGACAGGTTGCTGACGGCCTGGACCTGCAGCTGCTCGGCGCTAAAGGGCGACTCCACATCGATCCAGGGTGTTTCCTCCGGCAGGCCGAGCAGGTCGGCGTAATAGTTGGCCGGGCTCAGGGTGGCGGAAAACAGCGTGCAGCTGTGCGCCTCGTCGAAACGCGGCGCAAGAAACGGCGCGGGCACGATATTGCGGATGCACAGGGTCGACACTGCCTGGCCGCTGCTCTCGTCGCGGCTGATATCGAACAGCGAGTGCGCACCAAAGGCCTCGGCCAGGCGGCAGAACAGCATGGCGTCGAGGTAGAAGTGCAGCAGCTCGCCGGCATTGCCAGCCGGCTGTTCGCTGAGGTGATCGGTAAGGGTGCTGACCGCCTTTTGCAGCGCCATAACGAACAGGTCCGGCGCGGTGGGGTAAACCTGATAGGCCACTTCCTGATCGCGCTCCAGCTGGCGCCAATGCCGACTGATGCGCTCCAGTGGCGCCTTCATCACGTTTGGCGCGATACGCCGTAGCGCTTCAAAGCGCTGCTGATTGAGCTCGGCGGTGTACATGCCGCGCGCCCGTTCAATCAGGTTGTGGGCTTCGTCCACCAGCAGGGTGATACGCCATTCATTGAGTAGGGTAAGGCCATACAGCAGTCCGCCCATGTCGAAGTAATAGTTGTAATCGCAGACCACCACATCCGCCCAGCGGCACAGCTCCTGGCTCAGGTAATAAGGACAGATCTGATGCGCCAGGGCGGTTGCGCGCACGCTCTCGTGGCTCAGCCATTGGCCTTCGAGCGCTGCTTGACGAGCTGCGGGTAAACGGTCGTAAAAGCCTTTGGCCAGCGGGCAGGAGTCGCCATGGCAGGCTTTGTCCGGGTGCTCGCAGGCCTTGTCGCGCGCCACATGCTCCAGCACCCGCAGCGGCATCGCCTGTTCCTGGCTGCGCAGAGTGGCCAGGGCATCCAACGCCAGGCGCCGGCCAGGGGTTTTTGCGGTGAGAAAAAACAAGCGATCCAGCTGCTGCTCGGGGAAGGCCTTGAGCTGCGGAAACAGGGTGCCGAGGGTTTTACCAATGCCAGTGGTGGCCTGGGCCATCAGGCAATGGCCGTCACGCGCCGCGCGGTAAACCTGATTGGCCAGCTGACGTTGGCCGCTGCGAAACTCGGCATGGGGAAAGCGCAGGCGGAGCAGGGCTTCATCGCGTTGGCGGCGATGCTCACGCTCGTACTCGGCCCAGCGGATATAGCGGCTGCATTGCAGCTCGAAAAACTCCCGCAGTTCATCCGCGCTGACAGTCAGGTGAAAGGCGGTTTCATGCTGGGTGATAACGTTGAAATAGACCACCGCCAGATTGATCTCAGCCATGTCGCGTTCCTGGCAGAGCAGCCAGCCATATATCTTGACCTGCGCCCAGTGCAGCAGGCGGTGGTTTTCCGGGATACGGCTGATATCGCCTCTGTGGGTCTTGATCTCCTCCAGCAGGTTTTCATCCGGGTTGTAACCGTCCGCCCGGCCGCGTACCTGCAAACCTTGATAGACGCCGCTCAAAGGCAGTTCTGCGTAATAGCCGGGGCCACGCCGGGCCACCACGATGGCGTGGCCGGTCATGCCTTCCTGGGCGGTGGGCGAGGGGGTAAAGCGCAAGTCGAGGTCACCGACCTTGGCGGTAAACTCGCACAGCGCGCGCACCGCAACCTGATAGTTCACGCGTCGGCCCACTGCACGTAGCAGACATCCACCGGCATGCCGTGCTCGGCGCAGAAGGCCAGCCAGCGCCGCTGGTTGTCCTGCAGGCGGTCGCCCGGGCCTTTGACTTCAATCATCCGGTAGCGCTGCTCGGCCGGCCAGAACTGGATCAGGTCGGGCATGCCAGCGCGGTTGGCCTTGATATCCACCAAAAGGCGTTTGAACCAGGCGCGCAGGTGCGCGGCGGGCAGGCAGTCGAGTGCTTGTTCCAGCAAGCTCTCATCCAGCGCCGCCCAGAATACGAAGGGCGACTGGATGCCGAATTTGGCCGCGTAGTTTTCCCGGATTACCTGCTTGTAGGTATCCGAATCGAGATGCGCGAGGCAACTGGCAAACAACTCCTCGCGCTGGGTATGGAAGTCAGCGCTGAACAGATCCACCGGCGCGGTGTGGAACGGGTGGAAGAATGCCCCCGGCACTGGCGCAAAGATGGCCGGCCAGCAGAGCAGGCCGAACAGGCTGCAGATCAGGCTGTTCTCGACGTAATGCACCGGCGCGTCGGGCTCGTGCAGGTGGGCTTTGACAGCAAACTCGACACTCTGCGCCTCGGGCCTTGGCAGGCTTAGATCAATCCGTGCCGGCGGTACTGGCTTGGCCTTGCCGGGCTGCGGTTGCCCAAGCTGGCGGGTCAGCCGGGTCAATGCACGTTCCACTGCCTGGGCTTCGGCATCATTTTCCGGTGCCTGGATGGCTTGCAGCGTCAGCGCATAGGCCTGTTCGGGGCGACCCAGGCGCTCCAATACGCGAATCTGCCGCAGCCGCGCGCCGACATACCGGCAGTCGCTATAAAACGCCAGCGCACCTTCCAGGTCAGCCTCACGCTCCAGTTGCTGGCCCATGCGGAACAGCAGCTTGTTACGACGCGCGGCCAGGAAGGGCGTATCGCAGGCCACGGCGTTGATCTGCTGCAGCACGTTGGCAAGCGGCTCGCCGGCCTCGAACTGTTCACGGCTGCGCTGCAGGTGCAGGTAGCAGTCGACATCCGCGCGGTGACGAAAGGCCCGTGAATCGGCCGTCAGCGCTACCCGCTCATAGCGAAAGATACCGAGCTCGGCGAGCACGAACTCGGACCAGTCCTGATGCAGATTGCCGAAGAACATCAAGCGCAGGCGCTCGCACAGGGCGTCGATGGTCAGGGAGACGATCTGCTCCTCACTGCCCGGACACCAGGCCGCAAAGGCGCGCGGCTCGGCGCAGGCCTCGGCAAGCTGGGCCAGCAGCGCGGATTTGTTCTGCGACTTTCTGCTTGTGGGGCCCGCCAGGTGCTGCAGCACTTCATCCTTGCGCAGCAGCTTGAACAGCTCCTCCAGGGACAGCTTGGCGTCATGCCGCACCCAACCGGCGTCGAGCAGCGGCGCTGCCGCCTGGCGCGCGCAGCCGATCTCCGCATAACTCAGCTTGCTCAGGCGAAAGTGGCTGCCCTTGCGCATGATCATCCGCACCAGCAGAGCCTGGGCAGGCGTGTCCATGGCGAAGAACTGCCGGACAAATTCATGCTCGGCCTCGTTCAACAGATCGGCGTAGCGCTCCTCCAGCCAGGTGAGGGCCTGACGGAAATTCGCCAGGTAGTAGAAGTGCGGATCGAGTTGCGACTGCATGGGCGTGTCGGTGGCTGTGTGCATATTCAGGTATCGCGCCTCGCCAGGCGGGCAATGCAAATGGCTGGGGAGGGCGCAGGGAATGCGGTTGGGATAGGGGCCGGGTAGAGTTTAGCCTGTGCTGTTTATCTATACAGCATTAATCTGCAGCTAATTGCCCCCGCTTGAGGACAAGCATGGCTGCCCCGTAGGGTGAGCTGTGCGCACAAAAAAATGCAGCCGGCCCTGGTGCGCACGGCGCACCCTACCTATTGCGAGCCGCAAACGCCCAATGAAAGTGGAATTCGCCGTTTTGGATTGGCTACGTATCCGTTAACTGTTGCGCGATTGTCCGGCTTACGCCGATTAGTCCCCTCGCCCCTTTGGGGAGAGGGTTAGGGTGAGGGGGGCTATTCAAGCCTGCACACTGGCGTGTTTGGCAACCCCCGCTTCTCAGTTCGGAAGGGAGCAAATCGCTCCTGGCAATACAACGTACACAGCCTTGGAATTTATAGACCGGAAGGCGAGCCCACATGCCCCAGTTCCCGGGATATATCGTGGCTGGCGGCGAGCAGGGCCGTGAGAAAGCCCTGCTGAGCAATCTGCGTATTCATTACCGCATCCGGGCCGGACAGGTTGATGGCGGCCACTATGCTGCCGCTGTGGTCGCGAATACCGGTGGCGATGGCGGTGGAGTAGTCGGAGCGGTGCAGCACCCAGCCGCGCTGGTGATCCTCGGCGATAAGCTGTTGCAGCTCCGGCAGGGTGCGCGGTGCCGGCATAGAAAAGGGGACCGATTTATTTTTGAGCGTTTCCACGCTCAGGCGTGGGAACGCTGCTTGAGGGTAGTGCTATCCATCAATCAAGCCAACAGCCAACCCCATGGCTATCGGGGCACTTCAGCTTGCTGGCGATCAAGGCTGCATACTTACGCGGGAAAATGGGAGCGATCAATGTCTGTCTATGCGGTGGACTCAGCCGAGTAGGATGGGTTGAGCGCAGCGATACCCATCAACTAGGTCATCCCTAACCGCATGGGTATCGCGTTGCTCAACCCATCCTACGGACCGATACCGTAGGGTGGATCACGCTTCACCGATCCACCGGGCGGCGTTATGGTGGATGAAAAGAGCGCCATCCACCCTACAAACTAGTGCTCCCAACACGCCAAGGAACAGGCAACCCAAATGGCTCAAGCATCCGCTCCTGAAAATAATTACTATCGCCCTGCATCCTTAGCCGGCCTTATAAGCAATGACTGAGAAAACTGTCGCTCCAGCCGAAGCCCCTCAGAGCCAAGAGCCTAGGCAATATCCGCTGTTTGGCAACGACGCCGACAGCGCACCAGCGAGCTCTGCGAGCGACCCGATCGATAAGTCATTCAGCCGATACGTTGTGTATGTGGACGAAAGTGGCGACCACGGGCTGGAAAACGTTGATCCCAACTATCCTGTGTTTGTTCTCGCCTTCTGCGTATTTCATAAGAATCACTATGCACAGCGGGTCGTGCCCGCCATTGAGGCCTTCAAGTTCAGGCACTTCGGTCACGACCTCGTCGTTTTGCATGAAACCGATATCCGCAAAGAAAAAGGCGGCTTTCGATTTAATAGCCGCCAGCACAGAGAGCTTTTCCTGAGCGAACTCACTGACATCATTGAAACAAGTAACTTCGTTCTGATCAGCTGCATTATCGATAAGCAACGGCTACGCGAACGAACCAGCAACCCCTATCACTTGGCATTGAGCTTTTGCTTGGAAACGCTCTATGAGCTGCTAGAAGAGAAACAGCAGCATCAGCCTACTACGCATGTCGTAGTGGAATGCAGGGGCAAGCGGGAGGACGCCGAGTTGGAGCTTGAGTTTCGGCGAGTCTGTGCGGGGGACAATAAATTCGGGAAGTCGCTGCCTTTCGAGATTGTGTTTGCCGACAAGAAAACTAATTCATCCGGCTTGCAGCTGGCCGATTTGGTGGCACGGCCGATTGGACTGTCAGTGGTAAAGCCGCAACAACCGAACCGGGCGTTCGATCTGCTTAAGAGAAAATTCTTCTGCAGTGGCGGACGTATGCAGGTGGGTATCGGTTTCGACGGATGGGGGCTAAAAATTCATCCTGCTCTAGAAAGCGAAAGGCCCCGGTGATCGCACCGAGGCCCTGACGCCGACCGGGAACCCCCAGTCCATTTGCGGTAATTGTAGGTTTTTACGCGCGTTAATCGCAAGCGTGCTCTACAAAGAAAACGGGATACAGGTGGCCTAATTGCAGTTCTCCGACGCTGAATACATTGCCCAGCCCCATCACGCTAGGTGTAGAGCATCCAGGTCAGCGCAATTGCCCTTTCCACCGCGCCAACCCATGAACTGCAGGCCTACCGCACAACGGAAAGTGAGTAGTCAATCGTGAGTAATTTCCAGTTCCTTACCTCCGAATTCAAAAACCTGTTTGAACCGGCCAAGGGCGCGGAGCAGTTGATGTATTCGGACCCGCGTGCTTGCTGCATGCGCACCTGCCATGCCCTGGAGCAATTAGTGCATTGGCTGTACGAGCATGACCGCGATGCCAACGCCATTGTGGCGGTGATTGCGGCCATCAAACGCAGTGCGGCGGCGTAATGGCGTATCAGCCGCCCTTTACGCTGAACGGCAGCATTCTGTCGTTGGTGGCGGAGATTGCGCAAAGCGTCGGCCGCTTGAGCGCGCAGCCGGAGCATGCCAATGCGTTGCGGTTGCGGCGGATCAACCGTATCCGCACCGTGCAGGGCTCGCTGGCGATTGAGGGTAATACGCTGAGCGAGGAGCAGATCACCGCGATCCTCGACGGCAAGCGCATCATTGCGCCGCCCAAGGATGTGCAGGAGGCGCGTAACGCACTGGCCGTTTACGAGCAGTTGGAGGCTTGGCAGCCCGCGAACGAACAGCATCTGCTCAATGCTCACGCGCTGCTGATGAAAGGCCTGATCGACGATGCCGGGCATTATCGCCAAGGCGGTGTTGGCGTGATGAAGGGTGATCAGGTGGTGCACATGGCTCCGCCGGCCAATCGCGTCAGCAAGTTAATGCGTGACCTCCTGCAGTGGCTGGAGACAACCGATCAGCCCCCACTGATTGCCAGTTGCGTTTTTCACTACGAATTCGAATTTATCCACCCCTTTGCCGATGGCAATGGGCGGATGGGACGGTTGTGGCAAACCTTGATTCTGAGCCGTTGGCAGCCACTGTTCGCGCATGTGCCGGTGGAAAGCCTGGTGCACGCGCATCAAGCCGAGTACTACGCGGCTATCAATGACAGCACCCAGCAAGCCGATAGCGCGCCGTTTATTGGGTTTATGTTGAGCATGCTGCGTGATGCGCTGCTAAGCATGACCCCCCAAGTCACCCCTCAAGTGCCCCCCCAAGTCGCTGAGCTGCTCAGGCATATGGTCGGCGAGGTCAGGCGTGAGACGCTGCAAGCTGCGCTGGGCTTGGCCGACCGCAAATCTTTCCGCGAGCGTTACCTGCGTCCGGCGCTGGATGCAGGGCTGATTGCCATGACTCGTCCGGACAAACCCAATAGCCGCTTGCAGTGTTATTACCTGACAACGCTGGGTAAGCAGATTCGGGGTAGTGCTGCGTTGTAGTGCCTGTCCGGGCGCGGCTTTGTATCCCAAAAACTGGCGCTATTTCGCAATCCGAGCGGCGCTGACAGCCTGCACAAATCAGCCCAATGCGCGGCATAACGCGACCCTAGGGTAACCCCCGGAAACTTGGCACCCGCGCGCTGTATAAAGCTATGGGATCACTTGCTGTGTTCTGGCGAACTGGGTCCTGGACCGTGACCGCGAGGCCCGGCTACGCCCCAGATGACCAGGCCAATAATCGGCACGATCCATATCAGCAAGGCCCAGAGTGTTTTTGTACCGACCGTTTTATCGCTACGAAAAACACTGATAACGGCCCACAGGTTCACCAAAGCGAAGAGGGCGGCCACTGCGATTGCAAAGTACATGGCTGAATCCGGCATGCTCTACCTCCTTGAAGACAGCGCTAATCACACTCCCAGGTCTGCCTGTGTTGTTCTTGCGCCGGCAGTGTCGACTGACATCATTGATTTCGAGGAACCGCCTGGAGGCGAAGTTCACCCCTTCAGAGCAGCGGTAGCGCGGTCAGCGCTGGCAGGTTTCGCTTAGCGAATGTTCAGCGCTGGCCGCAGCGATCCGCTTCCAGCGATTGCGCCAGCTGTTGCAGGTAGTCGCCAAATCAGCCGCGTGCGCGCGAATCGTGGCGGGCGCTGGTGGCGACGCTGTTGCTGCCACTCCAGACGATGCGCGCGCCGACTTCGTTCAGTGACTCGATCAGCCGCACGTCCTCATGGGCGCGCAGCGGTGGAAACCCGCCGGCACGTTTATAGGCCTCAACGCAGATGCCAAGGTTGGCGCCGTGTATGTGGCGGTGACTGTCGCCGGGCTGGTAACGCTGGTGATAGGCGCGTTGGACGGCGTCGTCGTAGCCTTCCCAATCGTCCAGATGAACCGTGCCGCAGACCACCTCCGCGTCGTGTTGCAGCTGTTGCACCAGCCAGTCCGCAGCCACGCAGCTGTCGGCATCGGTGCAGGCCAGCCAGCGCGCGCCGAGGCTGATGGCATGAGCCGCGCCCGCGCGTCGGGCCCGGCCGACGTTGTGCGCCGCGATGCTCAGGCTGATGACCTGATGCTGGCGGGCGATCTGTGCCGAGGCGTCGCTGCAGGCATCCAGCACCACCACGATGCACACCGGCTCGCCCTGCAGATCGGAGTGGCGGGCGGCGTTGTGCAGCGATTGCAGGCAACGGCCGAGCAGCGCTTCTTCATTGTGGGCGGGCACCACGACACCGATCATCGGGCGACCTCGTGTAGGTTTATGGCGAACGCTGAGACGCTCCAGGCTTCCAGCACGAAGTCAGGCTCCTGATGCAAGACGATCCGCTCGAACGGCAGTATCTGCCGCAGCAGACGGTGCACCTGCTCGCCGTCGAGCGGGCTGCCTTCGATGGGATGCCGCCAGTGACAGGCAAGCAGATGGCCGCTGGGGGTAAGGCTGGCGATGCAGTGTTGCAGCAGGTTGGTCAGCGCCTGCTGGTCAAGGTAGTAGCCGACTTCGCTGATCACGATCAGGTCAAAGCACTGCTCCGGCCAGCACTGCGGCAGCTGCCCCGCGTAGACCTGCGCATGGGCATAACCGGCAAGGCGCTCGCGGGCCAACGCGACCGCTCGTTGGCTGGCATCGCAGCACAACAGGTGTTCGCAGCGCTGCGCCAACTCTGCGCTCAGCTCGCCGTTGGCGCAGCCCAGCTCGAAAGCGCGCTGGTAACGCTGGCGCGGCAGGGAAGCGAGGGTCAGTTGGCGTTTGCGCAACTCGTACCAGCGGCTGCGAAAGTGCCAGGGATCGTCGTTGGCGGCGTACAGCGCATCGAAATAATCGGCAGACAGGCTCATCGGAAGTACACCTCATAGGGCTGGGCGAAACGCGCAAGGGTGCGCTCGGTGAGGATCGGCGGCGCACCGGTAGACGGATCGGCCAGCAGCTGCGAGCGGTGCGCGTGCAGGGCAAAACGCTTGCGAGCCAGGGTCTGCTCGCCGAGCCTGAGCTTGCAGGCGCGTTCCCAGGGGATGCGTGGGTCTTCCGGTGTCGCCCAGTGCCAGGCCCAGACCGGCATCTCGTAAAGCGTCGCGCCGGTGGCCTGTGCAACTGCTGTGCTGACGCGCCCAACCACCTCATGATCGCAGTGACCGTCAGCGCGCCAGGTGGTGATGACATGGCTGCAGCCTTGCAGCGCCTGCTCAAGGTGCGCGCGCAGACGTGGCTCATCTAGCGCCACGCCGCTGTCGGGCAGATGCAGCCGTGTCCACTCGATGCGCTGCGCCGAAATGCCCAGGCACTGCAATGCTATGCGGCTTTCCTGCTGGCGGATTGCGCGCAGCGTGGCCACCGGCCAGAGCGTGGAGTTGGGGTGGCTGCCTTCACCATCGGTGACGGCGACGATTCTGATCGGTGCATCCCTGGCCGCCAGTTGCGCCAGCAACCCGCCGCAGCCCAGCACTTCATCGTCTGGATGCGGCGCGACAATGGCCAGCCGCGAACCCGGGGCGATCAGCTCGTCGAGCGCAACCACCGGCAGCGCGGCCAGCCGCTGCGAGCTGGCCCAGGCTTCGGCTGAGGTGCCCTGGCCCTGAATAAGGTTGTCGTCTTCGCTCACAGATTCCAGTCCTTGTCGCTGTGCAGCAGCAGTTCGCCCAGCCGTTCGAGATCGCGCTCGGCATGGCTTTGGCGCAGGAATACCGGCAGATCGGCGAGCAAGCGGGCGAAGTGCGGGTCACGGCAGAAGGGGCCAGCGCCCAGCGCGCGGCCGGCGTGGCACATGACTTGCTCCAGCGCCGCTTCAACCTGGGCGCGCACCAGGCGGGCAGGGTACTCAGCCGCGGCAGTTGGCTGCTTGTCGATCCAGCTGGCGCAGGCCCGTAGCGCCTGTTTCGCGCCGCTCAGCGCCGTATCCAGCGCGCCCAGATGCGCCAGCGCGTGCGGGTCGCTACGCATGTGCTGCTGCACATGCCGAGCTATCGCCACCCCGGCACCGTACCAACAGGCGGCGATGCCGGCGCCGCCGTGCCAGAAGCCGGGGCGTGCGGTGTAGGCCCCTGGCTCGCCAATACAGCGGGCACTAGCGCCCTCGAGACGGATCTCGAAGCTGGCGGCCGCTGCCATTCCTACTGCCTGCCAACCGTCGCGGGTCACCGTGACGCCAGGCTGATTCATCGCCAGCGCCACCAACTGCGAGCGTCCCTGTTCATCCCAGACCGTCACCAGCGCCTGATCGACATGCAAGGCCCCGGAGCACCAGGCCTTGCAGCCGTGCAACGTGACGCCGTCAGCGTTGCGCGCGGTGATTTCCACCCGCGCCTGCGGCGGTTCCGCCGCCCACACGGCCCATAGCTCCGTGTTCTCGTCACTGGCGCCAAGCTCGCGGAGAATGGCCTGGGCATCGGTGTGCGCCTCGAACAGTTTGAGCAGCGATAAATCTGCTGCCGCCACCTCGGCAAGCAGCTGCCAGCGCCGCAGCGTTTCACCCTGGCCCGGCGTTGGCAGCTGATCCAGCCCGGCCGCCATCAGCGCGCGCATTTGCCGTGGCACAGCATCGTTGGCCGGCTCGCACGCGCGCCTGCTGAAGGCCTCTAGTGCGCTAGCCAGTTGCATGGGCTGTTCAGCGGCCACAAGGGCAGATTGCTTGCCGGTCACCGTGTGCTCCTGTGGATCACGCCAAGCTTGTCCCACATGCCACGGTTGAGCCGTTGCTGATTGGCGTATCCGTGCCAGGGGTCTCGTGCAAGTTGCTCAAGGCGTTGCCTGAGGTTGGCGACGGTCCACTGTTGGGCGCTGCGCACCTGATCCAGCTCGTCACGGCTGATCGGCACCGAAACCGGCAGCCCTGGTCTCGCCCGTACCGAGTAGGCCGCGACGGTACTGGCGCCGCGCGCGTTACGCAGGTAGTCGATAAAAATCTTGCCGACGCGATTCTTCGGCCCAGACGTGGCGGTAAAGCGCTCCGGCAGCTGTTTGGTCATGAACTGCGCGATGGCCTTGGCGAAGGCCTTGACGGTGTCCCAGTCGGCGCGGCGCGCCAGTGGCACGACAATGTGCATGCCCTTGCCGCCGCTGGTCTTGAGAAACGCCTGCAGGTTCAATTCGTCCAGTACACCCAGGGTCAGGCGGGTGGCTTCGAGCATGCTGCGCCATGGCAACGCCGGGTCCGGGTCGAGATCGAGGACGAAACGGTCCGGAGTGTCGATGCGCGTGCTGGTGGCGCCCCAGGTGTGCAGCTCGATGCAGCCCATCTGCGTGGCGCCGATCAGCGCTGGCAGGCTGTCGATTTGCATCAGCGCCGCGTGGCCGGGATCGAGCTTCGGGTCCAGGTGCTTGATCTGTGGAATGGCCAGATGCTCGGCATGCTTCTGGAAGAACTGCTCGCCGCTGACGCCCTCTGGCGCACGCACCAGCGACACAGGGCGACCGGCCAGATGCGGCAGCAGCCAGTCGGCCACGCTCTCGTAGAACTGCGCCAGTTGCAGCTTGCTGGTGCCGCTTTGCGGGTCGATCAGTCGTTGCGCACTGCTGATCGCTACGCCGGCGAGCAGCGGTTTGCCGGCCGCGCTGGCGGGCTCGGCGTTTTTTTCCGGCTTGGTCGCGTCAGGCCACTGGGGATGTTCCCGGATGATCTGGCTGGCCGGCTTGTCGCTGCGCAGGGCGATAAAACTGGCCTGGCGCACGATGCCTTCGCGCGTCCACTCGGCGAACTCCACTTCGCCCACCAGCTCCGGCTTGATCCAGTTGACCTCGCGGGCCTGCGCGCTGGTGAGTTTTTGCGCCAGTGGCGAATCGGCCTGCGCCAGTTGCTGCAAGCGCTGGTGCAGCGCCTTGAGCGCCGTTTCGTCGAAGCCTGTACCCACGCGTCCTGCATAGCGCAGGCCAGCGTCGTCATTCACCGCCAGCAGCAGCGCGCCGAAACCGCTGCGGCTGCCCTTGGGCTGGGTAAAACCTACGATGACGAACTCCTGGCGCAGGCGGCACTTGAGCTTGATCCAGTCGGCGCTGCGCCGCGACACATAGGCGCTGCCCACGCGCTTGCCGATCACGCCCTCCAGCGACATGGCGCAGGCGCTGTCGAGAATGTCCTGATGGTGCGCGTTGAAATCGGCGGAGTACCGTAGCGGGCCTTTGCGCGTGCTCGGCAGAAGCTGCTTAAGCAGGGCGCGGCGTTGCTCCAGCGGGGTTTGCCGCAGATCCTCGCCGTTGATAAATGGCGCGTCGAACAGGTAGTAGACGAGGTCATGGCTGCGGCCGATATCGAAAGCATTCTGCAGCTGCTGGAAGTCCGGCAGGCCGATGTCGTTCAGCGCCACCACCTCGCCATCGAGCCAGCTGTCGCGCAGGCCCAGCTTGGCCAGCGCCTTTGCCTGCAGCGGCAGGCGCTCGCTCCAGTCATGGCCATTGCGGCTGAACAGACGCACCTCGCCGTCGCTGATGCGGGTGAGGATGCGGTAGCCGTCGAACTTCACCTCGTACGTCCAATCGCCTTCCGGTGGCCGGTCGGAGAGGGTGGCCAACTGCGGTGCCAGGCTGGCAGGAAAGTCGCTGCGACCGGCTGCGGGTTTGCGCGTGCTAGCGGCTTTTTTGCCCTTGGCGGTCTTGCTCGGCCCGCCCACCAGCGCGCCACTGATAACGCTCTGTGGCTGCTCGTTGACGATGTCGTATTCATCGCTGGAGCGCGCCGTATCGTCACGTTCCTTGATCAGCAGCCACTGTTCCTTGTCACCGCTGCCGCGCAGGCGGGTGCGTACCAGCGCCCAGTCGCCGCTCAACTTCTCGCCGATCAAGCTGAACTTGAGCTTGCCGGCCGCATAGGCCCCGACCGGGTCGTCATGCGGCTGCCAGATGCCCTGATCCCAGACAATCACATCGCCGGCACCGTAATTGCCCTCGGGAATGCTGCCTTCGAAGCTGGCGTAATCCAGCGGGTGATCCTCGACATGCACCGCCAGGCGCTTGTCGCGTGGGTCCAGGCTTGGGCCCTTGGGCACCGCCCAACTCTTCAGGGTGCCATCGAGCTCCAGGCGAAAGTCGTAATGCAGGTGGCGGGCATCGTGCTTCTGAATCACGAAGCGCAGGGCGCCGGCCTTGCTGCCACGTCTGCGCGGCTGTTCGCGGGGTTCGCTGGTCTGCTCGAAGTTGCGTTTGCGGTTGTAGTCACTCTGCGCCTTGGCCATGCTCGTCGCTCCGCCTTAGTTGCGTTTGGTCCTGGCTGCGGGCTTGTGCGAGCCCGTGCTTTTGCCCGGCGCCTTGCGCGCCGGCTTGCCACCGAGGCTGCGCTTGAGCAGTTCGGTGAGGTCGATGACATCGGCGCTGCGCCGGGTGTCTTCGCCCTCGACGCGATCCACTTCCTCGATCTTGCCGGCCTTGGCCTTGCGCGCCACCAGCTCCATGATGCGATTCTGAAACTCATCGACGTAGGCGTCCGGTTGCCAGTCGCCGCTCATGTCCTTGATCAGGCGCTTGGCCATGTCCAGCTCGCTCTTGGCCAGCTTCGGTTTGCTCACCGCCGCGCCCAGTTCCAGTGACGCCAGACTGCGCACTTCGCTGGGCCAGCGCAGCATCACTAGTACCAGGGCCGACTCAAGCGGCATCAGCGCGGCCAGATGCTGCTTGGTGTGCAGCACCACGTGGGCCAGCGCCACCTTGTTGGTGCTGCTCAGAGCCTCGCGCAAGAGTGCATAGACCTTTTCTCCACGGCGATCGGGGGCGAGGTAGTAGGGCGTGTCGATGTGCTGCAACGGAATTTTCTCGCTGTCGACAAAGGCAAAAATATCGATGGTCTGGGTTGCCTCGGGGTGAGCAGCACGGATTTCCTCAGCGCTGAGCACCACATAGCGGCCCTTCTCATAGGCCACGCCCTTGACGATATTTTCCTTGCTGACTTCCTTGCCGGTGACCTTGTTCACCCGCTTGTAGCCGACCGGCTCCATGCTGCGTTTATCCAGCCAGTCGAAGTCCACGCCCTGCGACGCGGTGGCGGAGGTCAGTGCAACGGGGATATGCACCAGGCCGAAACTGATGGCGCCTTTCCAGATGGCTCTAGGCATGCTGGCCGTCTCCCGCCAGCGACTCGGGTACGTAATGGAAACTGCCGCAACGGCTGCAGCGCTGACACAGCAGGGTTTCCCTGCCCATGCGTATGGCGGTGCCTGACGACCAGACACAGCCTGCGATCAAGCATCGAATGGTCATTTTCTACCTCCAACGGCCAGTTGGCCGGGGCGTCTGTTCAAACAGTCGACCGCTGGCAGGCGCAGAAGGTTTTACTCAAATGCCAAGCGGCACGCACCGAAAGCCGCTACAAGCGGACGACGATAGACAGTCAGCAACGGATCTGCGCGGTGAGGATTCGGCCGCTATGGCCTGGTTTCGGTGGCGGTCGGCGGGGTGGTGCGGGGCCAGAGGGGTAGGAGGGGGGAAATAACCTGAACTCAGGCCAAAACCCTCGGGTCATTTATTGTGGGCCCAGTGAATGGGGTCAGTACCCTTCTCGGCGACGTTACTTGCCCTCGCGACAAGCATGTGCCGAACACAAAAAGCATTAATAAGCGGAGAACACTCCAATGAAAGGATTATCCCTATGTAGCATCGTCGCTATCGCCATGTTGGCTTCCCCGGCTTTTGCCACAGACATCTGCACCGTCAATCTGCAGAAACTTTCGGACAGCAAGGCCGCACTCACAACCATGACCTCTCCCCTCAAGGAGCAAGTCGAAGAACGTATTAAGGCTGCCGAAGAGGCGCAACGTGCGGGTGACCTCGAAACCTGTGGCACTCATGCCGAAAAAGCCCTGATGCTGCTGCAACGTCCTAGCAAGGATCGCAGTACCGATGCGCAATAAGTCGGACGAAAAGGGGCTGATAGCGCCTGTTGCCAGCCCCTCCATTGCATAGTTTTTCTGCGCGTTAGCGTCACGCCTTCTAGAGTCAATACTCAACCCTAGAAAGGTGATAGCCATGTATCGTTTAGCTGCTTTCCTAACCGCCGCACTTCTCAGCACCTCGCTCTGGGCCATGCACTGCCCAGCGGATATGGCGAAGATCGACGGCTTATTGAAGACCGACCCACCGAGCGATGCCACGGTACTCGCGCAAGTGCAGCAACTGCGCGCCGAAGGCGAAGCGCTGCACAAGGCCGGTAACCACGGCGAGTCGGTCAAGGTGCTGGGTGAGGCCCTGCAACTGCTCGAGGCCAGCGAGTAGCCTGAGTCACTTGCGAGTGGGCTAAATGCGGTAGGCGCTATTTAAGCGCCTGTCCCAGCAAGCTAAGTGCCACGCGGCGCACCTGGGCCAGGTCAATCGGCTTGGCCAGGCAGGCTTGTGCGCCGCGTCGGCGCGCCTCGGCAAACACAGCCTCATCCGCCGCCGCACTGATCACCAATACCGGCACTGCCTGCAGCCGAGGGTTAAGGCGCATGGCGTCAAGCACCTGCATACCGTCGCCATCAGGTAGGTCCAGATCAAGCAGCAGCAGCGTCGGTGTGCAATGTTCAAGCTCGGCCAGCGCCCGCTGAACCGAGCCGGCGCCACGCACCTCGGCAAACTCACGCAGCGCTTCCTGAACCACCTTGAGGCAGGCCGGGTGATCCTCTACACACAGCACTTCGGCCAACTGCTTGGGCTGCGCTGCCACGGATTCCACATCGGCAGCCGTCTGTGCTGCCGGTGCCGCAGCGCCGGGCAGGTCGATCCAGAAGCGGCTGCCCGTGCCGGCGCTGCTGCTAAAGCCCATCTCGCCAGCCATCAAGGTGGCCAACTCACGGCACAGCACCAAGCCGATACCGGTGCCAGGAATGCTGGAGTTCTCGCGCCCCAGCCGTTGGAACGGCTGAAACAGGTTGGCCTGTTGTTCGGTAGTCAGCCCCGTGCCGTTGTCTTCGACCCACAAGCGCACGCAGTTGGAACGCACCTCATAGCCCATGCGGATCAAACCCTGCGGGCTGTTGTACTTGATCGCGTTGGACAGCAGGTTGAGCACCACCTGACGCACCCTGCGCATATCCGCCTGTACATACAGGCCGGCGTCGGCTTCAGCCAACACCTGCAACTGCAACTGGCGTTGCTGCACTTCCGGCTGCACCAGCTCGGCGCAGCTATGCAGCAGCGCGCCGACTTCCACGGGTTGCAATTTGAGCTGCTGACGGCGGCTCTCGATGCTCGACAGGTCGAGAATGTCGTCGACCAATGAGGTCAGATGACGACTGGCATTGACGATCTCGCGGGCGTAATCGGCTTCCAGCTTGGCCTCGGGCTTGTCCTGCGCTTCCATCTCAATCAACTGGCCAAAGCCGTAAATCGCATTGAGCGGTGTGCGCAGTTCGTGGCTCATGCTCGACAGAAAGCGGCTTTTGGCCTGGCTGGCGGCCTGGGCGTCCAGGCTGGCGCGGCGCAGGTCTTCCTGCACCTGCTTGAGTCGGGTGATGTCGACATGGGTGCCGGCCACGCGCAGGGCTCGGCCCTCACTGTCACGCTCCAGCACCTTGCCGCGACTGAGCAACCAGACGTACTCGCCCAGCGCATCGGCATAGCGGTATTCCGCCTCGAAACGATCCTCGCCACTGTTGGCGAACAGTTGGCGCAGATGACGAATGCGCTCCAGATCATTGGGGTGCACGCGCTGGTTAAATTCACTGAAGCTCATGTTCGAGTGGGTCAGGCCGAAGCGCCTGAGGAAACGCTCGCTGAGGGTGATGCTCATCGTCTCCGCCTCGACCTCCCAGAGGCTTTCCGTGGTGCTCTCCAGCACCAGTTGGAGAATCCGCTGCGCCTCCACACGCTGGGTTTCACTGGCCTGCAACTGCTCGCCGGTGTGTTGCACAGCCGCGGCCATGCTTACCAGTTCGTCGATCTGGCTAGTCGGTGCGGCGGGCTGATAATTACCCTGGCCCAGCTCGCGCATCATCCCGACAATCCCATCAATCGGCTGTACCAGCTGCTCACTCAGGCGCCGCGAACGCGCCCACATCAAGGCAAAAAACAGCAGGTAGAACAGCGCCAGGCCGACGATCAGCAGATAACCGATATGCAGGTAGCGCTCGGCCAGGCGATTGGTCTCGCTGAAGATATGCTCCTCATCCACTACCAGCAGTAGTTGCCAGCCGGTCTGCGGAATCTCGCTCCAGGCGATCAGCTGATTGCGCCCGCCCAGCACCACTTCCTGCACATTGCCCTGGCCAGTGGTCATGGCCTGCAACAACGGCTGCATCTCGGCGCGTTTGGCCAGGCTGAAGTCTTCGGGCTTGAGTACCTCACGGCGCACCGCCTCGGCATAGGAGTATTCCGTCAGTTCGCGCAGGCCGAAGTCCTCTTCGCCAGCACTCGGCAAGGCCATGATGTTGTGATCGCGGCTGACCAGCATGGCATAGCCCTGCCAGGGCACATCCAACTCGCCAATCTCATCAAGCATCTGCCCGACCGTGATATCCAGCCCCACCACGCCTTCGAGGAAATCACCGCGATACACCGGCGCCACTGCCGACATCATCCAGCCCATGCCGGCCGGGTCGAGGTAGACATCGGTCCAGGCCACTTTGCGCTCGGGGTTGTGCTTGGCGTCCGCCAGGTAATAGAAGTTGTAATCGGGTATCACCATGTCATGGGGATACTGCTCGGGCGTCATAAAGAAGGGGTAGATGCGGTTGTAACTGTCCCAAGTATTGAAATAGGCCGCCGCTACCCGAGGGTTGGCCGCCTGGATTGAACGCATCAAAGGATCGAGCTGCGACAGACGCAACGCCTTGGCATGGTCCTGCTGGGCCAGCGGTGTGCTGTTGGCATAAAAGGAAGCCGCACGCCCATCATCGCTGCGGCTGTAGAACACGCCATTGTCGGTGATGGCATGGCGCTGACGCTCCAGCGCATCGGGCTGAAAATCCGTGTTGGCCAGGGCGTTCGCCGCCGCATCACGGAAGATCTGTATCTGGGCTTCCACCGAACGTAGACGGCTATCAATCACCTGACCTTCACGCGCTACCGCCGCCGATAGATCATCCAGTGCGCTCTGCTGCAAATGGTCAATCTGTGCATCGCGAATCGCCGCGTTGCTCAGCAGATACACCGTAATCAACACCGATTCGACCAGAATCAGCGGAATCAGGGCACTCTGCACAAAAGCGCGCCAGATCCACTGACGCAAAGGGTAACGCGACGCGCGCGGCATACGAGGGTCTCATCCAGAAGACAAAGCGAATGTGCAGGATGCAATCATAGTCGGCAAGCCCCTTGAGCGTCCGCAAGGCAATTGCCTGGT
>DASRUM010000011.1:0-6472 GCA_035655415.1 Pseudomonas sp.
TGCAACGCGCCCAGGCGGAGCTTCTTGATTGGCAAGGCAAAGGCCTGTCGGTCATGGAAATGAGTCACCGCAGCGACGAATACACCGCCATCGCGGAAAAGGCCGAGCAGGACCTGCGCGACCTGATGGAAATTCCGTCCGACTACAAGGTGCTGTTCCTGCAGGGCGGGGCCAGCCAGCAGTTCGCTGAAATCCCGCTCAACCTGCTGCCGGAAGATGGCGTTGCCGACTACATCGACACCGGTATCTGGTCGAAGAAAAGCATCGAAGAAGCCAGCCGCTACGGCAATATCAATGTTGCTGCCAGCGCCAAGGCCTATGACTATTTCGCCATCCCCGGGCAGAACGAGTGGCAGCTGTCGAAAGACGCCGCCTACCTGCACTACGCCAGCAATGAAACCATCGGCGGCCTGCAGTTCGACTGGATTCCCGAAGTGGGCGACGTGCCTCTGGTGGTGGATATGTCTTCCGATATCCTTTCGCGCCCTATAGATGTGTCGAAGTTCGGCCTGATCTACGCCGGCGCGCAGAAGAACATCGGTCCCAGCGGCCTGGTGGTGACCATCGTTCGTGAAGACCTGCTCGGCCGTGCCCGCAGCGTCTGTCCGACCATGCTCAACTACAAAATCGCCGCCGATAACGGCTCGATGTACAACACCCCAGCGACCTTCTCCTGGTACCTGTCCGGCCTGGTGTTCGAGTGGCTGAAAGAGCAGGGCGGGGTGGCCGCCATGGAGCGGATCAACCGCGCCAAGAAAGACCTGCTGTACAAGGCCATCGATACCAGCGATTTCTACAGCAACCCGATTGCCCATAACGCCCGCTCCTGGATGAACGTGCCGTTCCGCCTGGCCGACGAGAAGCTGGATAAGCCGTTCCTCGCCGGTGCCGATGCGCGCGGCCTGCTCAACCTCAAGGGCCACCGTTCGGTCGGCGGCATGCGTGCTTCCATCTATAACGCCGTGGGCCTGGACGCCGTTGAGGCATTGGTGGCCTATATGGCCGAGTTCGAGAAGGAGCACGGCTGATGACCGATCCAATTTCCGAGCAGGAACTGCAGGCCCTGCGCCTGCGCATCGACAACCTCGATGAGAAGATTCTCGCGCTGATCAGTGATCGCGCCAGCTGCGCCGAAGAAGTCGCGCGGGTGAAGATGAAGGCCTTGCCGGAAGGCGAGAAGCCGGTGTTCTATCGCCCTGAGCGCGAAGCCCAGGTGCTCAAACGCATTATGGAGCGCAACCAGGGGCCGCTGGGCAACGAGGAAATGGCGCGGCTGTTCCGCGAAATCATGTCCTCCTGCCTGGCCCTGGAAAATCCGCTCAAGGTCGCTTACCTCGGCCCAGAGGGTACTTTCTCCCAGGCCGCGGCGATGAAGCACTTCGGTCACGCGGTGATCAGCGTGCCGATGGCGGCTATCGATGAAGTGTTCCGCGAAGTGGCCGCCGGTGCGGTGAACTTCGGCGTGGTGCCGGTGGAAAACTCCACCGAAGGCGCGATCAACCACACCCTCGACAGCTTCCTAGAACACGACATGGTCATCTGTGGTGAAGTCGAACTGCGCATTCATCATCACCTGCTGGTCGGTGAAGCCACCAAGACCGACAAGATCACCCGCATCTATTCCCACGCCCAGTCCCTGGCGCAATGCCGCAAGTGGCTGGACGCGCATTACCCGAATGTTGAGCGTGTGGCGGTGGCGAGCAACGCCGATGCAGCCAAACGGGTGAAAAGCGAGTGGAACAGCGCGGCGATTGCCGGCGATATGGCAGCCAGTCTGTACGGTCTGGCCAAGCTGGCGGAGAAGATCGAAGACCGTCCTGACAACTCCACGCGCTTCCTGATCATCGGTAGCCAGGAAGTGCCGCCGACTGGCGACGACAAGACCTCGGTCATCATCTCCATGCGCAACAAGCCGGGCGCGCTGCATGAATTGCTGGTGCCGTTCCACAACAACGGTATTGATCTGACGCGCATCGAAACCCGCCCGTCGCGCAGCGGCAAGTGGACCTACGTGTTCTTTATCGACTTTGTTGGTCACCACCGCGACCCGCTGATCAAGGACGTGCTGGAAAAGATCAATCAGGAAGCCGTGGCGCTCAAGGTGCTGGGTTCCTACCCCAAAGCGGTACTTTAAAACTGCTGCGGCACGCCTCAGGTCTCAAGCTACACGCGCATCGACGCCGGGCTGTACTTGGGGCTTGCGGCTTTAAGCGTGAGGCTTTGCTATGACCGATTTCCTCGCCCTGGCCCTGCCAGGCGTACAGCAGCTGTCGCCCTATGTGCCGGGCAAGCCGGTGGATGAGCTGGCCCGTGAGCTGGATCTGGACCCGGCCAGCATCGTCAAGCTGGCCAGCAACGAGAATCCGCTGGGTCCAAGCCCCAAGGCGCTGGAAGCGATTCGCGGCGAGCTTGCCGAGCTGACCCGTTACCCCGATGGCAATGGCTTCGAGCTGAAAAGCCGTCTGGCCGCGCGCTGTGGCGTGCAGATCAGCCAGGTTACCCTGGGCAATGGCTCCAACGATATTCTCGATCTGGTCGCCCGCGCCTATCTGGCCCCCGGCCTTAATGCGGTGTTTAGCCAGTATGCCTTTGCCGTTTACCCCATCTCGACCCAGGCCGTAGGTGCTCAGGGCAAAGTGGTGCCGGCCAAGGACTACGGTCACGACCTGGAAGCCATGCTTGCGGCCATCGATGAAAACACTCGCGTGGTGTTTATCGCCAACCCGAACAACCCGACCGGCACCTGGTTTGGCCCCGACGCGCTGGAGCGCTTTCTCGCTCGCGTACCCGGCAACGTGCTGGTGGTGCTGGATGAAGCTTATATCGAGTTCGCCGAAGGTGATGAGCTGCCGGACGGCCTCAAGTACCTGGCGCGCTATGACAACCTGCTGGTCTCGCGCACTTTCTCCAAGGCCTATGGCCTGGCGGCGCTGCGCGTTGGTTATGCGCTCAGTTCGGCGCAGATCGCCGATGTGCTCAACCGTGTACGCCAGCCATTCAACGTCAACAGCCTGGCCCTGGCCGCCGCCTGCGCGGCGCTGGATGATGCCGATTACCTGACGCAAAGCCGTCAGCTCAATGACGCCGGCATGGCGCAGCTGGAAGCAGGCTTGCGCGAACTGGGCCTGAGCTGGATCCCGTCGAAAGGCAACTTTATTGCCGTGGACTTTGGCCGTGATACCGCAGCGATCAACCAGGCGCTGCTACGTGCTGGGGTGATCGTGCGGCCGGTAGCCGGTTACGGCATGCCGAACTTCCTGCGCGTTTCGATTGGTCTGCCTGCTGAGAATGCGCGCTTCCTCGACGCCCTGGCCAAGGTGCTGAACGCGTGAGTGAAGCCAACTCTGCTGTCACTCAGGTGCAACCTGCCGCCCCTAAGCTCGGCCGCCTGGTGGTTATTGGCCTGGGCCTGATTGGTGGCTCTTTCGCCAAGGGTTTGCGTGAGCGCGGCCTGTGCCGCGAAGTGATAGGTGTCGATCTCGATCCCGAGTCGCGCCGGTTGGCGGTTGAGCTGGGTGTGGTCGATCGCTGTGAGGTCGATCTGGCTGCCGCCTGTCAGGGTGCCGATATTATCCAGCTGGCGGTGCCTATCCTGGCCATGGAAAAGCTGCTCACAGAGCTGGCTAAACTTGACCTGGGTACGACGGTGCTCACCGACGTGGGCAGCGCCAAAGGCAATGTGGTGCGCGCGGCGCGACTGGCCTTTACCGGCAAGGCAGTGCGCTTTGTGCCTGGGCATCCGATTGCCGGTTCCGAGCAGAGCGGGGTGGAAGCGTCCAATGCGCAACTGTTCCGCCGCCACAAGGTCATCCTGACGCCCTGCGAACAGAGTGATGACGCAGCTCTGGCGCTGGTCGACGCCCTATGGCGCGAGCTGGGCGCGGATGTTGAGCATATGGAGGTCGAGCATCACGATCAGGTGCTGGCTGCGACCAGTCACCTGCCGCATTTGCTGGCCTTTACCCTGGTTGACTCGCTGGCCAAGCGCAGTGAGAACCTGGAGATCTTTCGTTACGCCGCCGGCGGCTTTCGCGACTTCACGCGAATTGCCGGCAGTGATCCGGTTATGTGGCACGACATCTTCCTCGCCAATCGCGAGGCGGTGTTGCGCACACTAGACGTATTTCGCGACGACCTCGACGCCTTGCGCGACGCGGTCGACGCTGGGGATGGGCATCAATTGCTGGGCGTATTCACTCGCGCCCGCGTGGCCCGTGAGCATTTTGGCAAAATTCTGGCCCGCAGGGCCTATGTGGACGCTATGCACTCGAATGATCTGGTTTTTCTGGCTAACCCAGGCGGCAAACTCTCCGGGCGTATTCGCGTACCGGGCGACAAATCCATCTCCCACCGTTCGATCATGCTTGGCTCGCTGGCTGTCGGCACCACGCAGGTTGAAGGCTTCCTGGAAGGTGAAGACGCCCTGGCGACCATTCAGGCGTTCCGCGATATGGGCGTGGTCATCGAAGGCCCACATCACGGCCGCGTGACCGTGCATGGCGTTGGCCTGCATGGCCTGAAGGCTCCTGCTGGCCCGCTGTATATGGGCAACTCCGGCACCTCGATGCGTCTGCTGTCCGGCCTGCTGGCTGCACAACCTTTCAATACAACCCTAACGGGCGATGCTTCGCTATCCAAGCGCCCGATGAACCGCGTCGCTAAGCCGCTGCGCGAGATGGGTGCAGTGATCGAGACCGGTCCTGAAGGCCGTCCGCCGCTGAATATCAAAGGCGGCCAGCGCCTGACCGGCATGGACTACGAAATGCCCATGGCCAGTGCCCAGGTTAAATCCTGCCTGTTGCTGGCGGGGCTATACGCCGCCGGAACAACCTCGGTGACCGAGCCTGCGCCGACCCGTGACCACACGGAACGCATGCTGCGTGGCTTTGGCTACCCGGTAACCGTGGATGGCAGCACCGCCAGCGTCACGTCGGGCCACAAGCTGACTGCTACCCATATCGAAGTGCCGGCGGATATCTCCTCTGCAGCCTTTTTCCTGGTGGCCGGCAGCATTGCCGAAGACTCCGAGCTGGTGCTGGAACACGTTGGGATCAACCCAACCCGTACGGGCGTGATCGACATCCTCAAGCTGATGGGCGGCGATATCACCCTGGAAAACCAGCGTGAAGTCGGTGGCGAGCTGGTGGCGGATATCCGCGTGCGCAGTGCCAGGCTCAAGGGCATCGATATCCCCGAAGACCTGGTGCCCCTAGCTATTGATGAGTTCCCGGTGCTGTTCGTCGCCGCTTCGGTGGCCGAAGGTCGCACCGTGCTGCGTGGCGCCGAAGAGCTGCGGGTCAAGGAATCCGACCGTATCCAGGTGATGGCTGATGGCTTGATTGCTCTGGGCGTCAAGGCTGAACCAACGCCAGACGGCATCATTATCGAAGGCGGCAGCATCGGTGGTGGCGAAGTCTGGGCGCACGGCGATCACCGTATTGCTATGTCGTTCAGCGTGGCATCGCTACGCGCTACTGCGCCGATCCGCATCCATGATTGCGCCAACGTCGCCACCTCGTTCCCCAACTTCCTCGCGCTGTCGGCTCAGGTTGGCATTCGTGTGGCCGAGGAGGGCAAGGCATGATCGTCGCACCGGTTATCACCATCGACGGGCCGAGCGGCTCGGGCAAAGGCACCATTGCTGGCCTGCTGGCCAAGCAACTGGGCTGGAATCTACTGGATTCAGGGGCGTTGTATCGTCTGCTGGCCTTTGCTGCAGGCAATCACGGCGTTGATTTGACCAATGAAGAGGCAATGAAGCTGCTCGCCGCTCATCTGGATGTGCAATTTATCGCCGCCGGTGGCGGTCATGGCCAGCGCATCATTCTTGAAGGCGAAGAAGTCACAGACCTGATCCGCAATGAGCAGGTCGGCGCCGGTGCATCGCAGGTGGCATCGCTGTCTGCCGTGCGTGAAGCTCTGCTGCAGCGTCAGCAGGCTTTCCAGGAAATGCCGGGCCTGGTCGCAGACGGTCGCGACATGGGTACGGTGGTATTTCCCGATGCGCCGCTGAAGATTTTCCTCACCGCCAGCGCCGAGGAACGTGCCCGTCGGCGCTACTTGCAGTTGAAGGCCAAGGGCGATGATGTTAATCTCGCGAGTCTTCTTGATGAGATTCAGGCGCGCGATGAGCGCGATACCCAGCGTGCAGTGGCTCCGCTCAAGCCGGCAGCCGATGCGATCCAGCTGGATTCCACTGAACTCTCGATTGAACAAGTGCTTGAACGAATTCTGAGTGAAGTCGCCAATCGCGACCTTGCCGGATGATAAGAGCCACAGCTGCTTAAGCTGACCGGCTCGCAAGGAGGCGCACGGGAACCCAGTCCTAGTTCCGTTTGCCTCTTTTTAAATGAACGTACCCACATTGTCTGGAATGTGGTTTGGGCGGATTCCCTGCCCTGAATCAACAGGAATTAAAATGAGCGAAAGCTTTGCTGAACTGTTTGAAGAAAGCCTAAAAACCCTGAATCTT
>DASRUM010000012.1:0-6999 GCA_035655415.1 Pseudomonas sp.
AGGGATGCAGCATCGGGTCGGCGAATCCGTCCCACTCATACTGACTGTCCCAGCCGGGTGAAGGCATCAGGCCCAGGCCGGCGCGGCGATTGGGGAAACGTCCGGTGACTTGCCAGCCGATATGCTGTGCATCGGCAAATACGATGTTCAGCGGCATGGCGCGGACTTCACGGGTCGCCTCAAAGGCCTGCTCGACCGACTGGGCGCGCGAGAGATCGAAGAAGGCATCCAGGGTTTTATCCGCCTCGAACTGGGTGGTTTTCAGCGCCAGGCCATAGCCGCTGCTCAGCTGCATGGGTTGCAGCATGTGCTTGCGTTCGCCCAGCACCGAGTTCAATAGCGGGCCGTGGCGGGTTTCGAAAATGGTTTCGCGGATTGGCCGCTGACCTTTGATAAAGAAGGTCTCCTGGCGTTGCTGTGCCGGTAGCCATTTGCCGTCGGCCAGGTAGTGCAGGCGTCCGCCTTGGCGTTTTACCTGCTCGAGGAACAGATCCTGGTTGTCGCCCATGACCATGGTCATGCCCCAGCCCAGTTTACCGTTGAAACCGGCCACCACCGCCGGTACGCCAGCAATCGATACGCCGGCTGCCTGGTATTTGGGTGAGCGGATTTGCACGAAATTCCACACCGAGGGCATCGACAGCGGCAGGTGGGTATCGTTGGCCAGCAGGCTTTTGCCACTGCGTGTGCGCTGCGGGGCAAAGGCCCAGTTGTTGGAGGCGGCCACGCCGAGCATATGCGCATCTGCAAATTGGCTGACGGCGGCGCTGATGTCGCTCAGACCGGCCAATTGGCCATTGAGATTGAGCCCCTTGAGTTTCGCGGCTTCTTCAACAGGCAAGGGCTCGTCTGGGTAGGTTGGCAGTAGCCAGGCCAGCTGCTCGCTGCCGACTTTCTGTGCGAGCACCAGTGAGGCAATTTCTTCCTGCAGATTGACCGCCAGGCCGAAATTCAGCAGGCAGAACACCAGCACCGAGTCCTCGGCCTTCCAGTACGCCGGGCGATAGCCCGACTCGGCCAGGTCCATCGGCAGCTTGTCTTTGTAGCGGAACAGGTAGGCGTTGACTCCGCGCGCATAGACCTCGAAGAAGCGTTTGATCCGCGGCGAGGCGTCGCTGTAGAGCACCTCGGCGCTTTTCTTCAGGTTGACCGCGCGCATAAAGCGGTCCATTTCCAGCACGCCAGGGCCGGCCATTTCAGCCAGGCGGCCTTCGGCCATCAGGCGCAGACCGACCATCTGACTGAGGCGGTCGCTGGCATGCACATAGCCCAGGGCGAACAGCGCGTCATGGAAGGTGGTGGTTTCGATCAGCGGCATGCCCAGCGGGTTACGGCGAATCACCACGCTTTGCGCCAGGCCCTTGACCCGGACGATGCCCTGGTCTGGGTGCACGCTATCGCTGTAACGGCTGTTCAGCAATGACTGGCAGCCAGTGAGCGCGACGACGGCCGTAAGAACGGCGGCGAGGCTGAGATGGGCCATGGGGCGTAACGCGCGCGCTAGCATGCAGCAGGCTCCTTGCGGGTGGAAAACGGTCGGTTGGGGTGTGCACTTTCCAGATGCGTGGGCGCGCAAGTGCGAACGTACTACGTTAGCCAGCAGCCCTGCGCCTGACAAGGCGCAGGGCGAGGGAGTCAGGCGCTTTGCCGCAGGGGCGGCAGGGCTTCATCAAGCAGCCAGCGGGCGGCGGCGCGAGCGGCGGCCTTGTGCTGCAGCTCCAGTTCGCTGAAGTGTTGCTCATGCTGGCGGCGCACGCTTCTCTCCAGGGCCTTCCACTCGGCGTGGGTCGGCACTTGGGCGGTTGCCGCGAACAACAGGTGAAAAACCTCACAGCGCTGGTCCTGGCTGAGGCGGCTGTCGTAGTTATCCAGCAGCACCTTGATCCGAATGGCGCCCTCAATCAGCGGCAACTGACCTTCGAGCAAGCTGCTGGCGAGAATATGCAGATCGCCGCCGAGGAGTTCGCGCTGCGCATTGAGTGCCTCGGTCTGGGCTTTTTCCTGGGTCCAGACGCGTCGCCACAGGTGCAGGGCATAGAGTGCCAATGCGGCAATCAATACGGCGCTGCCGATCAGGACGAGCAGGGTGAGGTTATTCATCGCAGGTTTATGCGCCGTGGCATTTCTTGAATTTTTTCTCGCTGCCGCACGGGCAGGGGTCGTTGCGGCCCACATCCTTCAGGGCGTTGCGCGCAGGCTCCTGATGACCATGATTGCAATGCGGGCCATGCACGTGGCCATGATCATGGGGGTGAGCGTGGTCGTGGTCATGGTTGCAGTCAGGGCCGTGGACGTGTTCTTGCTGGGTCATGCGAGTTACTCCGGGATGTAATCGCCGGGAATTATCTCGCCATTGCGCGACATGTGCACGCTCTGTCCGAAAAACCAGCCAGTTTTTACGGCACCTTGCAGGCGGTAGGGGATGGGGCGGTCGGGTTTTTCCAAGGCTTTGACGATCTGCCGCAGGTGACGCCAGAGGTTGGTGCGCACTGGTATGGAGAAGTTGTGATGACCGTGGGCGGGTACGGTGAACGACACGTTGGATTCGCCTTCGGCCAGTTTGACTTGGTTCAGATGCACCAAATAGTCCATCCCGCGCACTGGCAGGCTGAAGTTGTTGGGGTTATCGATGCGAAAGCGCAGCGTGAAATGCTGCTCCAACAGTTTGGCTTTAACGACGTCGACTTTAACGAGGCGTACTTCGGGCGACTTGAAATCGCCTCGTGAGGAACAACCGCTAAGGCCCGACAGGAGGCCAAAAAACATCAATAGGCTGAGAATTCTTATCGTTTGCGCCTGATAAAACATTGCATACTCCGAATGACGCATCAGTGTAACAAGCAAGTGCTTGGCTGCAACCTGTTGTGACGGTAAAAAAACCTGCGCCATACTGAGCAACGAATAGGACAGGAGTATGACCATGGCTCGCTACGAAATTGCCTTTAGTGCGCAGTTGGTCCCGGGTGCCCAGTTGGCGTTGGTGAAAGCCAACCTGGCCAAGTTGTTCCAGGCAGATGAACAGCGACTGGCGCTGTTGTTCTCGGGGCGGCGTATCGTGATCAAAAGCAATCTGGATGCGGCCGGTGCGGAAAAATACCGCTCGACCCTGGAGCGCGCTGGCGCTGTGGTCGAAGTGGCCTGCCTGGATGATGAGATCGAAGAAATTGAGTTGGCCGCGCCGCCTGCTGTGGCTCCGGCTCCAGTTGCTGCGCCTGTTCGGCCAGCGGCTACCAGCAAACCGGCAGGCCGCTTACAGGTAGCGCCGCGGGATGAATATATGGCGGCGTTCGCTGAGGTGGATGCACCGGATTTTGGCATTGCGCCGCTGGGTGATGATGTACAGGACGGCAAGCCGCAAGTGCAGGCTCCAGTCCTGGATTTGTCGCAGTTCAGTCTGGCGCCAGCCGGCAGCGACATGGGCGAAGCGAAAAAAGCGCCAGCCGGGCCTCCGCCGGATATCTCCCATCTGAAATTGCAGGATTAGTCTGCACTGCGCAGAGAGCGCCTTACCGGTGCTTTCTGCGCTATCAACCCGCTTCAGCAGTCAAAAATAACTGGCGCAGCACTTCTTGAATTTCAGCCCACTGGCGCAAGGGCAGGCGTCATTGCGACCGACCTTCAACTCGACAGTAGGGTCAATAAAATACCACTGGCCGTTATTGCACACGAATGCCGAGCGTTCACGGTGGCTGTGTGCGCCGCTTTCATCACGCCAGTGCGCGGTAAAGGTGACATGGGCGTGCTGGGGTTCGCCCTCGACCAGTTGCGTCTCTTCAACCTCAAGCCCGAGCCAGGTACTGCCCAAGCTCCACGTGCGGATAGCCTCGTGGTCGAGGCCTGCTTGTTGGGCCGGTAGTGTGCTGTGCACCAGGTAATCAATCACTCCCAGGGCATAGGCGCTGTAGCGTGAGCGCATCAAAGCTTCGGCGCTGGGTGGCTGAGCGCCTGCGTGATAACGGCCGCAGCAAAGTGTCAGTAGTTGGCCGCTGCCGCAGGGGCAGTTTGTGCTGCTCATGGCTTTACCACCAATACTTGCCAAAGTTTTCCGGGTTGGCCCAGAACTTGGCATTCAGCCAGTCTGGTACTTGCTTGTAGTCGAGCAAGTCGTAAGTGAATAGATTGAGTGTCTGTTCATCGCGCTGGAAGCACTCACTGGCCTGCAGGGCCAGGGCAAAAAAGTCGGTTTCTTGCCAGTCACAGGCCTGCAAGTCGACCATTACGGCCATACGGCTGGCATTCAGGTTACGAATGCCGCCGAGCAGCTCTAGTCCGGCGCGTTTCGGCAAGTGCTCAAGGCAATCGACGATCAGCGCCAGATCGAAACGTTGCGCGGCTACTTCACCCGGTAGCGCTCCGGCATCCGCATGAACGAGGTGGCAGCTTGAATGGGTCTGGATAAATGCATCAATCGCAGGTAATTTTCGGCTACCGACTACCAACAGGCGTTCTGGGGTGTAACGCGCCAACAGAGCGGCAAGGGCTTGCTGGGGTGTTCGGGTGGACGGGGTTGCAGGCATGACGGCTCCTCGCTCAAGTGCGCAAAGACTAACGTGCAGTAGCAACGCGGCCTAGTGCGGATTGTGCTAGTAATGTGTTTGCATATTCTCTGGCATATTTTGTTACTGACGTCTTTACTTCGTCAGTATCGGTTTTTGCCGATTTACCAATAGGAGACGTATATATGAGCATCACCAGGAAAGCATTACCCCTGATTGTCGCGAGTACCTTTTTGACCGGTTGTGCCGGGCTGCAGAAAACGGATTGGCCAACCTGTGCCGCGATCGGCGGTGTAGGCGGTGCTGCTCTGGGCGCTATTGAAAGCTCTTCATGGGCTGGTGGCGGTGCAGTAGTTGGTGCCGGTATGGCAGCTGCATATTGCTGGGTGCATGGCGCCAGCGATGAGCAGGTTGTTATGGTTGAAGAAGTGGCTGTGGAAGAAGTCGCGGTGGCTGAACCCGCCGAAGCGGTACGTGTAGAGCTGGACGTTAAGTTCGACTTTGACAAAGCCCAAGTCAAACCAGAAAGCTATGGTGATATCAAAAACCTGGCTGACTTCCTGACCCAATACCCACAAACCACCACCGTGGTTGAAGGTCATACCGACTCCGTTGGTAGCGACGCTTACAACCAGACTCTGTCTGAGCGTCGTGCCAATGCGGTACGTGATGTACTGGTTAACCAGTACGGCGTAGGCAGTGATCGCGTTAACGCTGTGGGCTATGGCGAATCTCGTCCGGTTGCGGACAACGCCAGTGCTGACGGCCGTGCCGTCAACCGCCGCGTAGAAGCAGAAGTAGAAGCTCGTCCTTGATCGTCTGATTCCAGACTTTCTGAAGAAAACAAGCCAGACCCCTCGGGGTCTGGCTTGTGCAGCTCGAAGGGGAGGTCTTTACTCCTAAGTTACCGGCAGTAGCCGGTACTACAGGAGATTTCTACCATGAGAGTTAGATCCATGATGGGGATAGCCCCCATTCTCTTGGTCAGTAGTGTTCTTTCAGGTTGTGTGACAACTTCCAGTACGGGAGATGCGCCGCTCAACCAAGGGAACTGGCCCCTGTGCAGTGTGATTGGCGGTCTGACCGGTGCTGGTCTGGGCGCAATCGAAAGTTCTACGTGGGCAGCAGGTGGAGCCGTGGCCGGTGCGGTCATTGGTACGCTGATTTGTTACGCCCAAGATGGTGATGAAGACGATGACGGTGTGTTTGACCGTCGTGACCGTTGTCCAGGAACCCCTCCCAATACGCCGGTGCATCACAACGGTTGTCCGATTAAGGAATATGCCAATACGCCTGTCGATGCAGAACCGGAGTCTATCGAAGTTGTGGACTCGGTTCGGGTAGAGCTGGATGTGAAGTTCGATTTCAACAAGTCCGATGTTAAAGAAGACAGCCAGGCCGATATCAAGAGCCTTGCTGACTTTATGAAGCAGTACCCACAAACCACCACAACCGTTGAAGGCCATACCGACGCCGTAGGCAGTGATGCCTATAACCAGGGATTGTCCGAGCGCCGTGCCAATGCGGTGCGTGATGTACTGGTCAATCAGCATGGTATCGACAGCGGCAGGGTTTCCTCTGTCGGCTACGGTGAGTCGCAGCCAGTCGCCGATAATGAAAGTGAGTCCGGACGGGCGATCAACCGCCGGGTTGAAGCGGAGGTCGAGGCGCAGCCATAACCGATGTGACGCGCTGGCAGGCCGTTGCGAATCTATTTGCCGGGTTCGCAACGGTCTGCCAGCCAGAAAGTGGTTTCAACCCAGTAAAAGCTATGAAGGTATTCAGCCTCCATGGTTTTTACTGGTCTTCTGGCAGCACACTCCCAAAGCAGATAAGGTGCAGCGAAATAAAAAACTGCCGGGGGCGGATATGAAGACATTTCTAACGTTGGGTAAGGTGCTAACGGCCTTGTTCTGGGGCGTTTTACTGGCAAATCTGCTGCAACCCTTCGCACAACCTTTCGCGCTGCTGTTGAACGGCGCCGGGGCTTTTATTCTGCTGATCCATGCGCTTGAATTGTGGTTTTTTGACAAGCGCATCGCCGCCTGCCCCAAACCTGCTCACGAGCGTGTGCACGTCATGCTGTTCGGCGTGTTTCAGTTGCTGGGGCTGCCCGCTGAGCCAGTAGCCGAGCCTGAGCCAGCGCTGCAGATGGAGGCCGAAAATGCGTAAGCTCATCGTCCTCGCTGCGCTGTTCAGTCCGCTGGCATTAGCCCAGGCGGTGATTGAAGTTGATTCTCATGCGGTTATGCGTCTACCCAGCACTACCAGCGTGTTGCTGTTAGACCGTCTGGCGATTGCCGATAATGGCACCTTGCTGATTCCATCCGGCTTGACCGAAATTCGTGTCGCACAGCTGCAACTGGGGCGTGACGCGCGGCTGGCGATTGCCCCTGGTGATCAGGTGTTGCGCCTTGAAATTGAAACCGCCGATATTGCCAGTGGCGCACAGATCAGCGCGCGTGGCGCACGCGGCAGTGCTGAAAAGCCGGCGCTGCCGGGA
>DASRUM010000013.1:0-18795 GCA_035655415.1 Pseudomonas sp.
ACGCGCATCGATGCAGGACACCCAGTTCGGCCTGATCGACGGTTGGCTGCGCAGCATTCGCGACCTCTACTACGAGCACCGCGAACACCTGGCGCAGTTGCCCAGCGAAGAAGAGCAGGTCGATCGCCTCTGTGAGCTCAATGTGATCCAGCAAGTGGCCAACGTCAGCCACACCACCATCGTGCAGAACGCCTGGCATCGTGGGCAGCCGCTGGCGGTGCATGGCTGCATCTACGGCATCAAGGACGGCCGCTGGAAGAACCTCAACGTCACCGTCAGCGGCATGGAACAGCTGCCGCCGCAATACCGCCTGCGCCCGCTCGGTCAGCGCTGAGTATGTTGTCTTCCGTGCGTATCGCGCTGGCCGGCCTGCTGCTGGCGACGCTGTGTTGGTCCGGCAATGCTTTAGTAGCGCGAGCGTTTGCCGGTGAGATTCCACCGTTTGCCTTGTCATTCTGGCGCTGGAGCCTGGCGCTTGTGCTGCTGTTGCCCTTCGTGGCCAAGCCGCTGTGGCAACACCGCGCTGCACTGCGTGCGGCCGGCTGGCGTTTGCTGGTGCTTGCTGCCGTCGGTATTGCGGGCTACAACAGCCTGCTCTACGCCGCCGCGCAAACCACTGCTGCGATTAATATCACCCTGGTCAACACCTGCCTGCCACTGATGACCTTTATCGGTGCCGGTCTGCTGCTCGGCGAGTGGCCGCATCGACGCGCCTGGTGGGGCATGGCAGTGGCCGCAGGCGGACTGCTGGTGCTGATCAGCAAAGGCAGCTGGGCCAGCCTCAGTGGCCTGGCCTTCAACAAGGGCGATCTGATCATGCTGCTGGCGGTGGCCGACTGGGCGCTCTACTCATTGCTGCTACGGCGCTGGTCTGCCCACCTGCTGCCGATTCCGCCACTGGCCCTGCTCGGCGTGCTGATGCTGCTGGGCGTGCCGCTAATTTTGCCGTTCTATCTCTACGAGCTGGCTCAGGGCGCACACTTCAAGCTGACGGCAGAGAACTTGGCCGCCATCAGCTACACCGCGATCTTCGCCTCGCTGCTCGCCTACCTGGCCTGGAACCACGCCATCCGCGTACTCGGCGCCGCCAAAGCAGCACTCTCCAACTACCTGATGCCGGTGTTTACCGCCGTACTGGGTTGGTTGCTGTTGGGCGAGGGCTTGCAGAGCTATCACTGGCTTGGTGCTGCGCTGATCTTTGTGGGGCTGCTGCTGGGTACGCAGGGGCGTCGTTAAGCGGAGAAGTCAGACGTGATTTACACGTTTGTCGCCATCGCTGGGGGGCAACTAGTTGATTCATTCCCGCCAGCAAAGCTGGGTGATCACTTCGCCACGGCGCTGACCTTCTCGCCGTCGGCTTTGCTGGAGACCTCCTAAGGCTGGTGAGCCTGTTGGTAACGACCTTCTCTGCTCTTTCTATGGTCTGAACCTTCTTGCTGTTAGTCAGAAAGCACGACAAAGTTAAGTCTTCTTTGAGCTGCATTTTGGTTGCCTCATGACTGAACGTTCCACCAGATCGTCCGGGAAGCCCTCTCTCAATGAGCAATCGCAGGAGAATTTTGCCGATAACGAAGGCTGGATCGCATGGCGAAACTTGACCACTGAAGCCATGAGGCGTTTTCACGAGCAGCTTCTTGCGAACGTTTCCAGGGCCCCGGGCTTGGTGGGTTACGAGGCAGCGGAACGCGCACGGGCAGCTAATGGGAGCGTTGCCTGGTCTTGGGGGGCAGCTGCTGAAATTCAGGAAACTATCAATACGATAAATTCGTGGGGGACGCACCTTCATGATTGGTGCGCTTGGAATGCCGTTGTTGAGTCATTTGAGACGGATGAAGATAAAGGGCAGCTGCTGCATCACTTCGTTAACCCCTTAGCTTTCTTCTGCATGCATCAACCTAGCGCAGTCAGTGATCGCCTGATGCTTCTTGCCGAGACACTTTTACATCAGGCGAACTGTCTTATTGAACCAGGCTACGTTGATCGACTTGATCAGGATGGTTTGAGACATGGACAAGGGCTTCGACGCTCTGATCGCAGAAAGCAGGTCATTCGCCTCGGTCACCGCTGGACACGATTTAATGGGTTTCTGGCTGCGTTGGATGCAATCAATGACTCTGCCTATCGAAAGCTTAGTCGCAATTTCCGCGATCTATCTGTTCACTCATTTGCACCTAGGTTCATGGTTGGGCAAATCATGCGCGCATTTCGTTCGATTGAGCCTTGGCAAGAACTCGTGGAGCAACCGGGCGGTGGCTCCTTACTTGTAGATCATCCAACTAAGAAATGTGTCAGCTACACGATGTGTGTGCTGGAACCTTTTCCTCTCCGCGATGCATGCTCAGCTAGTCTTTCTGAGTACCAAAAAGTAGTGGCTGCTATGAGCGCATTTTCTCAGCTGCTTGAGGAGGTATGCGACAGCATGGATGCGATACCAGATCGCTTATCTGGACAGTCGTAGGCTGGGACAAGATTGAGACACTTGTGGGACACCCAGAAAACAAAAAAGGGCTTAGCTTTCGCTAAACCCTTGTTTTGTTTGGTGGCTACGCAGGGACTTGAACCCCGGACCCCAGCATTATGAATCGCTTGAGGGTGACCATAGTGAACCTTAGCAGCCCATAAAACGGGGCTCTCAGCAGGCCTTCGACCTCACCAGAACAGAGCTTTCCAGAAAAAAGTGCTGATGTAGTCATCAGCTTTTAAGTCAAAAAGCCTTTAGCTGTCAGTTCACTTGCAAGGCATCTTGCTAGTCCTGAAAATTCTTTTTCATCAGTTAACTCTGACTTGAAATCGCTTTTAAGTGTTTCAACTAATTGTGGATGGTTAGTTTTGGCTATGACATCTAGCATCAGCATTAAGTACTCAATTTTTTCTTGTCTTTTTTCAGTTAGAGCTTCTCTGTTTAGCGCTAGTTCTTCAATTGTATATTTTGAAATTTCATCGCCAGGTGCAGGCCAAATAGTTGGGCCTATAAATAGCAGTCTATCTGCAGGGTCATTTTCATAGGGATCTAGGATGTGCTCTTTGCTTGATTTTTTTGTATTGCAAATATCACAAGCTAGAGTCAAGTTGTCCCAGTCAAACCAAAGCTCTGGTCTGATTTTTTTTGGTGTAATATGCTCAATGTCTCCATAGGTTATATGAAGTATTTTACTTTCGCAGTAAGCGCACTTTCCGTTAGTTTCTTTAACCAGAGCTTCTTTTATACTTGGATGGTTGTACTTATTTTTTTCTGATTTTGCTAGTTCAATAGATTGTTTTAATTTTTCAAGTACAGCGGTTGTCCATTTGGCTGCATTGTCTTTTAAAACATCTGGTATGGCGCTTTTTTTTAGTTTAATCATTTTCCTTTCATAAGCTCCGCGAGAGCCAGCGGGTAATGATCACTAAAGCCTAAGTTCTTTAGCTCTGCTCTTATGTTTTCTAGTGTTTCTTTCGTTATTTCTAAGTTTTTGTATTTTTTTGTTATTATGCTTAGTTCTTCAGATACCCACTCTGGTGTCGTTGCTTCCACCCCTAAAACTTCTCTAAGTATCTCGTTTGCACTAGATGCCTTGTTTACGGTGTCTAGCTTTTCACTTATAACTCTGCTTTTGGTTGTTTCAGGGGCGAACCCATCAACTACTCTGTCTTCAGTGTTGTATCTAAGCACATAGACATAGGAGTCTTTAACTGATGAAATTATAAATGGACTATGTGTTGCAACTATAAACTGCACCTTAGGGAAGGCGCTTAGTAAACGTTGCATGAGGCTTCTTTGCATTGATGGATGTAAATGGTTTTCAGGTTCATCCATGGTGACAACAAAACTCTCATTTTTTAACGAGAACATATGCAATCGCCAAGCTAGGTCTATTAGTGTCGAAACACCACCAGATGCAGCGTCTAGTAGGAATTCACCTGTCTTTGTTTGTAGTACTACCTCTGGCGTTCTTACAGAAAGATCAATAAAGCCTAATGATGCAGGTAATACTTTATGCAGCACGTTTATAAATCCGCTTAACGCCAACTGCAGCTCTGGGTTCCCCTGGTTTCTAGAGTTACCTTCTCCAAAAACCGCCATTGATATTATGGCTTCTTTCATTCGGTATAGCGGCGAATACCCGGTATGCCCACCATGGTATCGGTTATTTATTTCGTTATGGTACAGGTCATATGCTGCACTAGGGCTCGTCATACTTGACGGGATGTTAGCTACTTGTCGGTAGTTTGATATAATTTGATGTGAGTCTATGTGGATTCCGCTAATTCCCTGCATGCCGTTTATTTGTAATAGATATTGCGCGCTGTCGCTTTCTTGTACTGTTAGAGATGACTCGGTTTTGTTGGTGTAGCTTATTTTCCCTACCGTTGAGTGGTTTTCTTTTTTAAAAAAACTGCTTATTTTTTTTGTTAAGGATATAAATAGTCCGGTTTTGTAAACAAATCTCCCTTCCACTAGAACTGGTGTTGACAAGAATGGTAGCTCTAGGCCGAAGTGTTTTGAGAATGCTTTTAGTATCGAGCTTTTACCTGCTCCATTTGCTCCTGTGACTATTGTAAGTCTCTCGTGCAGATCTATTTCGATATTGTCGAATTGCCTCCATCCCTGCAGTGCGATTCTCTTGAATTTTATCCCTTCCATTTTAGGCTCTTTTAATTTGATTTAAATTTTCAGTATGTTGTGAATATAGCTACCACTCTTTCACTCTCATCCCATCAATGCACTCCTTCACGTCATCATCAATGACGTTGCCAGGCTTGATGCATTCCTTCATGGTGCGGCGAACTCCGCGATTGGCTTCGAGTTCTCGTTGATTTTGGGATTTGAGGTTGGAGCGCGCGGCCTCGCCTAACGGGCTTTTTGACCCGGCGAAGAACTCATTCACCAGCGTATTAACTGTTTTGCCGTAGGCTTCGGCGGCGGGGCGTAGTGCTTCGCCTACTTGGGTGGCGACGGGTTTTGACTCTTCGGCTAGGGCAGGGCTTGAGGCTAGGGCCAGTGCCAGCAAAATCCTTCTCATCATTCTTCTCCATTCCTTCGGGCATACCAGCGCCTAGCTACTAATTGGGTAATCGCTATCCCGCGTTTGGACTGGTCAAGTTTCGGTCAGCCTCTTCATAGTCCGGGCTGATCTCGCCTTTAGCTGGATCAATTCGTCCTGTTCTCAACCACAGAGAGTATTGGGGATAGCGATCTGCCATCAAGTCCATTTCGCTTGTCCTCAGGTTCGCTCTCTTGTCGTACCTGATGGTTTTGCAGCGTTCTTCCTTTATCCCGGTGGCTTCGCTGACCTCGCGATGACCAATCTTAGATAAAAAAAGCCTAACTCTATCGTGGGTTGATTCCATAAAGATCTTAAAAATCTCTGGTTGAAATATTCCACTCGCCTTAAGCGATGGTATTATTCCACTCAATTGGTGGAAATATTCCACTTGTTGTTCTGAGTGCTTCTGGGATTATAGGGATTTTTATATGGAACAGTCTGGTGTAGTAGGGCTCAACATCGAAGGGAACCCGGAGCGCGTTACCGATTTTCGTGACGCGCCGTTTTGCTCCATGCAGGTTCTGGTCGACATGCTCGGCACAGAGCTCATTAGCCCTGACGTTGTGCGCGGCTGGGTTGAGACTTCCACTCTTCCAACCATCAAGATCGGCCGCCGCCGTGTAATCAACCTCCACCGCATCCGCCGCGACCTCGACCGGGGCAAAACCGTGTTCTGCGCCGGGGATTACGCCGATGAGTAAGACTCTCTATATCGTCGAAACCTGCACCCTCCACGGCGCTACCAAACAGCGTCGCTGGCATCGCGTGCATACCGGGCCGAACAAAGCCGAATGCAGCTCCTATATAGAGCGTGTCATTGCTGACCTACCGTCAGGCCCTGGTCGTCACTTTGGACTCACACAAGAGCGTGCCCGCGACTTCTATCGTGTGCGTGGTGTGAGGGCTGCAGCATGACTATTCGCACTGTTTCAGGCTTTCCGGGCGAGGGCATGAGCTATGACGCCATCCAGCTACAGCAACCAACCGCACGCATTGAACTGCGACTGCTCTGTCTGCTGGTCAAAGGCCGAGATGGCCAAGCCAGATCCTTGCCCGTCCACACCCTGCGACCAATGTCGCCCCGCATCTGTCCAACGCGGCCGCATCCTAAGCATGGGCCTCGTCGCTGGTGTTTGGATGCCTTTGAAGTGGGAACCGCTAATAACCCCGGCCTTGTATTGCGCGAAACACAAGCCAAGCGACCGACCGCCGAAGTATTGGAGCGTTGTGGAAAACATCGGCAAGCCGGTGCCCTTCGTGCCGCTGCACGAACCTTTCGAGCTGACGGGGTGAGCCATGCAATGGGTTGAAGTGATCACCCTGTCTTTGTCCTTTATGTGCGTGGGCATCCTGATTGGCTATTCCTTCGGTCGTGTCGCTCAGGCACGTGCTGTTAAGGCTGATCCATTTCTTGCCTATACCCGCGCTGAACTCAAGGGTTTCACCTGCGGCATGCTCGCTGCGCTAGTCGCCATTCACAGCAAGACCGACCCACCCAGTAGATCGCCGCCTGTGTCCGTGACTGGCCAACGCCTCAACTCCGGTCAGCCTACGGAGTCACCGCCAGTCGCGGGCGCAGGTGGCGAAACGGGATGACAAGGGCGAGGCCCTTGGTGTTATCGGTTTGTATTAATGAAGTTAATATTCGGAAGTTAAGAAACCTCACTAATACAGTCTGTTCCAGAGTAATTCGCGCAACATGATAAATATTGAATAGTGAAAATAACGCTTGTTTCTGTGTATTAATAAGCACGCATAACCCATCGCAAGCCGCACCACACCTAGCAGATAAAGAACTTTAGCAGTTCTTCTGCTTGGGATTACTCGGCCTGCAGAAAGGCAAAACCGCGCACTAACGCGCAACTAAGCGAGGAAACAAAAGATGGCACGTTCAACTATGGAAGTTGCATTTCTTGGCACTCAACGCTTCGACGGCGAAAACGGCCAGAAGTACATCAAGGTGTTTTATGGCGATGAACCGGACGGCAAAACCGAGCACGGCCTGTCCATCATCGGCATGGCTGCAGAGGAGGATGCTGCAGAAGAAATCTTCGCCGCTGGCACTCGCTTCGAACCCCTGCAACTGGTGCGCATCACCTTCGACGTGGCCCGGGGTGGCCAGAACAAGGGCAAGAACCTAGCTCTGCACATCGAAGCGGTAGATACCAAAGCCACTCGCGCCGCCTCCCCACAAGCCAACGCCCAGCAGCAGGCCAAACCCGCTGACCCGGCCAAGGCCTGAGGCTGACCGCCGTGCTGATCCGTGATCGTGTGCTGTGCGATGAGTGCATGGGGCCTATGGGCCAGCTGCATCACATGCCTGTCGATCACAACGACCACTTCACGGACAACAGCACGGCCCCCGATTACTGCGTGTGCCCTGACTGCCAGGACGCCTTAGCCGCTCAAGCCAGCCAGCAATCAACGGCTGGCGACTAAGCACCTTGCAGCAGGCCACGCACAACCCCGGAGGCATCAGGTATGGACAGCTATTTAGCCAGCATCACCTTGGGCGACCTCTGGGCGCTCCAGTTCATTCAAGGCGTCGTGACCATCATGGCCCTTGGTTTGATTCACGGGCATCAGAGGTAACGGGCTATGGCTTTCACCTGGGGGCAATACCTCGTTATCGCTGGGCTTCTCGTGGGTTCCCTGGGTATCGGCGTCGCCTGGGGTGCTTTCCGGCTCGGCTGGAAAGAACTGATAGACGCATCAACAAGCTGAGGATGTACCTATGTACCAAAGCAAAAAAGAAGTCGCCATTCGTGGCGGCCAGCTCGTACAGCAAGAAGGCACCAGTGTCGGTAAAGCACTGGGCGGCAAAGCCGTGGCTCTCTTCCTGACCGGTTCCGCTGCCCTGACGGCGGGTTCTGCAAACGCGGCCATCACCGTTCCACCTGAGTTGCTGGAAGTCTTCACCGATCTGGCCACCGCCTTCGGCACCCTGGTCGCAGCCGGTGCCATCCTGTTCGGTGTGATTCGCGGCACCTTGGCCCTGTTCAAACTGGCTCGCAGCGTCTTCGGCGCGGCTGGGGCTTAACAGGCCAGGAGGCTAATAGATGCGCGCGGCTATTGGCCTTCGTTTGCTGCTTGCTCTCACTCTTATGGGGTGGGGGCAATTGGCGTTATTTAAATTTATTAGCTTTTCCCGCTATTTCTTCGTTTTTTCCCTGGTTGCATTGCCTATTTATTCTTATGCCTCATCTCCTGTCGCTGTTTATGTTAGGCCTGGGCATTCAACCCCTAATTGGCCTACTGCAGAAGCGGCGTGTAAGGCGCTTTATGGTTCTACTGCATATGTTGCCTTTCAGGTTGGCTGTTATGCTCCGCCTAGTGGAAACTATCTCGGCAGCGTGCAAAAGATTCATATTTGCACAACAGGTACTCTCGACCCTGCTACTAATCAATGCGTAGTTCCTGAACCACCCAAGGACTGCTCATCCCATAACGGCAAATTCATTATTGCCGCTGTTTCTGGCTCTCAGGCCGGAAGTGCTTATTCAACGCCTGGCACTGTTTCAATCGATGGTGCTAGGTATGTTTCAGCGCCTGACGGCAACACGCGCTGCAAGCCAAATTTTGACGGTTCGGGCACGGCCATTTGCGCCGCTCGATATGGCGGTGATGGCTCGTGTATGCCCTCTGGCCATTCCGAATCTGATGACTTAACTGAAGGCACCTTTGTCGATGTCACCGACACGTCAACCGGTGATGAAAAGTGCCTGACGTTCGGCGGCAAAGAGCTGTGCTTGTCGCCTGACAACGCCGGCTGTGATGTCTATAACGGCAACCCCTGGTGCTATCAGACCGGCGATAACTGCGGCGAGGTAACTGAGCCTGGCACAACTCAGAGCAAATTTGTCTGCTTCCCCAAAACAGCCCGTCAATGCACCTACGCCAACGGCAAGATGGAATGTATCGAAACCGGCAACCCTCCAGGCTCTAAGCCTCCTGCCTACATTACCCCGACGTCCTCCGATCACCCCTACAACGGCGGCAACGCTGATGGGAATGACAAGAACGATCCGAAAGCCCCTGGCGCGGGTGACGACACCCAGTATGTCGGCGGCGGTGGCCCGCCCACTGATTTAAGCCAGACCAATGATGAACTTCGCGGCCTGGGTGAAAAGCTCGACGAATCCACCGGCCTGCTTGAAGACATCAAAGATTTATTGACCGGCGACGGTGATGACTCGGGCAATTCCGATGGTTCTGCAGCCGATGCCGAAGCCGAAGGTGCTGCAGTTGGTAATCAAATTGGCGATGCCATCACCACCCAGATGGAAGCCGTCGACGAAGAGCGCAATGAAGAGGTTGAAGGCGTTCTTGATGAACTGCCCAACCAAGTCAGCCAGTGGTTTGGCGCGGATGGCTCAGCCGTTGGCCTCGACTTTATCGACAGCATTCTTCCTACGCCTGTTGCCTGTGCTGATTACGTCGTGCCGCTCTCCCTCAATGGCTACACCGCCAATTTGCGTATGCCGGTCTGTGCCCTCATGCCGTACAAGCCGATTTTGGAATGGGTCATCTGGTGCCTGACAGCTATTGGCGCGTGGCGCATTGGTTATTCCGCTCTGCGCCAGGAAGACGCTAAAGCCGTCAAAGGAGGTTTCTGATGGGCTATTTCCTCAACTTCTTCAAGAAGCTATTTCCCACCGCATTTTCCTGGCTGGCCAAGTTTCTGCTGGGCCTCATCATGCCCATCCTGGCGCCGGTCATTCAGGCCGTGGCCGCACTGCTGCGCAAGATCGGGATCTTCCTGCTGATCATCGCCGCCATTGGTGCGGCCATTGCCGTGCTGGCTGCAGGTATCGACTACGTGGTGTCGGGGATTGGCTCTTTAGTCGCCCCTGATCTGGTGATCGTCGGCCGCATGTTTCTCCCCAGCAACCTGTCGTTCTGTATCTCCTTGCTGGTGTTTCTAAAACTCAAGTCCCTGGTTTTCTACTGGGTGACCAAGCTTTCCGAAAAACTCATTCACACCTGAGCACTGCCATGGCCGTCTATATCGTGACCGGCAAGCTAGGGGCCGGGAAAACCCTGCTGTGTGTGATGCGCATCCTCGATTACCTCAAGCAAGGTCGCCGAGTGGCGGTGAACGTTGATGTGTTCATGGACAAGCTGTGTAAGCGCGACAACAAACATTCACGGCTTGTGCGCTTGCCGGATCTGCCCACCGCTGATGACCTAACCGGCCTGGGTGTTGGCTGTGATGTGTACGACGAAGAAAAATTCGGCGGGATCTTCCTCGATGAAGCCGGCGTTTGGCTCAACTCCCGCGACTGGAACAGCGGTGGCCGTACCGACCTGCTCAAGTTCTTTCTGTTTCTACGCAAACGCCGGTGGGACCTGTGGTTGTGCGTGCAAAACGTCAACGTCATAGACAAACAGATCCGCGAATCGATTGCTGAGCATGTCATCTACATCAACCGCCTCGACCGCATAAAGCTGCCGTTTCCGGTCGGCCCACTGCTGCGCGTGCTGTCCCTCGGCCTCTTCAAGGGGCGGTTGCCGAAGATGCATCAAGCCATCGTCAAGTACGGCGCCAAATTCAACTCGCCCAAGGTCGATGACTGGTTCTACCGGGGGCACGACTTCTACAGCTTCTACGACACCACCCAGGAATATGACAAAGCCTATGACAAAGGCTCCTACTCGATGCTGCCGCCTGGGTATTGGCGTCGCCCTATACCCACTGCCCAGCGCAACGCGGGGTTTTATATGCGCACTACAAAAATCTTCTTCAAACGCTTCGGCGTCATCAACGGCTTCGCCGCCGGTGCACTGGTCGCCCTGGTCATCAGCCTGCCGGTTTTCGGTGGCATCGCTGCATCACGCCACTACGCCCAGGCACCGACTCCACATATAGCCAGCGTCACCAGTCAGCCCAGCGGGCAAACCCTGATGACTGAGTTTGAGGGCTACCGCATTGCTACCTATGGCGAGCTGGCCGGCCAAACCTTCTACATCTTTGTTGACCCAGATGGCCGGCGCATCAAGTCCGAGGATCTGTTTAACCGTGATGTGCTGGTCAAGGATCGCGGCCCCCGTGAAGCCCTGCTTGTTCGGGGCGCTGACTTTCTCTCAATCTACAGGTGAACCCATGACCTCTCGTGTGCACAGCTGTTTTTGCAGCTTCCTCACTATCGTTATCAACCTGTTCTTGCTCTTGTCACTACATGCACAGTCCGCCGAGCGCGTCGAACTGTATGACGCCACCCTGCAGGATTTCGTTGAGTGGTCAGCTGTTCAGCTCAACAAGTCGGTGGTGGTCGGCTCGGATATCCGCTCTGCACCGGTCTCCATCTTCGCCACCTACAGCAGCGACAAAGAGCTAGAGCAGCTGCTTGAAAACGCCGTGCAATCTTCCGGTTTTCACTTCTCCTCAACGCCGACCACCATCCGCATCAGCTCTCAGCAGATCCCGCAATCCCCCGAACTGGTTACTGAAGTGATGCAACTGCAGCACCTGCAGGCAGACTTTGCCGAACAGTCGGTGCGCGATGTACTCACCTCCAGAACCGACAACAGCGAACCTGCAGCCACCCAACTGATGGTCACGCCGTCACCCACCACAAACGCCATCATTGTCACCGCCACCGCCCAGCAGTTGGACGCGATACGGCAAGTCATCACCGAGATCGACCAACCGCGGCGACAGGTGGAAATTACTGCAGTAATTGCCGAGCTGTCCGATGATGACTTCACCGCACTCGGCCTCAACGTCAGCGGCCAGACCGACCGCCTCGACCTGGCTGGGGCTTCATTGCGTGCAAGTGATCGCTCCGACCTCGGGTTTAGCCTGACCTTTTCAGGGCCGACCATTTCGGCCTTCCTGCAGGCCATCAAAACCAGCGGTAGCAGTCGGCTACTGTCCACGCCTCAGCTGCTCACCCTCAACCGCGAAGCCGCTTCCATCGTCGTTGGTCAGAACGTCCCGTTTATCACCGGCCAGACCACCAGCGGCTCTACGCCGGCCTCTGATCCCTTTCAAACCATCGTGCGCCAGGATGTAGGTGTCTCCCTCGAGGTCACGCCCTTTATTACCCCGGCCGATGCCATAGAGCTGCAGGTTAACCAGTCCGCCTCCAGTGTTTCGGACGACAAGACCGCCGCCGACATCATCACCAATACCAGACGGGTGTTAACGCGGGTGCAGCTCAAGGATGGGCAAGGCGTGTTGTTGGGTGGGCTTAGATCCCAGCAGAACGACAAGTCTGTGGCGGCTGTGCCGATCCTCGGTGACATCCCTTATCTCGGGCGGATCTTCCGTTCTGAGTCTGAGCGGGTGCGCACAACCAACCTCGTTGTCTTGCTGACCGCCCGTATCCATCGCCTGGGGGATTCGGTGGTGGTGCCTGATACGACGAAGCCTTGGGTAGATCTTTCGCTCTGGCGGCCCGGCGAGGGTTTACGCGCAGCGGGAGACCTCGCCGGGCGCGCCGAGAGCGCCCGGTGACGTCCCTGTAGCACGTCAGATAAACAAAACAGTAGAACCAGACTAAACCAGAGTATTGGGTGAAAAATGGCTAAGGCAAAAGACTTCGCAAGGCTCGACATAGAGACCGGATTGGAAAACCCGGCAAGCCGGTTGTTTGTTGATCCGGGCAAGATGGGTTTCATCGACCTGTCAGGCGTTCGCCTGCTTCGCTGTGGCGTCGATACCGTCCGCCAGTTGTACCGGGGCATGATCCGCCCGGAAATCATGTGTCTTTTCGACAAGCCTGGCACCTTGGTTGATTTCGCGGGTCAGCGTTGGCATTCGGGCCGTGTGGGTAAAGACTCCGGTTATCAGTACAAGCTGCAAAACGCTGACTTGGGCATCATCCTGCTCGTGAAGAACTTCAACGCCAAGCTTGAGAACATCGGCCCTCATCTGAAAATCGAAGTGTCGCCCCATGCAATCGACCGCTTTTCACCCGAGCGCCTGCAACAGCGTCTCGATTATTACGCCGAGCATGTGCTGACCCATGTTGAGCGCAACCAGTGTGCGGTTCACCTAGCGCTAGACCTGCAAGGCTGGACGCCATCTGCTGACCTCGTCGCACGCATGCACTGCCGTTCACGCGCTGTGCGTGATATTTCGGGTATCAAAGAGATCCAGTGGACGTTGGAGTCTGCCACCTACGGTAAGGGGCAGTCCTTCATGTTCGGCTCTGCCGGTAGCGTCCAAATCGGCATCTACAACAAGACCCTGCAGGCCCGGTCGGGCGACAAACTCGACTATTGGGAAGGGGTTTGGCGTGCCCGCGATAGCTTTGATGAAAACGACCCTGAGAACTACGACCCGGCCCAGGATGTTTGGCGTGTAGAACTGCGCTACCACCACTCGGTTATCCAGCAATTTGCCAGCGGCTCGGTTGATCTGCACACCGGCAAGGCGATTGAAACGGACAGCTTTGTCTCTTTTGCACCGCACCTCGACGGCCTTTGGCGCTATGGCCTGCGCCAATTCAAGTTATTGGCTCGCCCTGGCTACTTTGAGCCCATCTGGACGCTCTTTCGTGAAGACGTGCGCGTAGACCTTCCGGTCGATTCCTTGGTGGATAAAACCGAGTACCGACGAAGCTACAAGACCTCGCGGGGCTTCTCTGGCAAGAACGTGGAGCTGTTCCTGGGAAACTTCGTAAGCCTGCTGGCACGGGAGCGAGTGGGCGCTAGGCGAGCATTTCACCGGCTCAAGGATTGGGAGTGTTGGCCAGTGATCCGCGACCACTACGCGGCAAAAGGTATGGATGAGGACGGGCTGTATAAGCACATAAAAGGCATCCTTGAAGAACGTCATGTCCGGTGGGGTAGGGCGGTATGACTGCCCGCAAGGAAGGCAAAACGTGGACGGCTGATTTCTATGAGAATGGCCGCTCTGGCCGTCGCATCAGGAAGTATGGGTTTCTAACCAAGTCTGCAGCGCAGCGCTATGAGTCGGACTACTTCTCAACCTTCAACCAGACCGGCCGGCCTTTGGATGATCGTCTGTCTGATCTGGTTGACGTCTGGTACGAGCTGCACGGCTGTTCGCTCAAGGATGAGAAAGCCCGGCTTTCCAGGACTAAAGCCATCGTGGAGCGCCTGGGCAACCCTCAGGCCTCACAGTTCGAATCCTTGGCCTGGGCTCGCTATCGTCAAGAACGCCTGAAAGAAGCATCACCGCACACGGTCAATCATGAGCAACGTTACCTATCTGCAGTGTTCTCCGAACTGATCCGCCTAGGTGCTTGGGTAGGAAAGAACCCGTTAGCCAATATTCGCCAGATCAAGACCGACCAGACCGAGCTGTCATTTCTCACCTTGGAGCAGATCAATCAGCTGCTCGAAGAGTGTCGCCGATCCAGCAACAACCACACTTATCCGGTTGCCCTGATTTGCTTGGCCACTGGTGCCCGCTGGGATGAGGCCGAAAGCCTAGGCCGCGCTGCCATCTTCGGTGGTAAAGCGCATTTCCACCGTACCAAGAACCGCCAATCTCGTTCAGTGCCGATACCCAAGGAAGTGGAAGAGGCCGCGCTTAAGGTAGCCATGCCGGGAGCAGGGCGCTTGTTTATGTCCTGCAGGGCGGCTTTTCGTGGTGCCTATGAGCGTTGCGGCTTCGACACGCCGGGCCAGCTAACACACATCCTGCGCCATACCTTCGCCAGCCATTACATGATGGCCGGTGGCGACATCCTCAGCCTGCAGCGAATCCTTGGCCATTCCTCGATCACCATGACCATGCGCTATGCACATTTGTCGCCTGATCATCTGGAGTCTGCTTTGAGGCTTTCCCCTTTGGCTCAATCAGGACACGTACCCCATGGCTATTCAGTTGCTAAGTAAAATCCGGGCATACTTCGCTGGCTTAATTCAGTCGAGGTGTTACATGGAAAGTAAAATCCCGTTGCCAACGGACAACATCTACAAGTTCGCAGCTCTGTTCTCACTAGTGATCGTGGTTGTCTCTTTCTGTTCAATCATCTATTCGAATAGCGCCGCCAATGCGATTGTGTTTGAGCATTGGGTTGAGGTGGAGACCTTGCAAGCTCAGGAAAATCTCACTGTTGAGCAGTCTTCAAGGCTTAAAGCATTGGAGAGAAAGATTGAGGTTGCGGTGTCCGACAAGCAGCTCTTTATCAGGCTGGCAGCCGTCTTTCTTGGGCTGGGTATTTGTGGTGTTTTCTTTGGTTTCGGTTACTGGCACAAGCGGATTCAGCCCTTAGCAGATCAGATGGCTTTGACTCAGCTTGAGATGGCGAGGCTGCAACTCCTATTGCTTAGTGCCGAGGTAAAGGCGAAGGGCTTGGAAGCAGAAAGCCCCAAAGCCAGTTAGTCCCCTCATTTCCTTCTCTACGCCATGCGACCGCTTGAAAACCGTCTGTAATGGCGTAGTATGTCTATAACGCTTAACGTTAAGGGTTAAAGCGTGATCCTGAATTTCAGATGTGCAGAAACCCAAGCGTTATTTGAAGCGGGCGATTCACGGCGCTGGAAAAATATTCTGAGCGTTGCCACCCGTAAGCTGACCATGCTCCATGCCGCCACTGAGCTTCGAGACTTACGCTCTCCACCGGGTAACCGTCTAGAAGCGCTGCAAGGCAACAGAGTTGGTCAGTACAGCATCAGAATTAATGATCAGTTCCGCATCTGCTTTGAATGGTCAGACGCGGGGCCAACGAACGTTGAAATAGTTGATTACCACTGAGGAGGTCGCACCATGGCCGTTAACGGAATGCGCCCCATCCATCCGGGAGAGATCCTGCGCGAAGAGTTCCTAGAGCCGTTGGACATTTCGCCGGCTGCGCTTGCTCGTGCACTGCATGTATCTGCGCCAACGGTAAATGAAATTGTGCGTGAGCGGCGGGGCGTGACTGCAGATATGGCTATTCGCCTGGGGCGTTACTTCGACACGTCTGCACAGTTCTGGATGAACCTGCAGACTGACTATTCGTTGGCTACAACCTTCGCGGCTAATGGCGAAGAGATTGAGCAAGAGATTGAACCGCTACTCGCTCACGGATGAGCAGTAGTCGGGATGTAGTCTGTTTGTAGTCTGCCCGTAAAACAAAAAAGGGCTTACCTTTCGGTAAACCCTTGTTTTGTTTGGTGGCTACGCAGGGACTTGAACCCCGGACCCCAGCATTATGAATGCTATGCTCTAACCAGCTGAGCTACGTAGCCGATTGGCGCGCATTATTCGCGTCTTGGGGTTGGGTGTCAACCCTGTTGAGTGAAAATTTCTGCGCGCGATCAATCGCTTACACGTTAAAGCGGAAATGCATGACGTCGCCGTCTTTAACGATGTATTCCTTGCCTTCCAGGCGCCATTTGCCGGCCTCTTTGGTGCCGGCTTCGCCCTTGTATTGGATAAAGTCGTTGTAGGCGATGACTTCGGCGCGGATAAAGCCTTTTTCGAAGTCGGTGTGGATCACGGCAGCCGCTTGCGGGGCGGTGGCACCGATCTTGACGGTCCAGGCGCGTACTTCCTTGACCCCGGCGGTGAAGTAGGTCTGCAGGTTGAGCAGCTCGTAGCCGGCGCGGATTACGCGGTTGAGGCCGGGTTCTTCCAGGCCCAGGGCTTCGAGGAACATGTCCTTCTCTTCGCCGTCGTCCAGCTCGGCGATTTCCGCTTCGATCTTGTTGCACACCGGTACCACGGGCGCGCCTTCGGCGTCGGCGATGGCCTGTACCACGTCGAGCAGCGGGTTGTTCTCGAAGCCGTCCTCGGCGACGTTGGCGATATACATCACCGGCTTGCTGGTGAGCAGGTGGAAGCCGCGGACCAGGGCCCTTTCGTCGTCGCCCAGGGTCTTCATCAGGGTGCGTGCCGGCTTGCCCTCGCTGAAGTGCGGGATCAGCTTCTCCAGCAGGGCTTTCTGCGCGACGGCTTCTTTGTCGCCACCCTTGGCGTTGCGTGTGGTCTTCTGCAGTTGTTTTTCGCAGCTGTCGAGGTCGGCGAAGATCAGCTCGAGGTCGATGATCTCGATGTCGCGCTTGGGGTCGACGCTGTTGGCGACGTGGATCACGTTGTCGTCCTGGAAGCAGCGCACCACGTGGGCGATGGCGTCGGTCTCGCGGATATTGGCGAGGAACTTGTTGCCCAGGCCTTCACCCTTGGAGGCACCTTCAACCAGGCCGGCGATATCGACGAACTCCATGGTGGTTGGCAGCACGCGCTCCGGCTTGACGATTTCAGCCAGTGCATCCAGGCGCGGGTCGGGCATTGGCACGATGCCGCTGTTCGGCTCGATGGTGCAGAACGGGAAGTTCTCCGCCGCGATCCCGGATTTGGTGAGGGCGTTGAACAGGGTGGACTTGCCGACGTTGGGCAGGCCGACGATGCCGCAGTTGAATCCCATGGTGTTGTCCCTCGCGCGAATGGCGGTAAAGAGTTAGGAGGTGGCTTTCTGGCTGTGCAGCTTGTGCATGGCCTTGCTCCAGTCGCCTGCGAGTATTTCCGGCAGGGCGCCTAGGGCAAAGTCGATGCTGGTATCCAGCAGTTCCTGTTCGCTGCGTGGGGCGCGGCCGAGGACGAAGTTGGAGACCATGCTGCTATGCCCGGGATGGCCAATGCCAAGCCGCAGGCGGTAAAAATTATTCTGATTGCCGAGCTGGGCGATGATGTCGCGCAGCCCGTTATGCCCCCCGTGCCCGCCACCCAGTTTGAGTTTGGCGACGCCTGGGGGCATGTCGAGTTCGTCGTGGGCCACCAGAATGGCTTCCGGCGGGATGCGGAAGAAATTCGCCAATGCCGCTACGGCCTGGCCGCTGCGGTTCATAAAGGTGGTGGGGATCAGCAGACGAACATCGCGGCCCTGATGGCTGAATTTGCCAGTCAGGCCAAAATACTTTTTGTCGAGGCTCAGGTTGATGCGCTGGCTGTCGGCCAGGCGCTCAACGAAAAGGGCCCCTGCATTATGCCGGGTCTGGTCGTATTCAGGGCCGGGGTTACCCAGGCCAACGATCAGTTGTACGGCAGTCATGTCAGGAGCCCTTTTGTGGAAATAGCTCGGCAGAATCGCATACCGAGCTGGTTTCCGTCACTGCGAGGTTTACTCGGCAGCGCCTTCTTCTGCATCTTTAACAACGCGCGAGGCGTGGATGTTAGCCACTGCCAGGTCGTTACCGTGAGCCAGTGCAACCAGCTCAACACCTTTTGGCAGTTTCAGATCGGCCAAGTGAACGATCTGACCGATTTCAACGGCAGCCATGTCGACTTCGATGAATTCTGGCAGGTCTTTCGGCAGGCAGGACACTTCTACTTCAGCCAGTACGTGGGAAACTTCGCCACCTTGCTGCTTAACGCCAACCGAGGTTTCCTGGTTGATGAAGTGCAGGGGCACGATAGCGGTCAGTTTCTGGCCAGCGACTACGCGAACGAAGTCAGCATGCAGCACATAGCCTTTGGCTGGATGGCGCTGCAGGGCTTTGATGATCACGCTTTCGTTGCTGCCGGCTACGTTCAGGCTCAGCACGTGGCTGTAGGCTGCTTCGTTTTCCAGCAGTTTGGCCAGTTCTTTGGCCAGCAGGCTGATCGACTGCGGGGCTTTTTCGCCACCGTAGATGACGGCGGGAACCATGGCAACGTTACGACGCAGGCGGCGGCTCGCACCTTTCCCCAGGTCGGAACGCACTTCGGCATTCAGGGCAAATTCAACAGTCATTTCACTTCTCCAAAATAACCAAACCGTCCGTTACGCTTGCGACCAGCGACGGGACGGTTCAGTAATAAGCCCGTACTTAAAATGAGCAGGGCGTTTGCGCTCAGGGCGTATTCCGAATTAACGGAACATCGCGC
>DASRUM010000014.1:0-24540 GCA_035655415.1 Pseudomonas sp.
CAGCTGCCCCAGACTCAGGCTGGCATCAGCCCACAGACGCTCCTTTTGGTACTGGGAAAAGGCGCTGAGCAAATAGCTGCGCAGGTCGTACTCGGAATCGTTGTCGCTCTCCAATTGCTGATGCTGTAAGCCCAGCGAGAGGCCGAAGCGCCAGTTTTCATCGAAGCGGTAACTACCGCCCAGGTGGACGCCCAAGCCATCACTGTCGCCACCACTCGTGGCAGCATCACGCTGAAACTGCTGACGCATGCCGCTCGCCGTGACAAAACTACGCCACTGGCCCTGAGCCTGCCAAAGGCCACGATCCGTCTGCCACTCACTGCGCAATTGCTGCTGATGGGCATTCAGGCTGGCCATCGCCATTTCCGGCAGCAGGGACACTTCCCAGGGCGCGCCCAGTATCGAAAAAATATAATCCGCACTGATCTGTTGCACGGCTGCAGTCGGGTGCACCCCGTCATTGAACATCAAGCGGTCAGGGTTGGGCGTGAGCCCTGTGATGCCCCAGGTCGGATCGGCCAGGCAACTACTGCCGCTGAAGCAGACATCCGTCTGCGCCACCAAGGGGTCGAAGCCGAAAGAGGCCAGATCAGCCTTCACCTCGGTAAGCAACCCACGGAAATTCAGGCGAATGACGTTGCCGCCCAATGCAGCCAACTGAGTACCCAGCTCATCGTTGAGCAGCCCTGATGCATTCGACCAGGCCGCGCGGAAGCCGGTGGCGAAACCCGCAGGCGTCAAGCCGACGTCCGGGAGATCGGAGACGATAATGGTGCGTGCACCAGCAGCCTGCAGAGCCGCCACCCCTGCGACCAAATCGGCTGCCGCTGCCGCAGCGCTCACCTGGTCCGTCACAACAAACTGCAGCACATCGTTGCCGCCACCGTTGATGTAGAACAACGCATCGGGGTCAACACGTGGCACATCCACCAGATACCCGTTACGGGTACGGCTGATGCCGCCGCCAGCATTCACCACCGAACCATTGGTCGCGGTGATCGAACTCAGGATCTGGTCGGTACGGTAGCCGCCCACGGCATAGTTGGTGCCATCGGCGTTGCCGGTCAGTAACTGCGGCAGAATGGGTGTCGAGGGCAACGCCTGCAGGCCGAGTAGGGAGGCCAAGCGCTGGGTGGCAACCGTATCGAAGTACTCGGTGTTGTTGCCTAGGTAGTTCGGCCCAGTGCGGTTGGTAAAACGCACCCCACCAGTCGGGTTCCCACCCAGTAGAGGGCTGCCCACATCTGGAAACTGCCCACTATCGCTCAAGGAATCGCCAAAGATGATCAACTGCGAGTAGGGCATGGCTTGTGTCGCTGTAGACAGGCTCGCCAGCAGCACGGCAGTGCTCAAGGCTTTCAATGGATGATTCATGGGATTCCCCTTCTTATTGTGATGCCCACTACAGGCAAGCGAAGGAGACTAATGAGAACCCGCGCACACGACCCTCACCCAAAAGGGTGAATCGAAAGCCTATTCAGCGGTTGAATAGTGCTATATCACCCAAGGGATAAACATTTTGCTGCGCTGCATATAGTCCCTATACGCCTCGCCAAACTGCTGCAGGCACTCAGCCTCATCGCGCTTGGCGGTCAGCCACAGCGCCAGGCTGGCTAGCATTGCCAGGACCAGGCTCAAACCATTGGGCTGCTTGCAGGCCACGCCCCAGGCCAGCAACAGCAGCGAGGCGTACAGCGGGTGGCGGATCAGGCAGAAGATGCCGCTAGTCACCAGCTGCGATGTGCGCTCAAAGGCAAATAGCTCGACATCCTTACGCTGCCCGTCGGGACGACCCATACGCCGTAGCTGATAGAGGCCGGCAAACAGCAGCAGCAAGGACACAAACAACAGCAGCCAGGACAGGCGTTGATGCAGGGCAAAACGGTCGACAAACCAGACCGGCCCGTTGAGCACCAGCAAGGCCAGAATCGCCTCCCAGGCGAAGAACCGGTAGAAACCATGGGACTGCGGACTGCGCACTGCTCGCCAGGACAGCGCCAGCAGCATCAGCGTGCCCAGCACAAAAGCCAAGCCTTGCAACCACGCCATAAAGCCTTCCCCCACTCCGCTCGATAGTCCGTCAAAGCCAGGCGCTGCGTGACTTGCAGCCCCTCTGTTACACTGCCGGCCTCTTTGCCTCGGCCGCCCGCAATGGATCGCACCCAACTCCACAGCCTGCTGCCCCACCAAGGCCCAGCCCTCTGGCTGGATGGCCTGCTGGCGCATGACAGCCTGAGTATTCAGGGCCTGAGTGCCTGGCGCTTTCTCGAGACATTTGGCACCGACGCCTCACCCTGCCTGCTGTTCGAAGCAGCGGCCCAATTGTGCGCCGCGCATGGTGCCTTATACGGCGATGCCAGTGCCATTGAAATGGCCCTGGTTGGCAAGCTCTCGCAGTTGCAGCTGCACCATGAACCGACCCAGCGCAGTGGCGCGCTGCAGGTCAGTGCCCAGCAGGAGGCGCTAAGCCCGGCCGGCGCGCTGTATGCCTTCAGTATCCACAGCGAAGAACAACTGCTGCTCGACGGCAAACTGCTGCTGGTGTTGATCCATGCTTGAACTCCGCCGCGTCGGCCACTGCTACCCAGGCACCAACCGCCCCGCACTGCAGGGCATCGATTTGCAGCTGCAGGCCGGCGAATGTCTGGGGCTGCTCGGCAGCAACGGCGCAGGCAAAACCACCCTGCTCTCCTTGCTGAGCGGCGTGCTCGGCTTGCAACAGGGCGAGCTGCGCTGGGAGGGCCAGCCCAGACTCGGCCTGGTGCCGCAGCAGCTGGCTTTCTATGCCGGACTCAAGGTAAGTGAGAACCTTGAACTGTTTGCCGACCTGTATCGCCTGCGCGGCAGCGAACGCCGGCAACGCCTGCAGCAATGCATCGATATCTGCGCCCTAGAAGACAAGCTGGCGCGGCGTAGCGAACAACTCTCCGGCGGTGAACAACGGCGGCTGAATTTCGCCATCGGCCTGCTGCAACCGGCTGACCTCTATCTATTCGATGAGGCCACCGTTGGTGTGGATGCCAGTAGCCGCCAACAACTGCTGGCCGCCGTCGAGCAGCTGACTGCCGACGGCAAGGCGGTGATCTACACCAGTCATTACCTGGAAGAAGTCGAGCGGGTGGCGCAGCGCATTCTGCTGCTGCACGAAGGCCAGGTGCGCCTGGATCTGGACAAACGCCAGCTGCTCGGCGACGACCACGGCCTGCTGCTGGAATGGCCGGACGCGCCGCCAACCGGCCTGAGCGAACTGCTCGCACACCTGCAACTGACCACCGAAGTGCTGCCCAAGGGCCTGCGTATTGCATCCCTGAATGGCCAGCAGCTGCTGGCCATCACCGAATTTGTCGCCGCCCAGGATGGCCTGCCCAACCTGCTGCGCTTCGGCCGCCCTTCGCTGGAGCAGCTCTACCTACGCCTTAACGGAGGCCGGCTATGAAGCTCTGGGCAGGGCTCTTGGCATTGGTGCGCAAGGAAGTGCTGTTGCTGCTGCGCGACCCCCATGCGCTGGCCGTGCTGTTTATTATGCCGACCCTGTTTCTGCTGCTGATGGCCGGGGCCATGTCCAGCTATATGCAGGACAAACCGCCGGCGCTGCGCCTGGTTATCGAAGCGCCGCCCGACGACGCCAGCCAGTTCTTCCGCGAAGCCTTGCAGGCGCAACTGCCGGACAGCCAGCTGTTCGACGAAAGCAGCGAACGCCTGGCCCATGTGCGCCTGCCCGCAGACTTCGCCGATAAATTACTGGACAGCCCGCACCAGGGCCCCAGCCTGAGTTTCCCGGCGCAATTCGACAAACTCTCGCGCCAGCGCCTACACAGCGCGGTGAGCATCGCCCTGGCGCAGACCCGACTGCTGGCCTACCTGGAAGACAGCGGTGTGGTCGATGCAGAACTAAGCCGTGCCGAGCGTCTGCAACTGGTGCAGCAACGTACTCAGAGCCAGATCGATGAGCAGGAGCAACTAGCCAGCGGCGACCTTAGCGGCCGCGCCAACGCCACCCAACTGAGCGTGCCGGCATGGCTGATCTTCGGCATGTTCTTCGTCGTGCTGCCCATGGCCGGCGGCTTTCAGCGCGAACAGCAGAGCGGCACCCTGTTGCGCCTGCGCTGCCTAGGGCTGAACCTCGGCACCCTGGTGCTAAGCAAGCTGCTGCCGTACCTGGCGATCAATCTGCTGCAGTTCGTTCTATTGCTGGGCATCGGCGTCTACGGCCTACCGCTGCTTGGCCTGCCCGCCCTAAGTTTGCCCGGCAGCGCCGCGGCCTATCCGCTATTAGCCATCAGCATCGCCCTGGCCACCAGCAGCCTGGGCCTGTTACTGGCCGCATTGGCCCGCAGCAGCGAACAGGCGCTGCTGCTCGGCGGCGGCATCAACATCCTCCTAGCTGCGATTGGCGGGATCATGGTGCCGAAAAGCGTAATGCCGGCGGCCATGGCCCAGTTGGCAGAAATCTCCCCGATGAGCTGGGCGCTCGACGCCTTTCTCACCCTGCTGGTGGGCCACGGCTCACTGGCCGACATCGCCCCCTATTGCGCGCGCCTGCTGCTGTTTGCAGCGCTGTGCGGCATAGCCGGGCTGCTTCTGTTCACCCGACGAGTACAGCGCACGCAATGGACCACTCACTACTAGAACAACAACTCAAACAATTGCTGATCCGCGAGTGCGACAAGGAAGACGATATCGACTGGCAGAGCATCGCCGACGACGAGCCGCTATTCGGCGCCAAGAGCCGTATCGCCATGGACAGCCTGGACGCCCTGCAAGTCTCCCTGGCCCTGCAGCAGCACTACGGCGTACGCATTGAGGGCGCCAAGGATGGCCGGCGTATCCTCGGTAGCATCGCCAGCATCGCCGCCTATATCAGGCAGCAGCAGTGACCCCGATCTACCTGCAACGCGCCGCCCTACACTGCGCCCTCGGTGATGACCTGCACAGCGCCGCCCAGGCCCTGCAAAGCGGCCAGCCGCCAAAGGGCGAGCCCTTTGTGCTGCATGAAGTGCATGAGCCACGCAATTATCTGTACGCCACGAAAACCGGCGAAAGCCTGAGCGAGCGCCTGGATCGCCTGCTGAGCGAAACCCTCGGCAGAAATCCCCAGGTACTCGACGACTGCCTGCTGATCATCGCCAGCACCAGCCTGGATATCAGCGAACTGGAAACTCTGACCAGCCGGCAGCAGGGCTTTCGCCCGGACGATTCAACGTCCCTCGACCTGCTCGCCAACCAGCTGCGTCAGCGCTGGGGCTTTGCCGCCGCCTTTACCCTGAACACCGCCTGCACCAGCGCCGCCAACGGCCTGCTTTATGGCGCCCGGCTGATCGACGCGGGCCAATACGCCCGCATCCTGGTGCTGAGTTTCGAAACGCCCAGCACCATCGCCATGCAGGGTTTTGGCGCGCTGATGCTGACCAGCCCCAGCGGCCAGTACCGGCCCTTCCACCCCGAACGCGACGGCCTGCTGCTGGGCGAAGCCTACGCTGCGGTGCTGCTCAGCCGCGAGCCGGGTGACGCACCACTGGCACGCCTGCTCGGCGGCTTTAGCGCCTGCGACACCAGCAGCCTGACCACCACCCGCGAAGATGGCAGCCATATCCACTGGGTGATGCAACAGGCGCTGCGCAGCGCCGGCTGCACGGCGGCGCAGATCGACCTGGTGAAACTGCACGGCACCGCGACCAGCGCCAACGATGAAGCCGAAAGCAACGGCATGCGCCTGCTCTACGGCGAACAGATGCCGGCCTTGAGCCTGCTCAAACCCTGGCTCGGCCATACCCTGGGTGCCTGTGGGCTAAGTGAAAGCCTGCTGCTGCTCCAGGCACTGCAACTGGGCCCGCTACCGGCAGTGGATTACGCCAGCGAAGCCATGCTGCCCTTGAGTGCAGAGCCACAGACCCTGGCGGCAGACAGCCTGCTGCTAACCAACTTCTTCGGCTTCGGCGGCAATAACGCCAGCCTGGTTCTGCAAGGCTGCAGCACGGGAGAGACCTTATGCCGGTAATCGCCGCCAGCGAAATCCACGGCCTTGCCGCCAGTAGCGATAAAGAGTTGAAAGCCGCTCTGGGCCAGTGGCTGGACATCCCACCCCGGCGCATCGACCGGCTGATCCTGCAATGCCTGTTGGCCGCCGCACCACTGAAAAGCCAGGTACGCAGCAACTGCGGCCTGTACCTGGCTTCCGCCCACCCGGCGCGGGCCACCATGGGCGCACTGCTGGAGGCGGTGTGCGTGCAGCACAAGCAGCCCAAGCCTTTCGAGTTTGTGAATAGCGTAAGCAACGCCGCGGGCTTTCATATCGCTCAGCAGCTGGGCATCGATGGGCCGAATCTGTTTATCGGCGCAGGGGGGCAGGTCTGGGCACAGTTGCTCAGTCTGGCCAATCTGGATTTGCAGGATGGTTTGATCGAACAGGCACTATTGCTGGTCTGCGATGAGCGCGGGGATTTTTGTGTGCAAGCCGTGCTGCTGGAAGGGCCAACTGCTGGCGCGTACGCCAACAGTTTTGCCGAATTAAGTGCAGATGCCGAGGTGCAGCGGTTCAGCTTGTAGGGTGCGCCGCGCGCACCTGATGGCATCGCACCCATCTTGAGGTGCGCACAGCGCACCCTACAACTTCGGCGACCGACCTCAGCCCTTGCGCTTGCTCCAGGCCGCCAGCTCTTTCATCAACCCGCGCTCCTGCAGGGCAATCCCGCGCAGGCTTTCGGCGATGGGCGCGAAGTTTGGTGTCTCGCCCTTGTTGCGGCTGGCGCGCACGCAGGCCGAGGCGAACTGACGCCAGTTGTCACCGATGGCGGTAAGTTGTGCCGAGGCTTCCTGCAGGTTGCGGTCGCCCAGTTTCTCGCCCGCCTCCTGCAGAAAGCTCGCATACATAAAGCGGAAACCCGCGCCGCCGGTGCCGATCTCTTCCTGCATACGCACGATATGGGTCAGGTACAGGCGGTTGTACTTGGCCTGGGCCGGGTCGAGTTTTTCGATCCGCCCCGCCAGATGCTGGATGCCGCGAATACCGATCCATGGCAGCGGCATGCCGTCGAGAATGCGCGTGGTCGACAGCACGCTCTGGCGGATCAGCTTGTTCCAGTCCTGCTCCAGTGGCACATCGTCGAGCCAGTACATCAGCCCCTTAGCGGCCAGCGCACCTTTGGCGAAGCGGGCCTTTTGCAGGTCTTCGGCAGCGCAGCGCACCGGTTCTTCGAATACCGGATCGCTGATCAGGTATTCATTGCCCTCGCGGCCATAGGCCAGCAGATTGTGCGCATTGAAGTGAAAACGCATCTCCGGCGGAAAGTACGGCAACCAGAACACCGAGCTCTGCAGCCCGGCCAGCCGTCCGCTGTCCAGCGCCGCATCCAGCTCACGACGGCCCTGTTCGGGATTGCCAAAGGTGCGTGTGTGCAGCTTCGCGCCCAGGCGCTTGCTCAAGGTCTTGATCAAGTGCTTGGGCGGCATGCGGTAGGCAATCAGCGGCATGCCGCTGAGCTTGACGATCGGCAGATAGGCAAATGCCAAACCCGAAGCCAGGCCGAAGGCCATCGGCTCGCTCATCGGCAGGCCGGCATGGGTCAACAGACTGGCCATCACCCCGCTTTCGCAGTGGGCGCTCTGTTGATGCTGAAAACTGCTCATGCCATGCCCTTCTGATAGGAGATCAATTGCTCAACGGGCAGGCCGAACGCCTCGGCGTATCGCGCCAGAATGCCTGCCGACAGCTTCCGGTAAATCGCCGGGCGAAAGTGCCTGCGGATGCGCCATTGCCACAGCCCGGTAATCTGCGCGAGCGCCGGCTCATCCAGGCGATAGTGGTACATCAGGCACTTCAGCGGCGACAGCTCTCCGCGCCGCCAGCCTGCTTCGGCCTCGGCGGCCTGTTCCTGCAGCTCGGCTACAGCCAGTTGGGTGGCGAAGGCTTCCGGCTCCCAGCCATCGCTCTGCGCGCCCTGATAATGGCCACTGGCGTCCACGGCGTAGACCAGTTTGCAGTGGCCGCCGTAAGTGGAGCTGTGATCCTGGGGAACCTCATCAAGCTTCATGTGTTGTCACCGTCCTGGCCAACCACTGTCAACTGCATAAAGGCGCTGGAGAAACGCCCACTTTCCGGCACATAGCAGAGCAAACGCTGGCCGCTGCGCAGGCTACCTGAATTGAACAACTCATCAAGCATGATAAAGATCGACGCGGCGCCGGTATTGCCTTTGCTGGTCAGGTTGGTAAACCAGCGCTCTTGCGGAATCGGCAAACCCGCATTGGCCAGGCCCACGGACAGACGCTCGCGGAAGAACTCGGACGAATAGTGCGGGAGGAAATAATCGACCGAGTCGGCATGTAACTCACGCCGCGCCATGATGCGCTTCAGAGTCTCCTCCACGGTGTATTTGACGATATTGTCGTTCAGCAGTTTGACGTCCTGTTTGATCGCCATTAGTGAACGCCGATTGCGCTCAGCGCCTTCATAGCGGCTCCAGCCCTGCAGCTGGCCGTCGACCATTTCCGCCCCGGCGTACATGCACGGCGGCATCTGGTCGGCGAAGGAGAAGATATCGATCCAGTCGATACGCAGGCTCAGGCCCATGCGGTTCGGCTGGCTCTGTAGCAGCACAGCACCGGCGCCATCGGAGAGCATCCAGCGCAGAAAATCCTTCTCGAAGGCGATTTCCGGGTGGGTTTCCAGCTCGTCGAGGCGGCTCTCGTACTCGGCGCTGAAGTTGCTCGCCTGCATCAGGGTCGAGGCCACTTCCGAGCCACAGGCCACGGCGTTGCGGCTTTCGCCACTGGCCACGCTCATCCAGGCGTATTTCAGCGCGGTCATGCCGCACAGGCAGATACCGGCGGTGGAGACCACTTCGCACGGCGGATTGCCCAGCTCGCCTTGCACCATCACCGCATGGCCAGGCATCACCTGATCCGGCGAGGCACTGCTGGCCACCAGGCAATCGAGATCTTCCAGCTGGAAATCGCCACCGAGCAGGCCGCGAATCGCCGCGGCGCTGACCTGGGCATTGCTCATGCTCGGTGCGCCAGTCTGCGGGTCGATCACATAGTGACGCTGCTGAATGCCATTGCTACGCAGAATCAGCTTGCGCGCCCGCGACGGCTTGCCGCCGACCTGGCCCAGGCGCGCTTCCATCTGCTCATTGTCGACCGGCTCATGGGGCAGGAAGGCGCTGATGCGATTGATAAATACAGGTTGTACCACGGGGTTTCCTCGGGTCACTTCACTCGCCAGACGGGCCGGCAAAGTAAGCCTTCTCACGCTGGGTGCGCTCTTTTAACAGCGGCGCCAACAACTTTTTAAGCAAGGCACTGAGCGGCACTACGGTGACGATCAGACACAACAGAAACAGGATATACACCACCAGCCCGGCGCCGCGTCGGCGGCTCTGCTGCGGGCCTAAAGCGGCCAGCAAGCGGCTCCATAACTGGAAGCTACGATTACCAACCTTCTCGCTGGCGATCAGCTTTTCATCAATTCGCACTGCGCCAAGCCCGGTCAGCATCGGTTGCTCAATCGGCAGGCTGTCAGCCGCCAGCCGCTGCGCCATAGCCTGGCCAAAGCGGCTGGCGGCGACAATTTCTGCTTCATCAATACCGGCGCGCGGCACCCAGCTGTAAGGTTTCTGCCGTCCGGTAAACAGCCACAAGGGTGTCGCCAGAAAACTCGCGGCGGTGCCGCAGGCATCGGTCAGGGCGATGTTGTCCACCAGCCGCGCGCCCAGTTCAGTGAGCCGGCTCTTGACCTTTTCCTGGGCCATCAGCCACATATTGCGGCAGCCAATCAGGGTCACCACTGGCGTACCCTTGAGCAGCTGCGCCGCTTCAGGCGAGGCGAGAAAGGCGGTCATCGGCTGCGACGGTGAAAGGAACCACACCTGATAGGCCAGGATCACCAGGTCATAGCGCTTGCTCGCATCCACCGCCAACGGCAGCAGAGGCTGCGGGCGCATCAATACGGTTTCTGGGAATATCCGGAAAAACTCGAGAAACGGCCAGGGAAAGGGGTAAGGTTGCGCGGGTTGCAGCTGGAGAAAATCCAGCTGAATATCGCCGTGCTGCTGCAGCGGGGCACAGACCGACTGCGCCAACCTGTCTAGCTGGCCGGTTTGCGAAAAATGAACGATCAAGACCTGACGCATCGCCAGCCACTTCCTGCGAAAGGCCCGGATTATGCCACAGAGAACTCTTCAAACTGTAAAGAAGGCCGGCTATCAAGCTGGCCTTTTGCTGCTACTGGTCGGCTCAAGCGCACAGGCCGGCGACATTCTGATCACAGTGGACGGCATCCAGACCACGGGAACCGTGCATGCAGCGCTGGTGAGCGGCGAGCAGAAACGCTGGCCAGAACAACCGTTGCGTCAGCAGCAGAGTGACGACGGCCAGCTACGCCTGATTGGCGTGCCGTCCGGGCGCTACGCCATTCAGCTGTATCAGGACCGCAATGGCAACGGCCAACTCGACCAGGGCCGACGCGGCATCCCACTGGAACCAGTGGGTTTTTCCGCCAGCCCACCGCTGCTCAATGGCAAACCCACACCGGCTGACAGCCTGTTCGAGCACCGCACGACGGACACTCATCTGCGCATCCGCCTGCAGAGCCCGAAAGCCAAGAAATAAGCAGCCCTTACGGTTACCGCGCCATCTCGGCATCCGTGCTGCGCCAGATCAGCTCGTCAGTGTCATAGCCACGGCTGCGCGCTTCTTCAAGCAAGGTCGCGCGGTTTTGCGCGCTGAGCTGCTGATCACGGGTCAGCAACCAGAGGTACTTGCGGTTGGGATGACCGACCAGCGCGCTCTGGTAGTCGTCATCCAGATAAAGCACCCAATACTCGCCCTTGGTCAGCCCCGGCAGCAGGCTGCTGGCCCAGTTGTCGAAGCGTACCCAGAGCTTGCTGGTCTCGCCCGGCACCTGAGCCACGGCCTGGCCCTGCACCTGCTGCAACTCGCCATCGTATGTGCGGCAGCGATTGGTCACGCCAATAGTGCCGCCTTCCTGCAACTCATAAAGCGCCTCGGACTGCGCGCAGTTGCGCTGAAAGAACATCGGCAAACGCGCCTGTTCGTACCAGGTGCCTTGGTAGCGCTGCAGATCGACTTCCTCCACCGCCTTCGGTGGCACTACGCCCGTACCGGAGTTGGCACAACCCACCAGCACAGCCGCTGCGGCCAACGCCGCCAGCAGGCGCATCACTTCAAGCCCTTGCCGGAAAACATCATGACCTTGTCGCCGGCGTACTGAACGCTGATAAAGCGCTGTTCATCGCCCCAGGTGCAGCTGGACATGCCCAGCGCGCCGGCGCACTCACCAGGCTTGCCGAGCAGGCTCTCGACTTCATCCTTGCTCATGCCCGCCTTGAGCTGGGTGTAATTGTCCTGATTGATCTTGTTGCAGGCAGCCAGCAACAGGCAACCAGCGAGTAGTGCGACGACACGCAGAGACATGGGGAAACTCCTGAGGAAAGAACCAACACCAGCTTGGCATAGCAATACCGAGCGTGCCTGCTTCGACGCTAGAAGCGCGAGCCAGGTTCCAGCAGAAAGGCAGATTCCTCGACGCTAGAAGTGCGCCCGAGAATCTGATTGCGATGGGGGAAACGACCAAAGCGTGCGACCACCCGCTGATGGCGCTCGGCATAGTCCAGATAACCGGCAAACAGCTCGCGCTCGGTGGCTACGGCCTGCTCGCGCAACACCTGAAACAGCCGCACCGCCCGATCCTGTAGCGCCAGGTCTTCGGCATGCTCCAGCACCAGATAGGTAAATACCCGCTGGATTGGCGGCAGTTGCTGATCCCAGCCCTGGGTCAGCCCGTGCAGGGCCAAGGGTCGAGCCAACGCATCACCGGCAAAGGCGCGCGGGGTATCGCGAAAGATCATCCGGGGCAGCTGATCGAGCAACAGCAGCGTCGCCAGCCAGCCTTCAGGCTCGCCTTGCCAGTCTTGCAACTGACCGGCCAGGGCCTGCTCGACCAGCGCGCCAAACTGCTCGCGCGCCTGATCATCCTGGCGATCCTGCTTGCCGAACCACAGCGCCGTCCTACTGGCCGCTACCTCGGCAGCCGTCACACCGGAACCGCAGCCGGCCGCACCGAACCACCAGTCGAGCAACGGCTGCCAGGGCGCGCTCATCACTTACTCGCGGTGATAGGCGCTGATGCGCAGCACTTCTTCCTTGGAACCGAGGAAGACCGCAACACGCTGGTGCAGGGAAGTCGGCTGGATATCGAGAATGCGCTGGGTGCCGTTGGTGGCCACGCCGCCGGCCTGCTCGATAATCATCGACATCGGATTGGCTTCGTACATCAGGCGCAGCTTGCCCGGCTTCTCCGGCTCTCGGCTGTCGCGCGGGTACATAAACACGCCACCACGGGTGAGGATGCGATGCACGTCGGCAACCATCGCGGCGACCCAACGCATGTTGTAGTTCTTGCCTAGCGGCCCCTCTTCGCCAGCCAGCAATTCGCTGACATAACGCTGTACTGGCGCTTCCCAGTGGCGCTGGTTGGACATGTTGATGGCGAATTCTTTGGTCGATTCCGGCACTTTGATGTTGTCATGCGTCAGCACGAAGCTGCCCAGTTCGCGGTCCAGGGTGAAGCCCTTGACGCCATCACCGAGGGTCAGCATCAGCATGGTCTGCGGGCCGTAGATCGCATAACCGGCAGCGACCTGCTCGGTGCCCGGCTGGAGGAAAGCCTCTTCACCGAGGTCGCCTTCATTGCCATTGCGATCCGGGCAACGCAGCACCGAGAAGATGGTGCCGACCGAAACGTTGACGTCGATGTTGCTGGAGCCGTCCAGCGGATCGAATACCAGCAGGTAGGCGCCTTTCGGGTACTTGCCGGGAATCTGGTAGGCGTTGTCCATTTCTTCCGACGCCATGCCGGCCAGGTGACCGCCCCACTCGTTGGCTTCCAGAAGGATTTCGTTGGAAATCACGTCGAGCTTCTTCTGCACCTCGCCCTGCACGTTCTCGGTGCCCATGCTGCCCAGCACGCCGCCCAGTGCGCCCTTGGATACCTGATGGCTGATTTCCTTACAGGCCCGTGCGACCACTTCGATAAGGAAACGCAGATCGGCCGGGGTGTTGTTGCTGCGGGTCTGCTCGATCAGGTAGCGGCTGAGAGTAACGCGGGACATGGATGGCTCCGGAGGGAATGAAATCGCGCGCAGTTTAACCCTTTAGCGGGGAAAGCGCCTTAGCACTGGATGGAAGGGGCTGCCTGGGGCTAGGCCAGACTGCAGACCCTATTACGCCCCGCATGCTTGGCCTGATAAAGCGCAGCATCAGCCACCTGCAGCAATTCGTCGAGTACCAGGCCCTGTTCTGGCCACAGCGCCAGGCCGGCGGACAGGGTTACAAAGCGCGCACCGCCACGGGTCGGCAGCGGGTGCGCGGCCAGTTCGCGGCAGATGGTTTCCAGACGCGCGCGAGCCTCAGGGGCATCGGCGCGCGGCAGGATCAACAGGAATTCTTCGCCACCAATACGGAATACCGCATCCGAGCTGCGCAGATTCTCCAGCAGATGCTGAGCCACGCCCTTGAGCACATCGTCGCCTTCGAGGTGGCCATGTTCGTCGTTGAGCTGTTTGAAGTGATCCAGATCGATCAGTGCCAGGGAGATCGGCGTGCGCTCGCGCTGCGCCACGGCAAGTTCACGGGCAAAGAATTCGTCCAGATAACGCCGGTTGTACAGCCCGGTCAGCGGGTCACACAGTGCCTGTTCCTGCAGTTGCTCGTGCAGGTTGGTGATGGTACGTAGCCGTTCTTCGCTTAGGGCCAGTGCTTCGGCCAGTTTTAACTCGCTGAGATGCCGCTGAGTGACATCACGCAGGTAGAGCATCTGCCCGAGTACCAGGGTGCCGCGATGGGTCACCCGCTCGATGGCGCGGATACGCACTTCGAAATATCGCGCCGAGTTGGCCAGGGTCAGCAGCCGATCATGCTCGCCCTGCGTCTGCTGGCTCAGCAACTGTTGCAAATCCGCACCGAGGATCGGCCAATCGGCCAGCTGCCGGCCCTGCCAGCCACTGCGCAGGCCCGCCAACTTCAAAGCGGCGGGGTTCGCCTCGATCACCCGCAACTGCGCATCGACCACCAGCACCGGATCAAGCAAGGCATCCAGCAGCAGATGGCGGGCCACCGGCAGCAGGTCGAACAACCGCACACCAACGATCAGCCAGGCAAATGCCACCAGGGTAAAGGCGAAGCTGAACGGTGTCGGGTCGAAGCCGAACAGCATCCAGCCAAACACTACATAACTGATATTGGCGACCCAGGGCACCACCGTGACGAAGACAAACGCCAGGTAATGCCGCCGATGCACGCCATAGCTGACGAGCGCCGCACGCAACACCACGCCCATGCAGAAAGTCATAAACAGGTAGACGTAAGCGGCGGCGGCGTAGAACAGCGGCCCATGCTGATAGCGGATCGGCGCGCCCGGCTCATCACTCAGCGGCGCTGTACCGGCCCCGTAGAACAAACCATGCCAGGGGTTGCTCAGGGCCATCAGCCAGATCAGCAACGGCACCAAAGCCAGGCTCAGGGTGCTGCGCAGCGGCAGCGGCTGACGCACGCTGTTGACATACTGCCAGAGGAAAATCGCCCAGAAGGTGGGCGTTGTGAGGATGCCCGGCCAAGCAATGGTGGCCCAGAACACCTTGCATTGCGGGCCTTGCGCAGCCATTTCCAGGCTCGCGGCGATCAACCACCAGAGACTCGCCAGGTGCAGCACGATAAAGCTCTCGCGCCCGGGGAAATAGCGTTGGCGTGTGACCCAGCGCGCCAGCAGCAGCACGCCCACGCAGACCACAGAAGTCAGGATCACCGGGGCGCTAAGCGCCCAGGCGGAGTCACCGCAGGCATTCATCGGTAGGGTACTGCCAGGGAAAACGGCTGTGTACGCCTACCGATCGAGTCGGGCAAACGCACGAGAACTAGCCCTAGACGGGGCACGGTAAAAATACGCAAGGGCCTTCCTGACCTCAAACGCCAATCAATTGAAGGTGCCAACAATACTGCAAAATCCGTTAGGTAGCCGGGCTTTATTTCTGCTAACAGCCTCTATTCAGCGCTCGGCCGGCGCAACAGACTGACCGCCATCAGCGCCAGCACGCCTACCCCAAGCAGCAGTACCAGCCACAAACCCCAGCGTTTCCAGTCGCTCTCGCCAACTGCCTGCTCTTGCTGCGCCAGCCCCTCAATCTGCAACTGCGCTTCGGCTGTACCCAGTTGCTGCAGACGCTGCGGCTGATAGCCGGGAATCAAGGTGGTCAACGGCAAGGCGGCCGATTTGGCACCCGCACGCCCCAACGCCAACCGATAGGGCGGACTGCCACGCTGGAGAAACACCAACTGGGTAGCGCGCACCGCGACTTTGATCTGCGGCGGCTCGACACCCAGACCGCCACCCCGCTCATCCACCTGCAGACGCAACTGCTGCACCGCCCAGCCTGGCAATGGCAGCTCATCCTGACGAATTTCCACGCCATTTTCCGGCAGCCGATAGAGCAAGCCCTGAGCCAGTGATTGCCAAGCACCCTTGGCTTCACTGCGACCAGTGACACGAATCGGCGCCAGGCTATTGGCCTGACTGAGTTCGACGTGCACACGCTCCAGCGGCAAGGCCAGGGGCATTTGCCACTGATAATGGCCATCCGGACTGCGCGTCGCCGCCAGAGGCTGCGACCACACCAGTGGTGCCGGCACGCTGTCACTGCGCTGACTACGCAGGCTAGCTGCGGTCAGCTGTGGTGCTTGTTGCGGGTTTTGCCAGAGCAGGCGCAGGTAGCGCGTCTTGTTACCCGGCAGTTCGATCTGGCGCTGCTCGACACGCTCACCATCGAAAGATAAGCGCGCCAGCTGACCACTGCCCCAAGGCTGCCAGTCTTGCAGGTCATCACTGGCTTCGATGCTGAAGCGCTGAAAACCCTCCTGACCGCCGCTCCAGTCCAGCTGCAGGCGCACCAGCGGCTCGTCCAATGCGCTGGCATCCAGCAGCCAGCCACGCAGCTGCGCCGGCTTGGCGGCGGCATCCGATTCTTCGAGCAGCTCGATCAGCGTGCCGCTGGTGCTGCGTTGTACCCGCAGACTGGGCGTAGCATTGCTGTCGCCTTGCTCGGCATACAGCGGAAACCACTTCACCGCCTGTTCCTGCTGGCTATCGCGCGACTCGCCCTGCCCCGCTACCAGCGCGTAGGCCAAGGCCTGGCCTTCCGCGTTAAACACCCGCAGGTCACGCAAATCGCCATAGCGCGCGGCGAAATGCAGCGCCATCGGCACATCCAGGCTATACCAGGGGCCTTCGCCACTGGGGCTTAGCGGCAGCTGCATGGCATAGTCGCCAGGCTGCTCCTGCGCCAGGGCTGGCGCACTGCACAACAAACCAAGCAACGCAACGCCGCCCACGCGGTGAATTAAACGACTGATCATGCTTGCTCCTGCGCCTGCTGCGCATCCGCCTTGCGTGCCGGCAAGGGGGCGAAATAGCCCACCACCAGCAGCAAGACACCCACCCCAATAAACGACACGATGCGCTCCAGGCCACCGCGATTACCCAATTCGACGAAGAACAGCTTGGCCACGACCAGGGCGATCAGCGCCGCGCCGATCAACCACAGCTCGCGCCGGCCACTCCGGTTGCCGAGGACCATCAGCGGCAGGGCGATCAGCGTCCAGACGATCGACAGCCCAGCCTGCACCAGCATCGAATCGAGCAGCGCATCCAGCTGATAAGGCACGCCGCCCCAGTGGTGAGCCGTGCGCATCACCATAGCCGTCAGCAGGGCAAACAGCGAAGCCCCCGTCACAGCTTGAGTCAGCCACTGGCTGCGTACGCTATCCACGCCCAACTCGGCCAGCCCCATGCGCGCCCAGGCGAACACCGCGCCAAGGGCAAACAGCAGGCCCAGCTCCAGCGGATTGAGCAGCGGCAGATAGGCTAGCGGTTCAGCGTCCCCGGCACTGACCACGTTGGCCAGCCAGAACCAGCCAAGCATCAGCAGCGCCAACGGCGCTGCTGCGAGCAGACGGTATTCACGCGGATAGGCCGCCAGCGGCCATGGCCAGCGACGTGACGGCGTCATCTGCCAGGGGGCCATCAGCCATAAATAGGCACTTGGCAACAGCGCCCAACCCAACCAGCGCCAGGCGTTGTAATGCTCTGATAGCGCCAGTAGCAGGTAGCGCAACTCCAGCGCCAGCACGCCCAACAGCAACCAGCAGCCGAGCACATGGGCCGCGCTCAGTGCACCCGCTGGCAACTGTGCAGCCAGACGCCGTAGCGCCCAGAAGTGCACAGCGAACAGCAGCGTCCAGGCCAGCCAGCCGAACTGCGCCGCGGGGTGATAGTGCAGATGCCAGGCATGCAGCAGCACCACACCGGCCAGCGGCGTCAGCAGGCAGCACAGCAGCGCCAGTTCGGCCCAGCGCGTGCGCGGCGCAAGGAATGCCGCCAGGGCGACGCTGGCCGCCAGCACCGCGAGCAAGGCGCTGCTCTGCCATTCAACGGCGACAAAGCGCAGCACTTCACTGCTTAGCGCCAGCGCCCACCAGGCAGCGCCCCACACCAGCAGCAATTGCGCCAGACCAAGCAAACTGAAATTGCCAAGGGCGCTGGGCGCCTCGCGCCGCGCCAGCTGTTGCAAGCGCCAGGCGCCGACCAAGGCGGCGACGCCAAGCACCAGCGGCGTCCAGAAATCCACATGGGCCAGCGGCCGAAGCCCCTCGGCCGACAGCTGGCCGAATAGCAGCGGGCTGACTGCGAGAAACACCAGCCCCGCCAACACCTGCAACAACAGACCGAAGACAAAACTGGCGCGTTGCTGCAGGTGAAGGCTGAGCCAGATGATCAACAGACCGCTGCCGCCCCATACCGCGCTGGCCGTAGCCCAGGGCAGGACGAACAGCACCGCCAAGTTGAGGAACACCAGTCCCACCAGTAGCACCACCGACAGGCCGCGCAGCAGGCGGCGATCCGCGCCGACCTGCGGATCACGGGCCGCCAGCAGCATGCCGGCGATCAAGCCAAAGCCAATCAGCGATGAGGTCAGCAAGCCCTGCCAACCGGCAGAGAAGCCGCCCATACCAGTGGCCGCGTTGCCGGCCATGCCCAGCATAAACACCAGGCCACCGAGCAACTGCACGGCAAAGGCGCTGAACAGGAAACTGCGCGCCTGCAGGCGCAAGCCCAGCCACAAGGTCAGCAGGCCGGCCAGCGCCCAGGTGATCGCCGTGCCTTGGGCGGCAAACAACAGCGGCGCAATCAGATAGAGGAAGGCCAATCCGGCGCAGGCCAGCACCGGCAGCCCGCGCACTTCCCAACTGCTGGCGTGTTGCGTGTTCTGCCGCAACTGCCAGTAGCTGAACAGCAAAGCCACCCCAAGCATCAGCGCGCCCAGCGGCGCGCCATCCAGCAGGGTCAGCTCGCCCGCACGCAGGCCGATGGCAAACGCCAGCGCCGCGCCAAACTGCAACAGCAGGGCAAACGCCCGGGCCAGGCTGCGTTGCTGACGCAGGCCCAGCCAGAAGATACCCGCACCTTCCACCGCCCAGGCGGCCGAGGTCCAGCGCGCATCCAGGCCCAGCGGAATCGCCAGACTGCCGAACACCACACCGAGCGCCAGGCAGGTTTCCACCAGCAGCACAGCACGATCACCCGTCCGGCCGACCAGCAACCGCGCCAACACGATATAGAACAGCCCCAGCGCCAGGGCACTGAACGCAGCGGCAAATTCGATGTGCTGCACCAGGGCGAACTGCAGACCAAAACCCACCAGTGGCGGGCCGAACAGCACGCTGGCATCGATATAGTCGCCCTTACGCGCCGCCCAACGCAGCAGTGCATCGCGATCCTCGGGCGCATCCAGTGCTTCGCGCAGCTTGCGCCGGGCAAACAGCAGACCGATGGCCACATACATCAGGAAGAACAGAATCAGAAACGGTTCGGTGCTCCACAGCAGTTCCGGCGTGTAGGAGCGGATGCCCCAGGCGAAACCGATGCCGAAGGTGCCGACAAAACCGATCAGGTTGAGCAGGCGCCAGGCCTTGAACCAGGCGATGGCAAAGATCCCGGCATTGAGCAGGGCGAAGTAACTGAACAGCGCCACATGATTGCCGCTGCCGGTAGACGTCAGGATCGGCGCGGCGAAACCGCCCAAAGCTGCGACGGCCGCCAGGCCCAAGGCATTCTGCTTGACCGCCAGAATCGCCGAGAACACCGTCACCAGCACCAGCAGACCCAGCGCCACGCCAGGGTCCAGCAACGGATGCAGGCGCATGGCGGCAAACACCGTCAGGTACAACACGGCAATCCCGGTGCCCTGCAGCATCAGCGCATAGTTGGGGTTACGAAGGCGCAGCCACCAGCCCAGAGCCAACAGCGCCACGGCACTGGCGGCGACGCTGGCATAACGCAACTCCACCGGCACCACCACGCCTTCGGTGGCGTAACGCAGCAGGAAGGCCAGACCGAGAAACAACAGCACCACACCGACGCGCAGCACCGTGTTGCCGCCCAGCAACCAGTCCTTCGCTGCCGTAAAGCCCCGCTCAAGCAAGGTTGGCTGACGCGGCTCAGCAGGTTTCCAGGGCGTAGCGGGCGGCGGTTTGATTGGCGCAGCGGCCGGTTCGGCCGTAGCCTGCATAGGCGCGACAGGCTCAGGAGCAGGTTCCGGCAGGACAAAATCCAGGGTCCAGTCCAGTTCGGGCTGGGCCGCTTGGGCACTGACGATGGGCTCAGGTACAGGCTCGACAACAGAGTTGACCGGCTGCGGCGTTGGTGGCGCCTCAGGGGCTGGCATGGCGCTTTGCTCTAGCTTAAGCAAACGCTCATACAGCGCCGCTGTGCCCTGCTCGAAGCGTTGAGAAAAGGCCTTGAGCTGCGCCGTTAGCGCGGCATTTTCGCGCTCCAGCCCATGCAGCTTGAGCGCCTGACCAAGGCCCAGACCAATCAGAGCACCCAGCAACGAGGCAGTCAGCGTTTCATCCGCCAACGCCCCGAGCACCAAGCCCACCAGCATGAAAATCCATTGCATGCAGCGCCTTCCTATTCAGCTAAACCCGAACATCCTGTTGCCCGGCACCCGGCGCAAACTGCGCAGCAGTATAGGGGCCCGACCGGGGCATACCCAGAGAGACGAATGCCGCACGCATCACAGCACAGTAAGAAATTGCCCCGGCCGCAACCGCACAAAATATGACCAGCTGGCAGATAGTCATTCACAAACGCCTCAAGGCCGCTATCATCGCGCGCCGCATAACTGATGCATGCCTGCTCCGATGAAAAACAACCTGATTGCCGCCGCCGAACTCGACCGCCTGGAAACCTGGGCCAAATACACCGCCGATATGTGCCACAGTTGCATGTCCAGCTGCTGCACGCTGCCGGTCGAGGCACGTCTGAACGACCTGATTCGTATCGGCGTGGTCGATGAGTTCGAACGCAGCGAGCCGCTGAAGAACATCGCCAAACGCTTGCAGAAAGACGGCATCGTCGAACGCTTCCATCAAAAGTCGGGCATCTTCACCCTGACCCGCATGAGCAATAACGACTGCTACTACCTCGACCGCAAGACCCGCCTGTGCACGATCTACGACAAGCGCCCCGATACGTGCCGTAATCACCCGAAGATCGGTCCGCGCCCAGGCTATTGCGCGTATAAGCCCAAAGCCTGAGCTCACCCCGCGCGCCACTGGTTTATCCTAGACGCTCCGATTGCGACCTAGGCCAACCTGCATGTCCCCATGGCGCTCCCTCAGTCTGTGGATGGATCAGCTGGACGAACCACTGACCGCCCGCCCCGCGCTGACCGAAGACCTGCACGCCGATGTGGCCATCATCGGCGCGGGCTACACCGGCCTGTGGACCGCCTACTACCTCAAGCGCCAGGCGCCACAGCTGCGCATCGTCATCCTTGAAGACGAGATTGCCGGTTTCGGCGCCTCCGGGCGCAACGGCGGCTGGTTGATGGGCAACCTGCTCGGCCAAGACCGCCTGCTCGCCGACCAGCCCAGTGCCGAGCGCCAGAGTGCCTATGCCCTGCTGCACGGCATTCCCGATGAAGTCGCCAGCGTGCTGCAGCGCGAACAGATCGCCTGCGATTACCGCAAAGCCGGCGTGCTGTATTGCGCCGCGCGCTACCCCGAGCAGCTGACCAGCCTGCGCCAGCAGCTAGCCGAATTGCGTGCACTGGGCCTGGATGAAAACGACTACCGCTGGCTGACGCCCTTCGACCTCGGCAAGCAACTGCAGCTGGCCAACGCCTACGGCGCCATCTACACCCCGCACTGCGCGACCATTCAACCAGCCAAGCTGGTGCGCGGCCTGGCGCGCTGCGTAGCAGCCATGGGCGTTGAGCTATATGAGCAGAGCCGAGTGATCGACTGGCAAACCGGCCTGGTGCGCACCGCTAGCGGCAGCGTGCGCGCTGACTGGATCGTCCCAGCCGTGGAAGGTTACGCCGCCTGCCTGCCGCCGCTGGGCAAACATCAAATACCGGTGCAGAGCCTGCTGGTGGCCACCGAGCCGCTGCCCAAAGAAGTCTGGGCCGATATTGGTCTCGAGCGCGGCCAGGCCTTCAGCGAGAACAGCCGTCAGGTCACCTACGGCCAACGCAGCGCCGACGACCGTCTGGTATTCGGCGCACGCGGCGGCTACCGCTTTGGCGGCCAGTTGCGCACCGACTTCAACCTCAGCGAGAACGAGCGCGACCTGCGCCGCGACCTGTTTGGCGAACTCTTCCCGCAACTCAAGCAGGTACGCATCACCCATGCCTGGGGCGGCAACCTGGGCATGGCGCGGCGCTTTCGCCCGCATATGCTGGTGGACCGCAAACAAGGCATCGCCCTGTCCGGTGGTTACGGCGGCGAGGGCGTGGGCGCGAGCAACCTCGGCGGGCGCACCCTGGCCGACCTGATTCTCGACCAGCAGAGCGAGCTGACCCGCCAGCCTTGGGTGCTAGGCGACCAGCCGATCAACCGCCTGCCGCGCTGGGAGCCGGAGCCGCTGCGCTGGCTCGGCTACAACGCGATCATCCAGAGTTTCGCGCTTGAAGACCGCGTGCTGGCCAACCCAGACAGCGCGCCCTGGCGGCGCAAGCTGGCCAGCAGCCTGGCCGGCACCCTGGAAAAACTTATGCGGTAACGGTGCGTTTTATAAGCAGCGAATCGAGCATGAAGTACAACGCATCGCGGATAGGTGACATGCCCGCACATTGCCTGTCGTAGCCAGCCAACTGCTGAGCGAACAGCGCCTTGAATTCTTCGTCACGCATAAAAGCTCTCCGCTGCATCCTGGATGAATGATGGAGGCTGGCTTCCAGTATCCAAGAGCCGTCAAGCCACACTTCAACAGCGGGGCTTAGAGAATCCTTAAGCAACTTTGCTCAGATTGTGGGGGACTAACAGACATAACTCTCCAGTGAAGCGGCTATGCAGATTCCCAACGTCGAACAGAAAGCTTTCATACTCCTCCTCGTCCTTGTGACAGTAGCCTTCTTCTGGATACTGCTGCCGTTTTACGGTGCGGTCTTCTGGGCCATGGTGCTGGCGGTGGTATTTACCCCTTTGCAACGGCGCATGGCGCGGCGCATTGGCGGCCGGGGCAATCTTTCAGCCCTGCTGACGCTGGTCGTATGTCTGCTGGTCGCCATCCTCCCGGTGATATTTATCACCTCAGCGGTCGTTGCCGAAGGTGCCAGCCTCTATCAGAAGCTGGAGTCGGGCGAACTGGATATTGGGTCCTACGTCACCAGCACCATCCGGGCGCTGCCGCCGACGCTGCAAGAACAGCTCGACCGCATCGGCGTTTCCGACCTTGATGGCCTGCGCGAACAGATTTCAACCGTGGCCATGGCCGGCAGTCAGTTTCTCGCCACCAAGGTGTTCGCCATCGGTCAGGGCACCTTCGCATTCTTCGTCAGCTTCTTCGTCATGCTCTATCTGCTGTTCTTCCTGCTGCGTGATGGCCTGGAATTGGCGCGCACAATTCGCGAAACCATTCCGCTGGGCGAATCCACCAAACGCCGCCTGCAGATCAAATTCACCCGAGTGGTTCGCGCCACGGTAAAGGGCAATGTCGTAGTCGCCGCAGTTCAGGGTGCACTGGGCGGCCTTATATTCTGGGCGCTTGGCATCTACAGCCCGCTGTTGTGGGGCGTGCTGATGGCATTTCTATCGCTGCTGCCCGCCGTCGGGGCCGGCATTATCTGGTTACCAGTGGCGGTGTACCTGATACTCAGCGGCAGCCTCTGGCAGGGGGTGATCCTCACCGTCTTCGGCGTGCTGGTGATCGGTCTGGTGGACAACATCCTGCGCCCCATCCTGGTGGGCAAGGACACCCGCATGCCCGACTACCTGATCCTGATTTCCACTCTTGGCGGCCTGGCCCTGCTGGGCCTCAACGGCTTCGTGATCGGGCCGCTGGTCGCGGCACTGTTCCTCTCTAGCTGGAACCTGTTCGAGGGAGGAAAAAGGACGGTCAAATTGCCGGACTAGCCAAGCCTCAAACGCAATTAACGAATTAAAAGCGGCCTGCAACACCGCCCTGGGACAGCCAACAAAAAGCCCCCGCAGGCTCGCGCCGGCGGGGGCTTTTTAGTTAGCTAGAACTGGTATCAGTTCTTGGCTTTCTTGGCAGCGCGGGTGCGCTCGCCTTCGTCGAGGATCTTCTTACGCAGACGGATCGATTTGGGCGTAACTTCGCACAGCTCGTCGTCCTGGATGAATTCCAGAGCCTGTTCCAGGGTGAATTTCACCGGCGGAACCAGGGCGATGGTTTCGTCCTTGCCGGAAGCGCGCATGTTGTCGAGCTTCTTGCCTTTGGTTGGGTTAACGCCCATGTCGTTGTCACGGCTATTCAGACCAACGATCTGACCGTTGTAGATCTCTTGACCGTGCTCAACGAACAGCTTGCCGCGCGCCTGCAGGGTTTCCAGGGAGTAGGTCAGCGCCTTGCCGGTTTCTACCGATACCAGCACACCGTTCTGACGGCCGGACATGTCGCCGGACTTCATGGTGTCGTAGCGATCGAAGATCGAGGTCAGGATGCCAGCACCGTTAGTCAGGGTCAGGAACTGGTTACGGAAACCGATCAGACCGCGAGCAGGGATGTTGTATTCCAGACGAACACGGCCTTTGCCATCCGGCACCATGTTGGTCAGGTCGCCCTTACGCAGGCCCATCTCTTCCATGACCTTGCCCTGGGACTCTTCCGGGGTGTCGATGGTGACGTTTTCGAACGGTTCCTGCTTCACGCCGTCGACCGTACGGATGATCACTTCCGGACGACCCACACCCATTTCGAAGCCTTCGCGACGCATGGTTTCGATCAGTACCGAGAGGTGCAGCTCACCACGGCCAGAGACCTTGAACTTGTCAGCGCTGTCGCCTTCTTCAACACGCAGGGCAACGTTGTACAGCAGCTCTTTGTCCAGACGCTCTTTGATGTTGCGGCTGGTAACGAACTTGCCTTCTTTACCGCAGAACGGCGAATCGTTGACCTGGAAGGTCATGGATACGGTCGGCTCGTCGACGGTCAGCGGGGTCATC
>DASRUM010000015.1:0-12410 GCA_035655415.1 Pseudomonas sp.
CATGGCAAAAATCGGATTTATCGGCACCGGCATCATGGGCAAGCCTATGGCGCAGAACCTGCAAAAAGCCGGGCACACCCTGTTCTTCTCCGAGCACTTCGACAAGGCCCCGGCCGACCTGCTGGGCGACAACGGCATCGGCCTGGCCAACCCGCGCGAAGTGGCGCAGGAAGCCGAATTCATCATCATCATGGTGCCAGATACCCCGCAGGTTGAAGACGTACTGTTCCGCGCCGACGGCGTTGCCGCAGGCGTGGGCGCTGGCAAAGTGGTGATCGACATGAGCTCGATCTCCCCGACCGCCACCAAGGTCTTCGCTGAGAAGATCAAAGCAACTGGCGCTGCCTACCTCGACGCGCCGGTATCCGGCGGTGAAGTCGGTGCCAAGGCGGCCACCCTCTCGATCATGATCGGCGGCTGCCCGAATGCCTTCGAGCGCGCCCTGCCGCTGTTCCAGGCCATGGGCAAGAACATCACCCGCGTTGGCGGCAACGGTGACGGTCAGACTGCCAAGGTCGCCAACCAGATCATTGTTGCTTTGAACATCCAGGCCGTGGCTGAAGCCCTGCTGTTCGCTGCCAAGAACGGTGCCGATCCAGCCAAGGTGCGTGAAGCACTGATGGGCGGTTTCGCCGGTTCGAAGATCCTTGAAGTGCACGGTGAGCGCATGATCAAGGGCACCTTCGACCCAGGCTTCCGTATCAGCCTGCACCAGAAGGACCTCAACCTGGCACTGGCCGGTGCGCGCGAGCTGGGCCTTAACCTGCCCAACACCGCCAACGCCCAGCAAGTGTTCAGCACCTGTGCGGCCATCGGTGGCAGCAACTGGGATCACTCGGCGTTGATCAAAGGCCTGGAACACATGGCCAACTTCAACATCCGTGGTGAGTAAGTAACAGGTTTCAGGGCGGGGTCAGCCGCGCTGAAACAACCCTTTCGATCTGCCCGGCAGGCGGTGTCACGGCCTGCCGGCCGGGTGGATCGATTCTAATGCAGAGCCTCTGCCAAACGGACGCTGCGCACTAGAATCGAAGTTGATCCAGACCAAGAGAGATCACCATGTCCATCGATCCGTCTTTCAATCCAACGTCTCTGCTGCGCGAGCTGTTCGCCAGCGCCATCGACGCCGCCCACCCGCGCCAGGTTCTGGCTGACTACCTGCCGGAAGATCGCAGCGGCCGCGTCATCGTGATCGGCGCCGGTAAAGCCGCCGCGGCCATGGCCGAAGTGATCGAGCAGGAATGGCAAGGCGAGGTCTCCGGCCTGGTGGTCACCCGTTACGAGCACGGCGCCAACTGCAAAAAAATCGAAGTGGTCGAAGCGGCGCACCCGGTGCCGGACGACGCCGGTGAGCGCGTCGCGCGCCGCGTGTTGGAGCTGGTCAGCAACCTGAGCGAGTCTGACCGGGTGATCTTTCTGCTGTCCGGCGGCGGCTCTTCCCTGCTCGCACTGCCCGCTGAAGGCATCAGCCTGAAAGACAAACAAGCGGTCAACAAGGCGCTGCTGAAATCCGGCGCCTCGATTGGTGAGATGAACTGCGTGCGCAAGCACCTTTCTGCCATCAAGGGCGGCCGCCTGGCCAAGGCCAGCTGGCCGGCCAGCGTTTACACCTACGCGATTTCCGATGTACCGGGCGATGAAGCCACGGTGATTGCCTCCGGCCCGACCGTGGCCGATCCGACTACCTCCGCTGAAGCCCTGGCGATCCTCGCCCGCTATAGCATCGAGATTCCAGCCAACGTGCACGCCTGGTTGCAAAACCCAGCCTCGGAAACCGTCAAACCGGGCGACCCGTGCCTGGCGCGCAGCCACTTCCAGCTAATCGCCCGGCCGCAGCAATCCCTCGATGCCGCTGCTGCCAAGGCGCGCGCCGCCGGCTTGCCGACGCTGATCCTCGGTGATCTGGAAGGCGAATCGCGGGAAGTCGCCAAGGTGCATGCCGGCATCGCCAAACAGGTGCGCCTGCATGGCCAACCGATCAAAGCCCCCTGCGTGATTCTCTCCGGCGGTGAAACCACGGTGACCGTGCGCGGTAATGGCCGTGGCGGGCGCAACGCCGAATTCCTCCTCAGCCTCACCGACAGCCTCAAGGGCCTGCCTGGGGTTTACGCCCTGGCTGGCGACACCGACGGCATCGACGGCTCGGAAGACAACGCTGGGGCCATCATGACCCCCGACAGCTACGCCCGCGCTGCGGCGCTGGGACTAAGCAGCAGTGATGAACTGGATAACAACAACGGCTACGGCTACTTCGCCGCCCTCGATCAACTGATCGTCACTGGGCCGACGCGTACCAACGTCAACGATTTTCGCGCCATTCTGATCCTTGAGAACCCTGCCAAATGAACGCCGACAAGAAAGTAAAAATCCTCGCCACCCTTGGCCCAGCGATCAAAACCATCGACGACATCCGCCAGTTGGTGGAGGCTGGGGTCAACCTGTTCCGCCTCAACTTCAGCCACGGCGAACACGCCGATCACGCCCAGCGCTTCGACTGGGTGCGTGAAGTCGAGCAGCAGCTAAACACCCCAATCGGCATCCTGATGGACCTGCAAGGGCCGAAGCTGCGCGTCGGTCGTTTCGCCGAGGGCAAGGTCAATCTGCAACGCGGCCAGACCCTGCGCCTGGACCTCGACAGCACCCCTGGCGACGTTAATCGGGTCAACCTGCCCCACCCGGAAATCATCGAAGCGCTGCAGCCGGGCATGAGCCTGCTGCTCGACGATGGCCGCCTGCGCCTGCAGGTCACCGCCAAGCACAGCGATGCGGTGATCACCGAAGTGATCGCCGGTGGTGAGCTGTCCGACCGCAAGGGCGTCAACGTGCCGGAAGCAGTATTGCAACTTAGCCCGCTGACCGAGAAGGACCGCCGCGACCTGAGCTTCGGCCTGGAACTGGGTGTGGATTGGGTGGCACTGTCATTCGTGCAGCGCCCGGAAGACATTATCGAAGCCCGCCAGCTGATCGGTGACCGCGCCTTTCTGATGGCCAAGATCGAGAAGCCGTCGGCCGTGACTCACCTGGAAGAGATCACCAAGCTGTGCGACGCGATCATGGTCGCCCGTGGCGATCTGGGCGTGGAAGTGCCGGCCGAGAACGTGCCGCGCATCCAGCGCGACATCATTCGCACCTGCCGCCAGCTCGGTAAACCGGTGGTGGTGGCCACACAGATGCTCGAATCCATGCGCTTCTCCCCGGCGCCGACCCGCGCCGAGGTCACCGACGTAGCCAACGCCGTGGCCGAAGGCGCCGATGCGGTGATGCTGTCGGCGGAAACCGCCTCCGGCGACTACCCGCTGGAAGCTGTGCAGATGATGAGCAAGATCATTCGCCAGGTGGAAAACGGCCCGGACTTCCAGGCCCAGCTCGATGTCAGCCGCCCGCAAGCCGAAGCCACTGCCTCGGATGCGATCAGCTGCGCGATCCGCCGCATCAGCACCATCCTGCCGGTGGCCGTGCTGGTCAACTACACCGAGTCGGGCAACTCCAGCCTGCGCGCCTCGCGCGAGCGGCCGAAAGCACCGATCTTGAGCCTGACCCCGAGCCTGGATACCGCGCGGCGTCTGAGCGTGGCCTGGGGCGTGTACTCGGTGGTCAACGAACGCCTGCACAAAGTTGAGGAAGTCACCCGCACCGCCCTGGAAACCGCCCGTTCGGCTGGGCTGGCGAAAACCGGCGACACTGTGGTGATTACTGCCGGCGAGCCGTTCGGCCAACCAGGCAGCACCAACAGCCTGCGTATCGAAATCCTCCACTGATCCAGCTCTGCGGCAGGTCGCCAGCCCCGCCGCAGAACGCAACTCCCACGCTGGCTTTGCCAGTTTTGTAGGCACCCACTGTTCCCGCGGTGGGTGCCTCTTTTTATGGCCCTGGTGATCGTCTACTCAGGTTCGTCTGTATGTCGCCATTACCGCTCGCCCCTCATGCTTTGCAAGGCTCTCGCGCCCTGCTTAACGGTTTTAGCCAGATCTTTCTACAAGCCCATCCCGGCTGCGGCTTGCTGGTGCTCTTTGCGATTGCCATCGGTGCGCCGCAGCTGCTCGGCGGCGCCCTGCTCGGTTGCCTTAGCAGCACACTAACCGCGCAGCGCCGCGGTTATGCCAAAGCCGATATCGATCTCGGTTTGTATGGCTACAACGGGGTTCTGCTGGGCATGCTGATCAGCCTGCAATTTGCCTGGTCGGCGTTGCTGCCGCTGCTGATCATCGTCAGCGCCGGAGCTTCCAGCCTGCTGCTGGCCGCCTGGATGCAGCGCATGCGCGAGCGTCAGTGGCTACCCGCCTTCACCTTCCCCTTTGTCGGTTTGAGCTGGCTGCTGTTGTGGCTGGCTCCGGTCCTGCAGCTGGAGTTGCAGCCGGCCGCAGCAAGCCAGGCGCAACCACTCGACTGGTGGGCCAGTCTGATCGCCATGGCACGCGGGTTGGGTCAGGTGATTTTTCTCGATCAGCCGTTGGCCGGCGTTTGCCTGCTAATCGGCCTGCTGTTGGCGGATCGGCGCGCCGCCTGCTGGGCGCTACTGGGCTCCACTGGCGGCTTGGCTCTGGCGCTGTATCAGGGCTTGCCACAGCACAGCGCCCTCACCGGCCTGTATGGCTATAACGCAGCCCTGGCGGCTATCGCGCTCAGCCAGGTGCATCGCCGCCCCTGGCTACCGGCCCTCGGCATCGCCCTGGCGCTGGTGCTGCAACCCGGTTTCAGCGCTCTGGGTCTGCCTGCCCTGACCATGCCGTTTATCCTCACCTGCTGGCTGGTCAGTGCCACCCTGCGTCTACTGCACAAAGCTGCGGCCGATTGCACACCGCTGCCGCTCAAAAAGGGCAAAGACTTGCATCGTCACGATAAAACTCCCTAGGCTGCCTGTTCGCGCGATCAGCGATCAGCGAACAGCGCATACGGAGCAGCCAGACCACCATGGACACGCGGCAAAAGCTGTACAGCATCATCTTTCACACCGATACGCCGGCCGGACAGCGCTTCGACCGCTACCTGCTGCTGGCCATCATGGCCAGTCTGGTGGTGGTGATGCTCGACAGCATCGACAGTGTGCACAGCCAGTACGCGGGATTGCTGGCGGGGCTTGAATGGGGCTTTACCGCGCTGTTCGCCATCGAGTACGTGGTGCGCCTGTATTGTTCGCCAAAACCGCTGCGCTACGCCTTCAGCTTCTTCGGTCTGATTGACCTGCTGGCGATCCTGCCGGGCATCCTCGCCCTGTTCTACGCCGACGCGCAGTACCTGCTGATCATCCGGGTAATACGCATGCTGCGGGTGTTCCGCGTGCTCAAGCTCAGCCCCTACCTTAGCCAGGCCAACTTTCTGCTGACCGCGCTGCGCGGCAGCAAACAGAAGATCATCGTGTTCTTCGCCTGTATCGCCACCATGGTTACGGTGTTCGGCACCCTGATGTACGTGATCGAAGGCCCCGCCCACGGTTTTACCAGCATTCCCAAGGGCATCTACTGGGCCGTGGTTACTCTGACCACCGTCGGCTTCGGCGATATCGTCCCGAAAACCCCGCTGGGCCAGGCGCTGTCGACCCTGGTGATGATCACCGGTTACTCAATCATCGCCGTGCCCACCGGTATCTTCACCGCCGAACTGGCCAACGCCATGCGCGGCGACGGCCAGATGATGCATGACTGCCCAACTTGCGCCAAAAGCACTCATGAGCACAGCGCCGCCTTCTGCAGCCGCTGCGGCAACCCGCTGTTTCCAAGGCAAACCGACAAACCCTGAGTAATCAGCGGCAATAGCAAGGCTCGTATCGATTGCGCCCAGTGAAGCCCAGCAGATTGCAGCTGTCTCGTTGGGCTTCGTCGCATTGCACCCCAACGGCGCCCCGCCCGCCCCAACCTCTCCCTGCCTAAGCGCCCAATAGCCACTGGCCACGCCAACAGGCTTTGGCACGCGGTTGATTGGGCTTCGCGCACAAGGCCGCCGAAAAAACAGTCGAACCTCAGCGGCGATTCGATAGTCACAGGGAAACAACGGACGTGGTCCGCAACCGCGGCCAGCAATGCACGGGGCAGCTATGCCGCTACTCAAACTGCTGCACTTCATTGCCTTGATCGGCTGGTGTGGCGCTCTGCTTTACCTTCCCGCGCTGATCGCGGCCGGCACCCGTAGCAACGAGGCGTTGTTCTACCGCGATCACGCTCATCTGACGCGCATGGTCTTCACCCTAGTCGCCACACCAGCGGCCTTGTTGGCCATCGGCTCGGGCACGCTCTTGTTTGTGCGCGAGTCGGTGTTCGATCCCTGGCTGATTCTCAAGCTCAGTGCTGTCGCCGGCATGGTGCTGTGCCATGCGCTGTGTGGGGTGCTGATTCTGCGTATCGAACGCACCCCGGCGCGCGCCATTGGCCACCACTGCCTGGGTATAGGCGCACTGCTGGTCGTGCTGATCACCGCCACGCTCTGGCTGGTGCTGGCTAAACCCGCATTCTGAAGGAGGAATCGACGCGATCTATGAACGTGCCCGCCCCCAGCGCCGCCGCGGCGAAATCAGAGGTTCACCTCAACGCCGACCGCTTGTTCATAGACCAGGCGCCCGCCGAGGTATGCGGCCAGGGCAATCAACCCGGCGGTCAGCAGCGACAGGTACAAACACCAGAGCTGCATGCCATCCAGCCCCTGGTAGCGCAGCAACCAGTTGAGCGTGGCCAGCGAGAGCATCATCACGGCGATGATTGCATGGCACCAGGCCGTGATCTTCAGGCGAATGCGCTCAACCGTGAGCAGGTCTATCAAGCCGGCCAGGCTTGCCAGCCAACCACCCAGGGAACCGATACCGGCCAACCAGAGGCTGGCACGCCACCAGAACGGGTCATCGCTCCACAGGTAGGCCAGGTCACTGGCGACCAACCCCAGCAACGCCGCTACGGGGAAGTGGATCATCATCGGGTGCAACGGGTGACCGGCAATGGCGGCGCGGCTGAAAATCGAATCGTTTTTATCAGTCATCCGGGAGGCCTTGATCAGGTTGGCGGGTTCTGCGCTCGTCGCGCGCCCTTAGTGCAATTGACCGCGGCGGCTCTGGCAGTTCCCATTCTTTCTGCTTGCAGTGGGCCGCAATCGGCGCTCGATCCGGCTGGGCCCATGGCCCGCGAGGTGGCGCTCCTATGGTGGCTGATGTGCGGCTTTGCCGGCTTGGTGCTGCTGGTGGTCAGTGCGCTGTGGATTTACGCCATGCGCCGCACGCCGCAGGAAATCACGCCCGAACAGGCCAAGCGAATCAACCTGCGCTGGTTGGTCGGCGGCGGCCTCCTGCTGCCTGGGTTGAGCATCACCGTGCTGCTGTTCTTCGGCGGCTCCATCGGCGAGCGCATGCTGCCGTTGCCGCTGCTGGGCGAACAGCCGCTGCGCATCGAGATCACCGGTCATCAGTGGTGGTGGGAGGTGCGCTACCCGGACAGCGGCGTGGTCACCGCCAATCAGTTGCATATTCCGGCCGGCCGCCCGGTGGATCTGCAGGTCAGCAGCGCCGATGTGATCCATTCGTTCTGGGTGCCGCGCCTGGGCGGCAAGATCGACATGATCCCTGGCAGGCACAACCGCATCCGTCTGCAGGCCGACGAGCCCGGGATCTATCGCGGGCAGTGCTCGGAATTCTGCGGCACCCAGCACAGCCATATGATTCTGCATGTACAGGCCCACGCCGAGGACGGCTTTAACGCCTGGCTCAGTGGCCGGCAGAACGCACAGATCAGCCCACCTGCGGGCGCTGCGGGGGAAATCTATGCCACGCGCTGCGGCATCTGCCACCGCGTGGCCGGGGTCAGCGCCGGCCAGCGCGCGCCGGACCTGTCCGACCTGGGTTCGCGGCCGACCCTGGGCAGTGGCGTGCTGACCAATGAACCCGGCGCCATCCTCACCTGGCTGCGCGAACACCAACGCCTGAAACCGGGCAATGCCATGCCGCTGCATGACGATATCGACCCCGCGCATCTGCACACCATCGCCACCTGGCTAGAGGGCCTAGAACCTTGAGCAGCCGAAACCACGCGCCGGCCACCGACCCGGATCAGTTGCACGACCAGTTCAATGCGGTGTGGGGCAACCCAAAGGGCTGGCGCGCCCTGACCATCGTCAACCACACCACCATCGGCCTGCGCTTTATGCTCACCGGCGCGGTGTTCTTTCTCTTCGGCGGCCTGCTGGCGATGCTGATCCGCACCCAGCTAGCGCTGCCGAACCATGAGTTTATGGAGCCGGACGTCTACAACCAGGTGTTCACCATGCACGGCACGGTGATGATGTTCCTGTTCGCCGTGCCAATGATGGAGGGCATGGCGGTTTACCTGATCCCGAAGATGCTTGGTGCCCGCGACCTGGTGTTCCCACGGCTATCAGCGCTGGGTTACTACTGCTACCTGTTCGGCGGTCTTATCCTGATCACCAGCCTGTTTCTCGACCTTGCGCCCAAGGCCGGCTGGTTTATGTACACACCGCTTTCCAGCGCCGCCCATACGCCGGGGCCAAACTCGGACTTCTGGCTGATCGGCATTACCTTCGTCGAGATATCCGCAGTCAGTGCCGGGGTCGAGCTGGTGGTGTCGATTCTGCGCACCCGGGCCAGCGGCATGGCGCTGCACAAGATGCCGATCTACGCCTGGTACATCCTGGTGATGGCGATGATGATCGTGGTCGGCTTTCCACCGCTGATTCTCGGCTCGATTCTGCTGGAGCTGGAGCGCGCCGCCGGCATGCCGTTCTTCGAGGTCGCCCGTGGTGGTGATCCGATCCTCTGGCAACACCTGTTCTGGCTGTTCGGCCACCCCGAGGTGTACATCATCTTCCTGCCTGCGGCCGGCATCGTTTCGACCCTGCTGCCGGTGTTCTGCCAGCGCCCACTGGTAGGCTACCGCTGGGTGGTGCTGGGTGTGCTGACCACCGGTTTTATCAGCTTCGGCCTGTGGGTCCACCATATGTTCACCGTGGGCATCCCGCAGCTGGCTCAGTTGTTCTTTTCCGCAGCCAGCATGCTGGTGGCAATCCCCACCGCGGTGCAGGTCTTTGCCTGGCTGGCGACCCTGTGGCAGGGCAAACCGGTGTACCACGTGCCGATGCTATGGCTGGTGGGTTTTCTGATCGTGTTCGTCTGTGGCGGCCTGACCGGCGTGATGCTGGCGCTGGTGCCGTTCGACTGGCAGGTGCACGACACCCATTTCGTGGTCGCCCATATGCATTACGTGCTGGTCGGTGGCATGTTCTTTCCGATGATGGCCGGTATCTACTACTGGCTGCCGCACTTCTCCGGGCGCATGCCCTCGGTGCGTCTAGGCAAGTGGGGCTTCTGGCTGGTGTTTATCGGCTTCAACGTCACCTTTCTGATCATGCACTGGACCGGCCTGATCGGCATGCCGCGGCGCATCTACACCTATCAAACCGGCCTGGGTTGGGACATCCCCAACCTGATCTCCTCCGTGGGCAGCTTTATCATGGCCATCGGCGTTGCCACCATCTTGCTGGACATCATCCTGCACTTTCGCTTCGGCCAGCCGGCCAAGGTCAACCCGTGGCGCGCCGACACCCTGGAATGGGCCACCAGCCTGCCGCCAAGCGCCTACAACTTTGTCAGCCTGCCGGCGATTCACAGTCGCCACCCGCTCTGGGATAACCCCGGGCTGCCGGATAGCATCGCCCGTGGCGAACATGAGCTGGCGGTGGTCGATCATGGTCGGCGCGAGACCTGGGGCACCGATCCGCTGACCGGCAAGGTACGCGAGATCATTCACCTGCCCGGCAATAGCTGGATACCGCTGATTGCCGCGCTGTTTATTGCCGCGATGTGCATCAGCCTGCTGGTCAAGGTCTACTGGCTGGCCGCCGTATTCTTTGCCGCTGCGGTGCTGACGTTGTTGCGCTGGAGCTGGGAAAACGGCACCCACCCCCTGGCAGCGCCCGATGCCAGGGTCCAGCCCGGCGAGCCCCCGCTGCACTCGCGCACCCTGGATGGCCCCGGCTTATGGGGCATGGGCGTAACGCTGCTGGCCAATGGCGCGCTCTACCTGGCGTTGCTGTTCGGCTGGTTCTACCTATGGACGGTGGCGCCGAACTGGCAGATGCCGCAGCACATCCCATTCAACCAGTGGTTGCTGCTGGCCAGCGCCGTGCTGTTGAGCCTGGCGACCTGGTGGCAGGCAAGGGCGATCAAGCGCTTGCGCCACGGCAATGCTCAAGGCTTACGCGGCCATCTGGCCCTGGTTGCCTGCCTGGGTCTGGGCCAATCCGGCCTGCTGCTGTGGACGCTGCTCGGCGGCGAGCTGGCACCGCGCGCAACCGCCCACGACGCGGTGATTGTGGTGGTGCTGATCTACAGCCTGCTGCACTGCGCTCTAGCGGCCACTCTCAGCGCCCTGCAGGCCATACGCGTGCACTGCGGCTATGTCGGTGCCCACGCGCCTTATGAACCTCTGGTGGTCGGCCATCTCTGGTACTACAACCTCGGCGTGCTGTGGAGCAGCTACTTCGCCCTGGTACTGTTTCCGAGCACCTGGGGAGGCAGCGGATGAAAGGCCTGCGCTCGCCCTATCACCCCGGCCATATCCCACTCGGCCTGGTGTTCTGGAGTCTATGGTTCGTCGCCCTCTACGGCGGCCTGTCCGTGGCCTGCGCGCTAGCCCCGCCTGAACCCGAGCAAGGCCCATGGAACTGGCTTAATGCTCTGCTTGGCGTAAGCGCCCTGCTTACTGCAGCGGCGCTTGCTGCGCTGGCCATCTGGTGTTGGCGCGCTGGGAAACCGCAGCCCTCGCCAGGCCACCAGCGCTTCGTCGCCTTGCTCGCCGCCGGCACCTATGGGGTGGCCACAGTAGCCACCCTGGTCATCGCCTTGCCCATTCTGAGCCTGCCACCATGCATGTAATAACCGCCCTCTGCCTGTTGCTGGTGATGCCAACAGCGCAGGCCCACGGCCTGCTGGATCACCAACTCAATTTGCGCGTGCCACTGCTCCTCAGCGCCCTGATGCTGGCCACCGCCTGGGTACTTTACGGCTTAGGCGCACGACGGGTACGGCCCCACGGCCTGGAAGCGCTGTGGCTACACCTGGCCATGTTGATCGCGGTACTGGCGGTATTCGGCCCATTGGACGACTGGGCCGAGACCAGCACCAGCTGGCATATGCTTCAGCACATGCTGTTTATGCTGGTAATCGCCCCGCTCTGGGCACTGGCCAGGCCCTTGCCGCAATGGCGCGCAGTGTGCGGGCCGCTGCTGCAACCGCTATGGCGCGGCGTATTGCGGGCCGGTCGTTACCCCGTGCCGCTGGCCATGCTGCACGGCGCGCTGATCTGGATCTGGCATACGCCCAGCCTGTATATCCTGGCCCTGGAGAATCTCTGGTCGCATATGCTCGAACACGCCAGCTTCCTGTTCAGCGCCTGGCTGTTCTGGTGGGCCTGCCTGCGCGCGCCACCGCGGCAGGTGCCGCAGGCGCTGCTGGCGATACTGCTGACCCTGATGCACACCGGCCTGCTCGGTGCCCTGCTGACGTTCGGCACGAGCTCGTTTTATGGGGCCGAGCGTGACCTGGCCGATCAGCAACTGGCGGGGCTGTTGATGTGGGTGCCCGGCGGCCTGGTCTACCTCGCCGCTGCCGGCTGGATCACCTGGCGCTGGTTGGCGCGTAGCTGGCGGCACCAGCAAAGCGCACGGGCATCGAAGGGCTCAGCCTGACGCTTTCGGCGACGATGACTCGTTCCACTCGCTGCGCTTCAGCCGCGTTCGATTGGCGTAGAAGTCAACTCAAATGGACTATTGCTGCGCCGCTGGTTGCGGTCTTCGCGCGGCGTAGCGCCGAAGAAATTACGGTAGGCGCTGGAGAAGTGCGGCCCGGATGAGAAACCGCAGGACAGACCGATCTGGATGATCGATTTGCTGGTCTGCATCAGCAGCTGGCGCGCCTTGTTCAGGCGCAGCTCCAGGTAGTACTGGCTGGGCACGCGATTGAGGTATTGCTTGAAGATCCGTTCCAGCTGGCGGCGCGATACGCAGACATGCTGGGCGATTTCGTCGGTGGTCAGCGGCTCTTCAATATTGGCTTCCATCAGCAACACGGCCTGAGTCAGCTTGGGGTGGCTGGAGCCCAGACGGTTCTGCAACGGAATACGCTGGCGCTCGCCACCTTCGCGGATACGCTCGACTACCAACTCCTCGGATACCGCACCGGCCAATTCGGCACCGTGGTCACGGGCCAACAAGGCCAGCAGCAGATCAAGCACGGCCAGGCCGCCACAGGCGGTCAAGCGATCACGGTCCCAGTCGAACAGATGGCTGGTGGCGATGACCTTGGGGAAGCGTTCAGTGAAATCATCCTGCCAGCGCCAGTGCACCGAAGCACGGTAGCCATCGAGCAGGCCCAGCTGCGCCAGCGGATAAACCCCGGCGGCAATCGCACCGATCACGCAGCC
>DASRUM010000016.1:0-21687 GCA_035655415.1 Pseudomonas sp.
GTGCGGCATCAGCAAGAACACAGCTTTTCTCTGGCGCCACCGCTTCTTGGCCTGCGCGGCCCAGCACCATGCAGCACATGAAACGGGCATTGTTGAGGTCGATGAGACGTTTTTTCTGGAGTCCTTCAAGGGGCAGCGCAATCTGCCAAGAGCCCCCCCCGCAAAAGGGGCGGCGTGGGCAAAACGCGCGGCACGGGCAAGGATCAGATTCCTGTCATGGTGGTGCGTGATCGCGAGGGCATACCGCAGACTTCAAGCTGGAAAAGCTCGATGCAGAGCATGTGCGAGCTGCCTTACTGCCGCTGATCGACCGGGAAGCCGTACTGTGCAGTGATGGCGCTGCGGTCTACGCAAACTTTGCCCGGACCCAGGGCATTACTCACCATGTAGTTCACTCGCGTCCTGGCGAGCGGGTAAGGCAGGGCGCTTTCCACATTCAGAACGTTAATGCCTACCACAGCCGCCTAAAGAGCTGGATGACTCGCTTTCATGGTGTCCCCACCCGCTACCTCCCGAATTACCTGGGCTGGCGCCGCATGCTTGAGCGTTATCAGCAGCGTATTCAGCCGGTTCACTGTATCCAGGAGGCGGTAGGGAGAACCATGCAACACGCTATTGGGACATAGCCATAAAAAAGCCCGACTCAAGGTCGGGCTATTTCTCACGCGATTAAAGCCGATCTTAGACCGGAGCTTTAGCGCGGGATTTGTACTCACCGGTACGGGTGTCGATTTCGATCCAGTCGTCGATGTTGCAGAAGTCAGCGACTTTGATCTCGGTGCCGTTGCTCAGCTTGGCTGGCTTCATCACCTTGCCGGAAGTGTCGCCACGGGCGGAACCTTCGGTGTAGGTGATCTGGCGAACGATGGTGGTCGGCAGGTCAACCGAAACCACTTTGCCTTCGAAGAATACGGCTTCGCAGATGTCGGTCATGCCATCAACGATGTACGGCATTACGCTTTCCAGATCGTCTTTGTTCAGCTCGTACTGGTTGAACTCTTGGTCCATAAAGACGTAGTTCGGTTCGCTGTAGTACGAGTAGGTCACGTCTACGCGATCAAGGATCACCGGCTCCATTTTGTCGTCGGCTTTGTACACGGTTTCAGTCGAGGAGCCGCTCAGCAGGTTCTTCAACTTCATTTTAACGATGGCGCTGTTACGACCGGATTTGGTGAATTCGGCCTTCTGGATCAGCCAAGGTTGGCCGTCGATCAGGGCCACACTGTTGGGCTTCATTTCTTGTGCGGTTTTCATACGAATATCCGGGTTTGGATGGAATTACAAAATTCTTGGCCGCGTATCATAGCCAATTTAGGTAAAACTGCACCAGCGCCTCGGCAAGATCGGCCTGAGAGGCCCGTTGCAGACACCACTGCTCGGCGTATGCCTGCTGCTCTGGCCAGCCTTGTAGCAGCTGATTCCAGCTTTCTTTGACCGACTGACCGGTATTCCAGGCATGCCACAGCTCGACCAGAGCACGCTGCCCATCCGCTGATAAGCCCTCCTTATAGAGAGCCAGAAAAGCGTCGAGCTTTTCCAGATGAGCGTTGTTCGCTTGCTCATAGATATGCCAGAGCAACGGCCGCCCGGCCCATTGCGCACGGACGAAGGAATCCTCCCCGCGAACCGCATTGAAATCACAACTCCACAGCAGCCGGTCGTACTGATCCTGCGGGATAAACGGCAGCACCTGGATATGCAGCTGACCGCGCTGCTGCACATCCCCCGCGCGCATGCCTGTGCAGCCGAGCCAGGCCTGCAGATCCGCCAGAATGCGCCCTTCCGGCACCAGTAACTGGCTGGCTTGCGCGTCGACAGCCAGCACATCCAACCAGCTGGCCAGCGCAGCGTTCTCGTAGGCAAACAGAGAAATCAGCCGCGACCCAGGCAACGGCGTTACGCCAATACTGCGCAAAAATACCTCGCGGGCACCGCTATCCGCCTGAAACGCCTGGCGCTGCACCAGCAGCTCGCGCTCACGCAGCAAGCCGCCGCAGCCTGCAGTGAATCCGGGAAAGAAGAAGAACTTCGACAAGCCGTTGGACTGCAATGACGGCAAGCCGTGACAGCCCTCAACCCAGTCTTCGGCGCTCAAGTACTCAAGGTTGAGCCAGAGCGGTTTCTGCGAACGCTGCGCCATCACAGCTATATAAGAAGCCGGCAACTCACAGGCAAACGCCTCGATCACCACATCCGCCGACTCAACCGCCTGCCACTCGGCACGCCATAGGCAGACATCAACGCCCTGCTGGACTTGCCGCAACGCCTGCGCATCTGCCTGCGGACACAGGCGCACAAACGCCCCCAAGTCATCAACCCACAGCCGCACCGCCAGACCATGCTCGGCCACCAGCTGCCGCGCCAACCGCCAGGTCACCCCGATATCGCCGTAGTTATCAACAACGCTGCAGAAAATGTCCCAAGTGACGCGCATGCGCTGCTCCGTTATGTACTGAGCACACCTTAAAGGCGGCTGAACCGTCAGCAAACGTCAGAAACGAAAAAGCCCGACACGTGGTCGGGCTTTTTCGTCAATTCGTATGGCGGTGAAGGAGAGATTCGAACTCTCGATACGATTTCTCGTATACACACTTTCCAGGCGTGCTCCTTAAGCCACTCGGACACTTCACCGGGTATCGACAAGCATTGCTGTCTGTCGAGGCGCGCTAATCTAGCCGAACAGCTTGCCAAAGGCAAAATCTTTTTTCAAAAAATTCATGCGCTTATGCCAGGTGCTGGTCTTCACCCGAGGGCTTGGCTGAGATCGGCTCGAAGCGTTGCTGGCCGAACAGGATAAAGCCCAGGGAGATAAATAGGCCGAAGCCGAACAGCCCCAGCACACCGGCCGGGCTTTGGCTGTGTTGATTGCTCGCCAGCCAGAGCATGCCGGCCAACAGCAGCAAAGCCAGTGCTGCGCGCCAGCATCTGATAAGTCGGATTAAACCAGCCATATCGGTCACTCCTTTATAGAGTGCCGACCTTAAGTGCACAGAGATCGGGCAGCCCAATTGGCGATCTTGATCGCCGCCATAGCCCAAACTGCCGCAATCGCTGACTAGCCAGTCAGTCATCGTGCTTTACCTGACCGGTGCGGATGAGTAACGTCTGCTGCACTTCAGCACAAGGAACCCGACCATGAGCGACCTGATCAGCTACCAACTTGACGATGGCATTGCCACCCTGACCCTGTGTAATGGCAAGGTGAATGCCATCTCCCCGGATGTGATCACTGCCTTCAACGCAGCTCTGGATCGCGCCGTGCAGGACAAGGCCATCGTGATCATCACCGGCCAACCGGGCATTCTTTCGGGCGGCTACGACCTCAAGGTGATGACCTCCGGCCCGCAGAATGCCATCGACCTGGTGGCGTCCGGTTCCACCCTGGCGCGCCGTATGCTCGCACACCCCTTCCCGATCATCGTCGCCTGCCCAGGCCACGCGGTGGCCAAGGGTGCCTTTATTCTGCTTTCGTCTGACTACCGCATCGGCGTCGAAGGCCCGTTCAGCATCGGCCTCAACGAAGTGCAGATCGGCATGACCATGCACCACGCCGGCATCGAACTGGCCCGTGACCGCCTGCGCAAATCGGCCTTCCACCGCTCGGTAATCAACGGTGAGATGTTCGACCCGCAAGGCGCAGTGGATGCCGGCTTCCTCGACAAGGTGGTGCCGGCCGAGCAACTGCACGCCACCGCCCTGGCGGTGGCCCAGCAGATGAAGAAGATCAACATGACCGCGCACAAAAACACCAAGCTGAAAGTGCGTAAGGCGCTGCTCGAAGCCCTCGATCAGGCGGTCGAGCTGGACAAGAAGCACATGGGGTAAAGCCCCAGCACACCGCGAAGCCCGGCCTATGTGCCGGGCTTTTGCATTTAATGGCAAAACAATGGCAAACCCGCAAGCAATCTGGCCAGGCTGTAGTACTTTTAACAGGTAAGGCCAGGGAGTGAGGCACTCACCGATCTATTCGAAATTGCCGCCTGGAGCGTGTTATGAAGATTGCCCACAAGGTTGGTCTGGCCGCGGCCATCGTCCTGTTCCTCACCACCAGCCTGCTGTCACTGGCGCAAGTCAGCCAAGTTCGTGAAACCCTGCATAACCAGGTGGCGGCAAGCATCGCAGAGTCGAGCAACGCGCTTGCGCGGCAGATCGAGAACTGGCTCAACGCCAAACTCAAGCTGATGGACCTGATGTCGCAAAGCATCGACAGCAACTACAGCCCCGAAGAAACCCAGCGCATCGTCAACAGCCCCATGCTGAAGAATGAGTTCATCCTGGTGTTCGGCACCCTGCAAAGCGACGGCAAGCCGATCAAGAACACTGACGAGTGGAAGCCTGCGCCGGAATGGGATGGCCGCCAGCGCCCCTGGTACGTCACCGGTAAAGCCGGTAACCAGGCCGTGCTCACCGAACCTTATGTGGACTCCACCACCGGTGAAATCCTGATTTCTGCCGTCACGCGCATCACCAATGCCGGCGAGTTTCTCGGCGTGCTGGGTGGCGACATTCGTCTGAAAACCGTGGCCGATGCGGTCAACACCCTGGATTTCAACGGCGCCGGTTACGCCTTTCTGCTGACCCGCAACGGCAATATCATTTCCCACCCCAACACCGAGCTGAACGGCAAAAGCTATAGCGAGTTGTTCGGCGGTCAGAGCCCGGCACTTAATAAAGAGCTGCAGGAAACCAGCAGCGGCGACAAGGACCTGCTGGTGTCCTTTACCCCACTGCCGAACCTCAAGGGTATGGACTGGTATATCGGCGTGGTGCTGGACAAGAGCATCGTCATGGCCGAAGCCAATACCCTCAGCTGGCGCGCGGTGATCGGCACCGTGCTGGGGGTGATCATCAGTCTGATCGTGTTGGGCGTGCTGATGAACAGCCTGCTCAAGCCCCTCGATCACCTGCACAACTCGCTGCGAGAGGTGAACAGCGGTGAAGGCGACCTGACCCGCCGCCTGCCCGCCACCGGCAACGATGAAATTGCCCTGGTCTCCAAGGAGTTCAACAGCTTTCTGCAAAGCTTGCAGAGCCTGATCAGCGAGGTGATGGGCAGTTCCAGGCAGGTGCGCGAAAGCACCACCCTGACCTCCAGCGAAGCCAACCAGGCCGCCAATCGCCTGCAACAACAACTGCAGGAACTCGATCAACTGGCCACCGCCATGCAGGAAATGGCCTCCACCGCCGAAGAAGTGGCGCGCAACGCACAGGCTGCGGCGCAGGCTGCACTGGCGGCCAATCAGGAGACTGAAAATGGCGTGCGCGTGGTCTCGCGCTCCACCGAGGCGATCAAGAATCTGGCCGAGGAAATGGACGAAACCAGCCACGCGATCAACGAGCTGGCCAAGCTCAGCCACAACATCGAGTCGATCCTCTCGGTGATCACCAGCATTGCCGACCAGACCAACCTGCTCGCCCTCAACGCCGCCATCGAAGCCGCGCGCGCCGGTGAGTCCGGTCGAGGTTTTGCTGTAGTCGCCGATGAGGTACGCTCGCTAGCCTCGCGCACCCAGCAGTCGACTCAGGAAATCCGCCAGATGATCGACCAGCTGCAGTCCGGGGTGAAGCAGGCGGAGTCACGCATGCAGCAGAGCCGTGACACCGCCAGCAAGACTGCCGAGGAAGCCGGCGCAGCTAACGATATGCTCGGACGCATCAGCGATGCCATCACCCGGATCAACGACATGAACCTGCAAATCGCCACCGCCGCCGAGCAACAGAGCGCTACTACCGAAGAAATCAACCGTAACACCACCAATATCCGCGACATCAGCCATGAAGTAGCCGCCGGCGCCGAAGAGCAAGTACGTCAATGCGCCGTGATGGTCGAGCAGGTCGGCCAGCAGGACCATCTGCTCGGGCGCTTCAAGGTCTGAGTTCGCAGACACCGGGCTGCACCGACGCGTGCAGCCAGCGCCAACCGATAAGGAGATTGGACATGCGCATACTCGTAACCTGGCTACTGTGCCTGGCTATGCAGGGCATCGCCCAGGCACAAACGCCCATCAGCGTTACGGTGCTGTGTGACGCCAGTTATCCACCCTACAGCTATGCCGAAAACGGCGAGGCCAAAGGCCTGTACAGCGACATCCTGCGTGCAGCCTTCGCGCACATGCCGAACTATCACGTGAGTATCCGCCCGGTGCCCTGGCCACGCGGGCTGGCGGCGCTGGAAAAAGGCACAAGCTTTGCCCTGTTCCCGCCCTACCACCGCCCCGTGGAACGACCGTGGATGGATTATTCGCGGCCGATTCTGGAAGAAAGCGTGGTGGCCTTCGTCCGCGCCGAGTTGGCTCAGCAACGTGCCATCGAAGATTTTCCGGCGGCCTACGCCGGCCTGCGCATTGGCCTCAACCGCGGTTTCAATATCATCGCCGCGCCCAGCTACAAAACCATGCTCGCGGCGGGTGAGGTTAAACAGAGCTACGCCACGGACAACCGCACCAACCTGCTGCAACTCAGGCGCAAACGCATCGATGTGTATATCAATGATCGCCTGTCGATCCTCTGGGAGCTGCAGCAGATGCGTAGCGAAGGCCTGTTTGCCAGCAGTGGATTGGACTGGCTAGTTGAAGGGCCGAAGCTGTCCAGCGAACACGGTCATCTGGGTTATACCCGCATCAATGAACAGGCCTATCCCTACAAACAGGACTTTATGCAGCAGCTGGATCAGGCCCTGCTGGCCCTTGAACAGGATGGCAGCATCACCCGCCTGGCCCAACGCTACAGCTCGATTGACCTGCTACCCGCCACCGGCAAAGGCGCTGACGAGGACGCAACAAGCGGTAACGCCCCCTGACCAACATCAATTGCCGAAAGCAGTGCACGCCCGTACACTGCGCGCCTTTTTCCTATGACGGGCGTACCAAATGCTTTTTCTTCTGCGCATGCTGGCGATGGGCGTGCACTTTATCCTCGCCGGCATTCTGGGCCTGTTGCTCGGCCTGTGCCGCCCGTTCAATCCAGATAACAGCCGCCTGTGCGCACGCCTCTACAGCATTCCGGCGCAGTGGCTGCTGCGCTGGAAGCTGAAGACCGATGTGCACAGCCTTGAGCACCAGCACTCCTGCGTGATCGTCGCCAACCACCAGTCCAACTATGACCTCTACGTGCTCGGCCGCGTAGTGCCCAAGCGCACGGTAAGCATCGGCAAGAAGAGCCTGAAATGGGTGCCCTTCTTCGGCCAGCTGTACTGGCTGGCCGGCAATGTGCTGCTCGACCGTGGCAACGCGATTCGCGCCAAGCAGGCCATGCTCACCACCACCGATACGCTCAAGCACAAGGACACCTCGATCTGGGTGTTCGCCGAAGGCACGCGCAACCTCGGCAAAGGTCTGTTGCCGTTCAAGAAAGGCGCGTTCCAGATGGCGATTGCCGCCGGTGTGCCGATCATCCCGGTGTGCGTCAGCAGCTACGTCAACCACCTCCAGCTCAACCGCTGGAACAGCGGCGAGATCATGATCCGCTCGCTGCCGGCCATCCCCACCGCCGGTCTGAGCCAGGATGACCTGCCGCAGCTGCTCGAAACCTGCCGCACCCAGATGCAACAGTGCATCGATGCCATGGATCAACAGCTCAGCCAAAGCGCCTGACGCTACCGGTAATGCCCCAAAAGCCCAGCCACGCGCTGGGCTTTTATTGCCTGATGTATCCCGCGCAGCAACCGTTCAATCACACCAGCAGCGAGCAAGCAGCTAAGCTGCGTGCTGAGGTCACCGATAATAAGGAAACACTATGGGTCGCGTTGTTGCCGCCGCCGTTTACAGCAACGGCAAGAAAGTCACCAATATCAGCCTCGACGAAGGCAAGCCATGGTCGAAGAAACCGGGGCATTTCGTCTGGATCGGCCTGCATGACCCCTGCGCCAATGAGCTGATCAGCTTGCAGCAGCAATTCGACCTGCATGAACTGGCGCTGGAAGATGCCCTGCAGCGACACACCCGGCCCAAGCTGGAAACCTTCGGCGATGCACTGTTTCTGGTGCTCTACTCACCCATTCTGGTCAACGACGAGCTGACCTTTGTCGAGACCCAGCTATTCGCCGGCAGCGGTTACATCATCAGCGCACGCTACGGCGAATCCGCGCCCTATTCCCAGGTCCGCCAACGCTGCGAGGCGCGCCCGTTGCTGCTTGAGCACGGCGAAGATTTCGTGCTCTACGCCCTGCTCAGCTTCGTGATCGAGAACTACCGCCCGTTGATGGACAACTACCACGTCGAGCTTGAGGAGGTGGAACAGCACGTGCTGAAAAACCCACTGAGCCAGGCCGATGTCGAGCGCATCCAGGGTTTGCGCCGCGACCTGCTGCGCTTGCGCCGCTATATCGGGCCGCTGGCGGAAATCTGCAAAGAGCTGCAGCGTCTCGACTTCCCATTTATTGACAAGAACATGCGGCCCTACTTCCGCGACGTGGCGATCCACGTCAACCGCCTGTTGGAAGACCTCACCGGCCTGCGCGAGATGGCCGACCATGCCATCGAGATCGGCCTGCTGCTGGAGTCCTCACGGCAAAGTGTCACCCAGCGCAAGTTCGCCGCCTGGGCAGCGATTCTGGCCTTTCCCACGGCGGTGGCGGGGATTTACGGGATGAACTTTCAGAACATGCCCGAGCTCGCCTGGCAGTACGGCTACTTCGGTGTGCTCGGCTTGATCACCACCGGCTGCGTCGGGCTTTACGTCAGCTTCAAGCGATCCGGCTGGCTGTAAAAGCCAGGTCTGAGTTGGCTGTTGTTGGCATGCTCAACCCTTGTAGGAGCGGGCTTGCCCGCGAATCGGAGTCAATAGGAGAAACATCGCGGCCAATGACTCGGCGTCCCCGCCGCTCCTACGGGTTTCGCAAAGCCCGCCAGCACTGCTGCAAAACTTAACTAGGACATAGCCATAAAAAAGCCCGGTCACTGACCGGGCTTTTTCGTGCAGCCGTGGATTACTCGGCCAAGCCGGCACGGCCCTGAGCGACAAAGCGCATCATCCACTCGGCCACCGTGTGACCCTGATGGTCGTGCTGCAGGCTGTCGATACCCTTGGAGTAGGCAGGCTCGCCGATATGCTGTTGACGCAGGTCGAGCAACGCGCGCGAGTAGTCATGCACGAACTCAGGGTGACCCTGGAAGCACAGCACCTGATCGCCGATGCAATAGGAGGCAATCGGGCAGAACTCACTGCTGGCCAGCAATGTGGCGTTTAGCGGCAATTGGGTGACCTGATCCTGGTGGCTGATCAGCAGGGTCAGGTCTTCCAGATCCGGGCTCATCCAGGTCGGCTTGCCTGCCATGCGGTATTGATGGATACCCACACCCCAGCCCTGCACGGCGCGTTCGGCCTTGCCGCCCAGCAGCAGCGCCAGCAACTGATGGCCGAAACACACGCCGAGCAGTTTGTCGCCACGGTTGTAGCGCTCCAGCAAGTAGGTTTTCAGGGTCTGAATCCAGGCGTCGCTTCCAAACGAATCCGCCTTGCTGCCCGTCACCAGATAGGCATCGTAGCGCTCGCTGTCCGGCGGGTAATGCCCCTCCATCACGTTGTACACCTTAAACTCGGCAGCAATCGGCTGACGGGCGAACAACTGCTCGAACATACGGCCATAACTGTCGTATTGGTCGACCAATTCAGGGCGAAGAACATCGGTTTCCAGGATGCATATCTGCAGCGGCATATGGGCGGTTACCTAGGGCGCAGGAGGGTTGTTTTACCAGCGCGCAAGCGTGCCTGCTGACAGGCTGCAAGGCAATAGCTACGGGGCAAACCCGACCAATTACCCGAGGTCCATCAGCGCCCTCGATAGTCACCATAAGCACCATTCACTTCTGTCGATAGCAGCACGCGCAGATGATCTGGCCATCGGGCACTGCGCCCCACTTACCAGAGGACATCAGCATGACCAGTTTTTCCGCCATCGCCAGCCTGCTTGCCGCATCCGCCTTTACCAGCAACCACAGCGCGAGCAGTCAGCGCCAAGCCGAAAAAGTCCAAGCCGCACAACTCAAGGCTGACCAGAACGCCGGTAAATAACGTCACACCGAAATCAGGAGAACGCCATGAGCATCGCCCAATCGCTGAGCAACCAGAACGTTTACGGCGTGACCTACGCCACTGTCGACGACAGTGGCATCCACTTCGAATCCGAACTGGCCATCCAGCTTAGCGATGGCACCCTGACTACCCTGCGCATGCCCACTCATCTGAGCGAGCGGCAGGCCATTCAACAGCTGGTGTGCGGCCGTCAGGCCTGCTGACAGTTATTGCGCTGGCATCGGGCAGCTAAGGTCGCCTTCTTCACAGACGGCCAGCTGCTCCAGCTCCCTGACCCGCGCGACGGTCTTTTGCGTCAGACAGCCGTTAAGCACCATCGGATAGGCCGAACCGCCCTCCACCGAGGCCGACTCGAACGCGCAGGCCAGATCGCGGAACTTGATCCAGGCCAGCTGCACCTCCTTGAGCTGTTGCTTCTGCCCATCATCCAGACGCTTGCGGTAATCGCCGTACAGCTGATTCAGGCGTTTGTCCTGAGCGGCGTAGCCCGCCGCCGCGCACTGGTTGAGGGTGAACTGATCCATGGCATTGGCGCAGTCATCCGCCCAAGACGGAGCAGCCCAAAAGCCAGCCAGCACTAAAGCGCACACTTTCAGAATCTGCATACAACGCTCCTTGATCGTATAAACCTGATTGTTACTTGAACACGCTACTGAGCAGCCAACAGCTTCTGGTTGGCCTTGGCGCAGTACGCTTGCTGACGCTGAGCCTGCGGCATACTTTGCAGGGTGCTCGTGCACTGCGCCAAGCTAGTTGTTTGACGTAGGTGCATGCGGGCAGTCGCGTCAACTTCTACCAGGTAGGCGTAGTCGTACCTAGCCTTGTCATACCAGGAGTCAATAGGTTGCTCGCTGACCACACAGCGATACTGTAACTGCACGGTATAGCCCTTCATGCGGTGGCTCATAAAGATATGGTGATAACGCGCCCAATCACGCTCACGTATGCCCTTCAATCGAGCCTCTTCGCAGACCTCAAGCTGAGTAATTTCCGGCTCATGGAGAAACACCACCTGTGCCAGGTTCGAGCCCCCGAGATTAGCTAGAGCCACCAGATACACCCGCTCATCGGCAGCCTGCGCAGTGCCGAGCAATGCCATCAGCAGCACGCCGATTAGTCCCTGTTTCATGTTTAGCTCCCCAAAAAACCACAGCCTAAACAAGCCAACGGCAACTGGCCATCAGGCGCAACAAAAAAGCCAGCTCACAGAGCTGGCTTCGATGTGCCACAGAAGGTGCTTAAAACAGCTCGTTCTTCGCGGCTTTTTCCAGCAGCAGCGCTGGTGGCAGGAAACGCTCGCCGTACTGCTCAGCCAAATACTGGGCGCGAGCGACAAAGTCCTTCACCCCGTACTGGTTGATAAACTGCAGCGCACCGCCGCTCCAGGCGGCAAAGCCGATGCCCATGATCGAGCCGATATTGGCGTCGGCAACCGACTTGAGCACACCCTCTTCCACGCAGCGCACGGTTTCGATGGCCTGGATAAACAGGATGCGATCACGTACGTCGATCTGCGAGATCTGCGCGTCCGGCTTCTCGAAGCGTGCCTTGAGCTCCGGCCACAGGTGCTTCTTGCCGCCCGCCGGGTAATCGTAGAAGCCCGCACCCGCCACCTTGCCCGGACGCTTGTACTCGCCCAGCATCATATCGATCACTGCGAACGCCGGGTGCTCGGGGATCTGCTTACCTTCCGCAGCAAGGTCCTTGATGGTTTGCTGACGGATATGGTTCATCAGGCTCATCGACACTTCATCGCTGATCGCCAGTGGGCCGACCGGCATGCCGGCCTTACGCGCTTCGTTCTCGATCATCGCCGCGCTCACGCCTTCGCCCAGCATGGCCAGACCTTCGTTGGTAAAGGTGCCGAACACCCGCGAGGTGAAGAAGCCGCGACTGTCGTTGACCACGATCGGAGTCTTCTTGATCTGCATGACGTAGTCAAAGCCACGCGCCAGGGTCTCGTCGCTGGTGTGCTCGCCCTTGATGATTTCCACCAGCGGCATTTTGTCCACCGGGCTGAAGAAATGCAGGCCGATAAACTTGTCCTGCTTCTGCACCGCGTTGGCCAGGCCAGTGATCGGCAGGGTCGAGGTGTTGGAGGCTATTACAGCATCACTCAGCGCCGCACGCTCAGCAGCCGCAGTGACATTGGCTTTAAGGTCACGATCCTCGAATACCGCTTCGATAATCAGGTCGCAGCCTTCAAAGTCGGCATCGCTGACGGTGGGTTTGATTCGCGCCAGGATGCCATCGCGCTTGTCGGCGCTCATCTGGCCACGGCCGACTTTCTTTTCCAGCAGCTTGGCCGAGTAATCCTTGCCCTTCTCGGCCGCCTCGATGGAGATGTCCTTGAGCACCACCTCAATCCCAGCCACCGCCGACACATAGGCAATACCGGCGCCCATCATGCCGGCACCGAGCACGCCAACCTTCTTGGTCACGTAGGGTTCGAAGCCTTGCGGGCGCGAGCCGCCAGCGTTGATTTCATTGAGTTGGAACCAGAAGGTGCCAATCATGTTCTTCGCCACCTGGCCGGTGGTCAGCTCGGTGAAGTAGCGTGCCTCGATGATCTGCGCGGTGTCGAAGTCGACCTGGGCACCTTCGACCGCGGCGCACATGATCTTCTCCGGCGCGGGGAAACATCCCTTGGTTTTGTCGCGCAGCACGCTCGGGGCGATGGCCAGCATCTGCGCCACATTCGGGCTGGACGGCGTACCGCCTGGGATCTTGTAACCGGCGACATCCCAAGGCTGCTTGGGCGCCGGGTTGGCCGCGATCCAGGCGCGGGCCCTGGCCAGCAGATCATCCTTGTCGGAAGCTAATTCGTGGATCAAGCCAGCCTTGAGCGCGGCATCGGGACGGACCTTCTTGCCTTCAGCCAGATACGGCAGGGCTTTTTCCAGGCCGAGCAGGCGCACCATGCGCACCACCCCGCCACCGCCAGGCAGCAGGCCGAGAGTTACTTCCGGCAAGCCGAGCTGGATGCTGGAACTGTCCAGGGCAATACGGTGATGGCAGGCCAGGGCAATTTCCCAGCCGCCGCCCAAAGCCGCACCATTGATGGCGGCGACCACAGGCTTGCCCAGACATTCCAGGCGGCGCAGTTGGCCCTTGATGTTGAGGATCATCTGGTAGAAGGCCGGCGCGTCTGCCTTGGTGACCTTGATCAGCTCGTTCAGATCACCGCCGGCGAAGAAGGTCTTCTTCGCGGAGGTGACGATCACCCCGGCAATGGAGTCCTTCTCGGCTTCCAGGCGCTCGACGATTTTGCCCATGGCTTCGCGGTACACCGCGTTCATGGTGTTGGCGCTCTGGCCAGGCATGTCCATGGTCAGAACGACGATATTGTCCTGGCCTTTTTCGTAACGGATGGCGTCAGTCATTTCTATTCACTTCCCAAATGTCGGGGGAGCGCTTCAGGGGCGTCACGAGCGAAGGTCAGGCAAGGCGGAAATCATTCGGAAAGCGGAGTTTGCTGGTGCAAATGAGCATTTCCGGAGGATTTCCAACGCAGCATGACCGAGCGCAGTAGCCCGTGATAGCTCCTTAAATACGTTCGATAATGGTGGCAATACCCATACCGCCGCCTACGCAGAGCGTGGCCAGGCCATAACGCAGCTTGCGCTTTTCCAGCTCGTCGAGCAGGGTGCCGAGGATGGCGCAACCGGTCGCGCCCAGCGGGTGGCCCATGGCGATGGAACCGCCGTTGACGTTGACCTTGTCCTCGCTGACGCCCATGTCCTTCATAAATTTCATCACCACCGAGGCAAAGGCCTCGTTGACCTCGAACAGGTCGATGTCATTGACGTTCAGCCCGGCCTTGGCCAGTGCCTTGCGCGTGGCCGGCGCAGGGCCGGTGAGCATGATGGTCGGGTCGGTACTGGTCACGGCGGTAGCAACGATGCGCGCGCGCGGCTTCAAACCCAGCTCCTTACCCTTGGCCTCGGAACCGATCAGCATCAAGGCCGAACCGTCAACGATGCCGGAGCTGTTGCCCGGGGTGTGTACGTGTTTGATCTGCTCGACATGGCTGTAAACGCGCAGCGCGGTGCTGTCGAAGCCCATCTGGCCCATCATCTCGAAGCTCGGCTTGAGTTTGCCCAGACCTTCTAGGGTGGATTCGCCACGGATAAACTCATCGTGGTCGAGCAGCACGATGCCGTTCTGGTCCGCCACCGGGATCAGCGACTTGTTGAACGATCCGTCCTTGCTGGCGCGGGCGGCTTTCTGCTGCGAGCGCAGGGCGAAGCTGTCGACGTCAGTGCGGCTAAAGCCTTCCAGGGTAGCGATCAAATCAGCTCCGATCCCCTGTGGGGTGAAATGGGTGTGCATATTGGTCGCTGGGTCCATCACCCAGGCGCCGCCGTCGGAACCCATGGGAATGCGCGACATCGACTCCACGCCGCCGACCACCACCAGATCCTCGAAACCGGAGCGCACCTTCATCGCGCCGAGGTTCACCGCTTCCAGGCCCGAGGCGCAGAACCGATTGAGCTGCACGCCCGACACGCTGACATCCCAATCGGCAACCATGGCGGCGGTCTTGGCGATGTCCGCGCCCTGATCACCCACCGGCGTTACGCAGCCGAGCACGATGTCATCGACCTGGCTGGTGTCCAGGTTATTGCGCGCTTGCAGCGCCTTGAGCAGGCCGGCGATCAGGTCGACAGGCTTGACGCTGTACAGCGCGCCGTCCTTCTTGCCTTTGCCGCGGGGCGTGCGCACTGCATCGAAAATAAATGCTTCGGTCATGACGTCCTCAGACCTCCAATGGAGGGTGGCTGACGGCGTAGGTCGAGCCCACGCCTGTTTTTGTTGAGTGCAGTCACCATACGCCGCGCGCAGACAGGCTCAATGACCGAAGTGCTCAGGCCTATTGACCGCTCAGCTCAGACAAACGGTCAATCACTGGGCGAAGGCCAGCAAGCGCGTCTAGCTCAAGGCCCACTTACCTATTACGAGCCCCGCGTCATAACCGCTGGCAACTAACCCGCGCATCTTAGTAATCAAGGCGTCTATAGCCCGCCGCTGCGCGCCCCTACAGTTGATTCGAGCCACCTGCAAATAGTGCGCAGATCGGCTGCTGTAGGCGTCGTCGCCGGGTTTTGCCGGGGCGGCTTGAATAATCAACACAAGGCGTGGCGTCGCATCCGCATACAGAGCAGGACAGCGACGACCAGCCGCAAAAAACAACAAGGCCGACCGCCATGTTCAACTCAGTAAAAATGCGTCAGGCAGGCATGATCGTATTTGCCACCACAGTCATTCTGATTCTTCCCAACCTGACCCGCCTGGTCAGCTGAAAACCTGATTTCCTGCCCTACCTGCCCCCCTGGAGTGAGCAGGCAGCGGCAGAGCAGCCTCTACAAACGCGTGCAAAGCAGCGCCTGTGCTAGGGTGATTTCAATCAACCCAAGGAGCACGCCATGCGCACCCTACTTGCCACCCTAAGCTTGCTGATCAGCCTGCCTCTGCTGGCAGGCGAAGCCGAACTCAGCGCCGCCGTTGTCGCCCTGCAATCACCGGAAAGCGTACTAATCGATGTGCGCACCGCCGATGAATTCGCCGCCGGCGCCTTGCCCGGTGCTGAGCAGATTGAGCATGAACAGATCGCCAGCCGCATCAACGCCATCGCCCCGGACAAGGACACGCCGATCATCCTCTACTGCCGCAGCGGCCGCCGTTCCGGCATCGCCGAAGAAAACCTGCGCGCCATGGGCTACAGCAACCTGATCAATGCTGGCGGCTATGACGAACTGAAACTCGCCCTGGAGTCGCAGGATTGAACAAGCGCACCCTCTGCATCGCCCTGCTCGCCCTCTTACCCTTCAGCAACCTGCACGCCGCCGAACTGACCCTGGAACTGGGCCACGGCAGCCAACGCCTGAGCAGCGCCCAACTGCTCGCCCACCCACAGGCGCAAAACGTCGAGATCAGCGACGACGTCAGCTACAAACGCAGCATGCGCTACCGCGCCGTGCCGTTGGCCGCGCTGCTGGAAGGTGTAGAGCCGGGTGATCACCTGCAATTGGTAGCCAGCGACGGCTTTGCCGCCGAACTCTCCGCCGCCCCCGCGCTCAGCCAAACCGGCAGCCAGGCCTGGCTGGCCATCGAAGACCCAGCGCACCCCTGGCCCGCCCTGGGCAACGGCAAACCCAGCGCCGGCCCGTTCTACCTGGTGTGGCAAAACCCAGCCGCCAGCCAGATCGGCCCCGAGCAATGGCCATTCCAGCTGGCCACCATCCGCAAACTGGCCCCGGTGGCGCAGCGCTTCCCGCAATTACTGCCAGCCGCAGACGCCAGCCCGGCGGTGCAGGCCGGTTTTGCCCAATACCAGAAAAACTGCATGGCCTGTCATCGCCTGAATGGCGCAGGCGACTCGCAATTCGGCCCGGACCTGAATATTCCGCATAACCCGACGGAGTATTTCAGTGGCGACTTTCTAACCCTCTATATCCGCGACCCGCAGAGCTTGCGGCGCTGGCCGCAGGGCAAGATGCCTGGGTTTGCGGTTGAGGTGTTGAGTGACAAGGAATTGGGGGAGTTGGTTGAGTATTTGGGGCATATGGTGGGGCGCAAAGTGCAGCCTTTGTAGATTGATGGCAGAACCGTAGGATGGGTCGGGCCGCGCAGGTTGAGCAACGCGAGTTTTAGCTTTGCTTTTGGTTCAGCCACACAAAACGTACAAACGACGCCAAACGCCCCTTCAGGAGGGTGAACAGAGCTGTTGTGTAGAGGGGTGAGCCGCATGGATGCGGCGAAAGGCGTAAAGGGCCAGGGACGGCCCTTGTACGCCGACCCTCGGAGCAATGATTCTGTTCACGAACCCTGCCGAAGGCAGGGCCGGATGTCGGGGCTAGACCTTTAAGTTCCTTTTGGGGCGACTGGCACAGCCGAAGGCTGAACGTGCTTTAGCACGGCCCCGAAGGGGTGAGCGAAGCGAATCAAAGGGACTCGCCCGTAAGGGGCGAAACCAAAACTAGAGCCTGCAACCGCTCGGTGGGTTACGTGGCGCTCAAGCTTCGAATTGCACAATCAACCTCAGATCAGCGCCACTAACCCACCCTACGAAGCCAGCGCAGCGCCCCTACTGCTGTTGCACCCGCACCAGCGGTGCAACCTCCACCTGCGCATGCATCTGTTCAATGCCGCCACCCCGGCGCATGCCGCGCACCGGGCAGGCATCCAGATAGTCCAGGCCCACGGCTAACTTCAAATGCCGCTCCGGCTTGGCCAGGCAGTTGGTCACGTCAAAGCTGTACCAGGCGTCATCCAGCCAGGCTTCAGCCCAGGCGTGGCTGGCCAGGTGGTCTTCGCTGTCGGTAAACAGATAGCCAGACACATAGCGCGCTGGAACGCCCAGGCTGCGCGCGCAGGCGAGAAAGGCGTGCGCGTGATCCTGGCAAACGCCCTTGCCGCCGGCGAAGGCTTCACTGGCGCTGGTTTCCACGGCGGTGCTGCCCGGCTGATAGCGGATATGTGCATTCAACGCATGCATCAGATCGATCAAGCCGCTGCGGTCCGGCCGGCTGCGGCTCTGCAGCTTAGCGAATTCACGCAGGGCTTCGTCGGCCTCGGTCAGGCGGGTAAAGCGCAGAAACGGCAGCGCCGACTGGCTTTCGTGCTCGGCCTCGCGCGCTTCGTCGATTTCCACCTGGCCACGGGCGCCGATCACGATGGATTCGTGCGGCTCGTCCATGGTCAGTACATGCAGGATATTGCCGTAAGGGTCGAGCTGCGCACGCACCGGACGCGGCAGGGTCAGCTGCCAGCTGAGGACCTGCTGGCGCTCGCTGTCGTGCGGAGTCATGCGCAGGTACTGGATGCTGGTGCGCACCTGGTCTTCATAGTGATAGGTGGTGTCGTGGCTGATTGACAGTCTCATGCGACCTCCAGGTAGGAACTTTGGATGGCTTGGCCTAGCTGGCGAACCAGCAGGATGAAATCGGTGAGCCAGGCGTGCAGGCCCTCGTCGAGTACTTCTTCGATGCTGGTGTAACGCAGCCGTGCTTCCAGTTCAGCGGCCAGACGCTGAGCCGGGCGACCGTTGTCGCCGGGCAGGCTGGCGAGCATCAAGCTCAGTTCGTCCATGCAAGCACGCAGCGAGCGCGGTACATCGGCACGCAATAGCAGCAGTTCGGAGACTTTGCGCGTACCGGGCGAGCCGCGGTAGATCTCAGCAAAGGCCTCGAACGAGGACAGTGCGCGCAAAAGCGCGGTCCACTGGTAGTAGCTGCGCGCCGGGCGGCCGTCGATTTCATCGATGTCTTCGCCAAGCATTTCATAGCGCGCATCGAGCAGGCGCAGGGTGTTGTCGGCGCGCTCGATAAAGGTGCCGAGGCGGATAAAGCGGTACGGGTCGCCGCGCATGATGGTGCCGAAGGTGGCGCCACGAAACAGGTGCGAGCGCTCCTTGACCCACTCGCAGAAACGGCTGATGCCATAGCGACTCAGGCCTTGCTGGGCGATAACGTGGATTTCCAGCCAGGTGGCGTTGATGTTTTCCCACATGTCGGCGGTGATCCGCCCGCGCACGGCGTGGGCATTGCTGCGCGCGGCCTGCAGGCAGCAATAGATGCTCGCCGGATTGCTCGCATCAAGGGCGAAGAAGTGCAGCATGCGCTCGGCGTGCAGCGGACCGTGGCGCTCCAGGTAATCATCCAGGGTGCCGGTAATCAGCAGCGGCAGGGCCAGTTCCTCCAGGCCATCACCACGACCGTCCTGCGGCATCAGCGACAGCGAATAGCTGACTTCAAGCATGCGCGCGAGGTTTTCCGCACGCTCCAGGTAGCGCGACATCCAGTACAGATCAGAGGCAGTACGACTCAGCATGATGAATCCTCCACCACCCAGGTGTCTTTGGTGCCGCCACCCTGGGACGAGTTGACCACCAGCGAACCTTCGCGCAGCGCGACGCGGGTAAGGCCGCCGGGGACGATGCGGGTTTCCTTGCCGGACAGGACAAACGGCCGCAGGTCGATATGCCGTGGCGCGATGCCACGTTCAACAAAAGTCGGGCAGGTCGACAGGCATAGGGTCGGTTGGGCGATATAGGCCTCGGGGCGGGCAATCAGGCGGGCACGGAAGTCTTCGATCTCGGCCTTAGTGGCGGCCGGGCCGACCAGCATGCCGTAACCGCCGGAGCCCTGAGTTTCCTTGACCACCAAGTGTTCCAGGTTGGCCAGCACGTGGGACAGCTCAGCCGGCTTGCGGCACTGGAAGGTCGGCACGTTCTTCAGGATTGGCTCTTCGCTGAGGTAGAAGCGGATCATCTCGTCGACATAGGGGTAGATGGATTTGTCGTCCGCCACCCCGGTGCCGATGGCATTGGCCAGTACCACGTTGCCGCTGCGGTAGCAGGCCAGCAGGCCAGGTACGCCGAGCATGGAGTCCGGGTTGAAGGCCAGCGGATCGAGGAAGGCGTCGTCAAGGCGGCGATAAACCACGTCCACCTGCTTGGCCCCGGCAGTGGTGCGCATAAAGAGTTTGTCGTCACGCACAAACAGATCCGCGCCTTCGACCAGCTCCACGCCCATTTCACGGGAAAGGAATGCGTGCTCGAAATAGGCGCTGTTGAAACGCCCCGGTGTCAGCACCACCACGTTGGGGTTATCCAGCGGGCTGGAGGACTTCAGCGTATCGAGCAGCAGATTCGGGTAGTGATCGATCGGCGCCACGCGCTGGGCGGCGAACAGCTCGGGGAACAGGCGCATCATCATCTTGCGGTCTTCGAGCATGTAGCTGACGCCGCTGGGGGTGCGCAAGTTGTCTTCCAGCACGTAGTAGCTGCCGTCACCATCGCGCACCAGGTCGACCCCGGCGATATGGGCGTAGAGGTCGCGGTGCAGGTTGAGGCCCTGCATGGCGATCTGGTAACCCTCGTTGGCCAGCACTTGCTCGGCGGGGATGATGCCGGCCTTAATGATGCGCTGGTCGTGATAGAGATCGGCGAGGAACATGTTCAGCGCTTGCACACGCTGGCTGCAGCCGCGCTCGACGATGCGCCATTCGCTGGCGGGAATGCTGCGCGGGATGATATCGAACGGGATCAGCCGCTCGGTGCCCTGGTCGTCGCCGTACAGGGTGAAAGTGATACCGGCGCGGTGAAACAGCAGATCGGCTTCACGACGGCGTTGGGCCAACAGTTCATCCGGCGTATCCGCTAACCAGCGGGCAAAAGCTTGGTAGTGCGGGCGGACAGCGCCACTCGCGTCGTACATCTCATCATAAAAGGTGCGGGCCATGCCGTACTCCTTGTCTCCCGGACATGCAGACATGCTTTGCAAGGGGCGAGCCATACAACAAAAGTGTTTTAAATCAGTAACTTGAGCATTTACGATGCGAGCAACGCACCAAGCCAGTGCGCAATCGTGACCGCCGAGTCGCAGGGCGCGCCATTTTAAGGCGCGTGTTGGCTGTGGTTTGCAACCGCATACGTAAGCACGGCAGGGAATGCGCGTATCAGAGCCCGGCCAGCTGCAACCAGTGACGGTAAAAGCCTTCGGCGACGCGGTTCAGTTCGGCAACCTTGGCGGGTAGCTCTTCGAGCATCTGCGCCCTGCTCTGCTGACTAGGCTGGGTTTCATCCAACAGGTGATGCCAGTCGCCGAGCCATTGGCGCACCAAGGCTTCGTCCATTTCCGGGTGGCCTTGAAGCGCCAGCACTTTATCGCCCCAGGCAAACGCCTGGTTGCTGCACCAGGGGCTGCTCAGCAAGGGCTGCGCACCCTTGGGAATGGCGAAGCTGTCGCCATGCCACTGGAAGATAGGGAACTGCTCCGGCAGGTGCTGCAGCCAGGGGCTGGGCGCCGCCTGATCAAGACGGCTTAGCGGCTGCCAGCCACTCTCGGTGTAGGGCATGCGGCTGATTTCCGCGCCCAGAGCCTTGGCCAACAACTGGCCGCCCAGGCAATGGCCGATCAGCGGGATATCGCGGCGGATAAAATGCTGCAGCGCGGCCACTTCGGTCTGCAGCCAGGGCAGCGGGTCGTTGACGCTCATCGGCCCGCCCATGATGGCCACGGCCTTGGGCCGGTCGAGGTCGATGCCATCCAGCTCGCCAAGATCCGCGCGCATCACGGTAAATGAGTGGCCCGCCTGCTCCAGCACCTTGCCCAGGTGGGCCGGCGGGCAGTAATCGATGTGGGTAAAAATCAGGATATCGGTCATGCGCCAAGTCTGAAGCAAAGCGCAGGCTGGGGTCGAGGGACGATTGATTGGGGATAGTTTGCAGGGGTTGAAATGACACTGGCCAGCTTATGGCTGGCCAGTGTGCAGACTTCAGGGCTGTCTCACCTCCTGGGTTACGCCCCACCCATCCAGTTTGCCGCCAAGCGGCGCCACGACCGACTCCAGGTCATGCTCGAAATCATCGATGCCGTGGTATGTCGCGAACATTACTTTACTGACTTGCAGGTGCCAGACACCGTCATCACGCTCGGTCACCAGGGCGTGTAAAGACTCACCTCGAAATTTGCGGGTGGCCATGCGGGCCCGCTCCTCATCCGGGAATAAGGCGTAGAACTCGATGGGATGGAAGCTGGCAAAGTCGAAGCCACCCTCCTTCATCCGCCGTAAAACCCCGTTACTGACATCATCGTGCAAGGCTGTGCTCATGAAGTGACCTCCTCAGGCGATGGACAAATTTACAGGACG
>DASRUM010000017.1:0-5744 GCA_035655415.1 Pseudomonas sp.
AGCCCCTTTTTTCAGCCCCTACATGTGGAAGGTACTGCCCGTGACTCAGAAGCCCGACCAGTGTCTCGGTGAGTGGATCGATCGAGAAGCCCTTGCGGAAGCGATGATTCCGATGATTGGCCAACTCTACCGTAACAACAACGTGGTCACCTCGATCTACGGCCGTGGTTTGATCAACCGCTCTGTGATCGACATTCTCAAGGCCCACCGCTTCGCACGTCACCGCCTGACCGGCGACAGCGAACTGTCGGTGCACGATACCTTCCTGGTGCTCAAGGCCATGAGCGAGCTCAAACTGGGCGCCGCCTCGGTGGACCTGGGCAAGATGGTCAGCAAGTTCAAGGCCGAAGGCCAGGGCCGCAGCGTTGAGCAGTTCGTTAAAGACGAGCTGATTGAAGTGGCTGGCAAGCAGAACAGCGAAGCCCGCGAAGGCACCGACGTGGTGCTCTACGGCTTCGGTCGTATCGGCCGTCTGCTGGCGCGCATCCTGATCGAGAAAACCGGTGGTGGCGACGGCCTGCGTCTGCGCGCCATTGTTGTGCGCAAAGGCGCGACCAATGACCTGGTCAAGCGCGCCAGCCTGCTGCGCCGCGACTCGGTACACGGCAAGTTCGATGGCACCATCACCATCGACGAAGAAAACAACACCTTGACCGCCAACGGCAACCTGATCCAGGTGATCTACGCCAAGTCGCCGGCCGAAGTTGATTACACCCAGTACGGCATCAAGAACGCCCTGCTGGTGGACAACACTGGTGTATGGCGTGACGCCGACGGCCTGGGCCAGCATCTGGCCTGCCCAGGTGTCGATCGCGTAGTCCTCACCGCACCTGGTAAGGGCGCGCTGAAGAACATCGTGCACGGCATCAACCACGGCGAAATCACCCCTGAAGATAAGATCATCTCGGCCGCTTCCTGCACCACCAACGCCATCGTGCCGGTGCTTAAAGCGATCAATGATCAGTACGGCATCCTTAATGGTCACGTCGAAACCGTTCACTCGTACACCAACGACCAGAACCTGATCGACAACTTCCATAAGGGCGATCGCCGTGGTCGCAGCGCACCGCTGAACATGGTGATCACCGAAACTGGTGCTGCCACTGCTGCTGCCAAAGCTCTGCCAGTGCTGAAAGGCAAGCTGACCGGCAACGCCATTCGCGTACCGACGCCGAACGTGTCGATGGCCATTCTCAATCTCAACCTTGAGAAAGCTACCACCCGTGAAGAAGTCAACGAGTACCTGCGCCAGATGGCCATGCACTCGGACCTGCAGAAGCAGATCGACTTCGTTCAGTCGCAGGAAGTGGTTTCCACTGACTTCGTTGGCTCGCGTCACGCCGGTGTAGTCGATGCCGAAGCCACTATCTGCAATGACAATCGCGTTGTGCTGTACGTGTGGTACGACAACGAGTTCGGTTACAGCTGCCAGGTGGTTCGTGTGATGGAAGACATGGCCGGGGTTAACCCGCCAGCTTTCCCGCGCTAAGCGCAGGTAACGCCATAAAAAACGGGAGCTTCGGCTCCCGTTTTTTTATGTCTGGGATTGCTGGGATTAGTCGGCCAGCAGGCTGGTGCGCAACTTATCCGACAGGCCGTTGGGTGAGAGCCAGATGCCCAGGTAGGCCTTGGCCAGGGCTGGGTCCTGGCTGGTGTAGGTGACTTTGCCATTCACTTCAAGGGTCAGGCCGCTATTTGCGTTGAAGTTCAGGGCGTAGCGATCGCCGGGGCGAATATCCCGGAAGGTGGCGTGCAGAGCGTCTATCTCCGGACGCAGACGCTGCAGTGTGGCGGTGTCGTGCTGGCGTTCGAGGGTGACCCAGGCTGCCTTGATCACGTCTTGGCTGTCGATGTCGCGAAAGTAGTAGAGCTCCAGGCGTTGCGTGAGTGGCTTGGTGACCGCCTGGCGGGCACTGGCTTGGGCGGGGGCGTAGAAAGCTGCGGCGTAGACATCGGCCCACAGGTAGGTCAGCACGCTCTGGTTTTTGCGTTCCAGGCTGTTCTGCTCGAACTGGTGGGTGGCAGCGAAATTGGCTTCTTGCAGGCGTTCGCGGTTGTTGGCGAATAACTCGCCGCTGAGCAGCAGTAGGGTGGTGAGCGCGAGTAGCAGGCGCATGGCAAGGCTCCAGTTAGTCTATTGGTCTTATGTCGCGCGCCGGGCCTCTGCAGTCAAGCCGCCATCTGTTGCCTTCTGTTACGTTAAACCGGATAAAAGCAAGCGCTTGGGTGGCCAGTGGCCGAAGGTGCGACTTATAATCGGCCAGATTTTTTCCCGCGACCGACATCCTGCCCAGCGCCCAATCTGTTTTGGCGTTGCGCCGCATTTTTCTGCGTTGGTGTCGTCCGTATTCTAAAAAAGTTTATAAATCAGTGGTTAGGCAAACCTATGATCAAAATAAAACATGGGCTTGATTTGCCCATAACAGGCGTGCCGGTGCAGCGCATTGAGGCTGCAAGGCCGGTGCGTAGCGTCGCCGTCATAGGCTTCGATTATCACGGAATGAAGCCTTCGATGGAGGTTCAGGTCGGTGACCGGGTCAAGCTTGGCCAGGTGCTGTTCTCGGACAAGAAGTCGCCAGGCGTGCAATACACCGCTCCAGCTGCAGGCGTGATCAGCGCCATCCATCGCGGCGAGAAGCGAGTGCTGCAGTCGGTGGTGATCGATGTCGAGGGTGAAGAGCAAATTACCTTTGATCAGGTAACGGTGGATCAGCTGGCGACTGTCGGCGACGCCAAAGTGCGTGAAGTGCTGCTGCAATCGGGCCTGTGGACCGCATTTCGCGCCCGTCCGTTCAGCAAGGTGCCTGCTGCAGATGCGCAGCCCAGCTCGATTTTCGTCACGGCCATTGATACCCACCCGCTTGCAGCCGACCCGGCTGTAGTGATTGCCGAGTACGCCGCAGACTTTACTAACGGTCTGCAGGTGCTGAGCAATCTGGCCAAGGTGTTTCTGTGCAAGGCTGAGGGTGCCAGCTTGCCTGGCGAGCAGCTGAGCAAGGTGCACACCGAAGCTTTTGCTGGTCCGCACCCTGCGGGCTTGCCGGGTACGCATATTCACTTTCTTGATCCGGTCAGCGTCAGCAAGAGCGTCTGGTCGATTAACTATCAGGACGTGATCGCCATCGGCAAACTGTTCACCACCGGGCAGCTGTGGACCGAGCGCGTTGTCGCGCTGGCCGGCCCTGTGGTCGAGCAGCCGCGCTTGGTGCGCACCCGTCTGGGCGCGAGCCTCAGCGAGCTGACTGCCGGCCAACTGCAACCTGGTTTCAACCGGGTTATTTCAGGCTCGGTGCTGGGTGGCCGTACCGCGCAGGGCGCTTTCGCCTTCCTCGGTCGTTATCACCTGCAGGTGTCCTGCCTAGTTGAAGGGCATGAGCGTGAGCTGATGCATTACCTGCGTGCCGGTGTAAACAAGCACTCGGTGATGAACATCTTTGTTTCCAAGCTCAATGCTGCGAAGAAGTTCGCCTTCTCCACCACCACCAATGGCAGCCCGCGCGCCATGGTGCCGGTGGGTAACTACGAAGCCGTGATGCCGCTGGATATCCTGCCGACGCAACTGCTGCGCTACCTGATCGTCGGTGACACCGAGATGGCTCAGAAACTGGGCTGCCTGGAACTCGATGAAGAAGACCTGGCGCTGTGCACCTATGTTTGTGCCGGCAAGTATGAGTACGGCCCGATCCTGCGCGATAACCTCGCCCGTATTGAGAAGGAGGGTTAAGTCATGGGAATTCGTGCATTCCTCGATAAAGTCGAGCACAACTTCGAAAAAGGCGGCAAATACGAGAAGTGGTATGCCCTCTATGAGGCTGTCGACACCTTCTTCTATCGCCCTGGCAGCGTAACCAAGACCACCGCCCACGTGCGTGACGGCATCGACCTCAAGCGCATGATGATCACCGTGTGGTTGTGTACCTTCCCGATGATGTTTTTCGGTATGTGGAACACCGGTTATCAGGCCAACCTGATCTTCGCTAACAGCCCTGAGCTGCTGACTGCCCAGGAAGGCTGGCGCTTTGCGCTGATCGGCGCGCTTGCCGGGTTTGACCCCAATAGCCTGTGGGATAACTTTATCCAGGGCGCGGCTTACTTCCTGCCAGTTTATGCCACGGCGTTTATCGTCGGTGGCTTCTGGGAAGTGCTGTTTGCTTCGATCCGCAAGCACGAAGTCAACGAAGGTTTCTTCGTCACCTCCGTGCTGTTTGCCCTGATTCTGCCGCCGAGCATTCCGCTGTGGCAGGTGGCTCTGGGTATCAGCTTCGGCGTGGTGATCGGCAAGGAAGTGTTTGGCGGTACCGGCAAAAACTTCCTCAACCCGGCGCTGACCGGTCGTGCCTTCCTGTTCTTCGCCTACCCGGCGCAGATGTCCGGTGATGCGGTCTGGACTGCGGTTGACGGCTTTGCCGGCGCAACCTCGCTGAGCCTGGCTGCTGCGGGTGGCATTGAGAATGTGGTGAGCAATGGCATCACCTGGATGGACGCCTTTGTCGGCACCATTCACGGTTCCATGGGCGAAACCAGTACCCTGGCGATCCTGATTGGTGGCGGCATTCTGCTGATTACCAAGATTGCCTCCTGGCGCATTGTTTCCGGCGTGATGTTGGGCATGATCGGCTTCAGCCTGCTGCTCAATATGCTCGGTTCGAGCACCAACCCGATGTTTGCCATGCCTTGGCATTGGCACCTGGTGGTGGGCGGTTTTGCTTTCGGTATGTTCTTTATGGCCACCGACCCGGTGTCGGCGTCCATGACCAATACCGGCAAGTGGATTTTCGGTGCCCTGATCGGGGTGATGGTGGTGATGATCCGTGTGGTCAACCCAGCCTTCCCTGAAGGCATGATGCTGGCGATTCTGTTCGCCAACCTGTTTGCACCGCTGATCGACCACTTTGTCGTTCAAGCCAATATCAAGCGGAGGCTGGCACGCAATGTCTAGTCAAAAAGAATCCACCGTCCGCACCTTGGTGGTAGCCCTGTTGGTCTGCCTGGTGTGCTCGGTGTTTGTTGCCGGTGCAGCCATCGCGCTGAAACCGACTCAGGTGGAAAACCGCCAGCTGGACAAGCAGCGCAGCATCCTGGCAATCGCCGGTTTGGGCGATGCCAGCATGAGCAGCGCGCAGGTCAAGGCGTTGTTCGCCGAGCGCATCAGCGCACGGATTGTCGATCTCGACACTGGCACCTTCAGCGATGCGCAGAATCCGGCCACTTTCGATCCGTTGAAAGCGTCCAAGGATCCGAAGTTGTCGGCTGTGCTTGAAGGCTCCGACGATATCGCCTCGATCAAGCGCCGCGAGCGTTTCACCACGGTTTACCTGGTGGAGCAGGATGGCAAGCTGGAGACCGTGATTCTGCCTGTGCGTGGCTATGGCCTGTGGTCGACCCTGCACGGTTTTATGGCGCTTCAGGGTGACCTCAATACCGTTGCCGGTTTCGGCTTCTACCAGCATGCCGAGACCCCGGGTCTAGGCGGCGAAGTGGATAACCCGAAGTGGAAAAGTCTGTGGCTGGGCAAGACCTTGTTTGATGACAAGGGCGAGCTGGCGATTCAGATCATCAAGGGCAACGTCGATGCGCAGAGCGCGCAGGCGACTCACCAGGTCGATGGCCTGGCGGGTGCAACCCTGACCAGCAATGGTGTGAATAACTTGCTGCACTTCTGGCTGGGAGAGAACGGCTTCGCCCAGTTCCTCGCCAATCTGCAAAAAGGGGAGGCTTGATCATGTCGCAGCCGACTATTAAAG
>DASRUM010000018.1:0-3805 GCA_035655415.1 Pseudomonas sp.
CGAACAGGCTGCAGCCGTCGTGCGCTATCAGGGCGGTCACAATGCTGGCCACACCCTGGTGATCGACGGCGAAAAAACCGTTCTGCACCTGATCCCCTCCGGCATCCTGCGCGAAAATGTGCAGTGCCTGATCGGCAACGGCGTGGTGGTTGCGCCCGATGCGCTGATGCGTGAAATCATCAAGCTGGAAGAGAAGGGTGTGCCGGTGCGTGAGCGTCTGCGTATCAGTCCGTCCTGTCCGCTGATTCTGCCGTACCACGTGGCCCTCGATCAGGCCCGTGAGAAAGCCCGTGGCGATGCCAAGATCGGCACCACTGGCCGTGGCATTGGCCCGGCCTACGAAGACAAGGTGGCGCGCCGCGGTCTGCGCATTGGTGATCTGTTCCACCGTGAGCGCTTCGCCGCCAAGCTCGGTGAGCTGCTGGATTACCATAACTTCGTACTGGTCAATTACTACAAAGAGCCGGCCATCGACTTCCAGAAAACGCTCGATGAGTGCATGGAATACGCCGAGCTGCTCAAGCCGATGATGACCGACGTGACCGCCGTGCTGCACGACATGCGTCGTGAGGGCAAGGACATCATGTTCGAAGGCGCTCAGGGCTCGCTGTTGGATATCGACCACGGCACCTACCCCTACGTCACCAGCTCCAACACCACAGCGGGCGGTATCGCTACCGGTTCCGGTTTTGGTCCGATGTACCTGGATTACATCCTCGGTATCACCAAGGCCTACACCACTCGCGTTGGCTCGGGGCCGTTCCCGACTGAGCTGTTCGACGAAACCGGCGCGTTCCTCGCCAAGCGTGGCCACGAATTCGGCTCCACCACTGGTCGCGCGCGTCGTTGCGGTTGGTTTGATGCCGTGATCCTGCGTCGCGCCATCGAGATCAACAGCATCTCCGGTCTGTGCCTGACCAAGCTCGACGTCCTCGACGGCCTGGAAACCATCCGTATCTGTGTTGGCTACAAAGATCAGAACGGCGACGTGCTGGTTGATGCGCCGACGGATGCTGACAGCTACTTGGGTCTGCAGCCGGTTTACGAGGAGCTGCCAGGTTGGAGTGAGTCGACCCTGGGTGCCAAGACTCTGGAAGAGCTGCCGGCGGCTGCGCGTACTTACATCAAGCGTGTGGAAGAGTTGGTCGGTGCGCCGATTGATATCGTTTCCACCGGCCCGGACCGCAACGAGACTATTGTGTTGCGTCATCCGTTTGCCTGATAGTCACAGGCAGTGCACAAAGGGTCGCCAATTGGCGGCCCTTTGTCGTTTCTGGTCCAGGTAAAAATATCCGAGCTAGCCTTTATAAATCAGCTTCCCCGCCGTTATAGGCATTACCGCTGTTAGGAGTGTCTGCCGTGTTTGCCATTATTTCTGTGCTGCGCAGTCGTTTGTTGTTGCCGGTGTTTCTGGCGCTGGGTGTGGCCTTGCTGGTTCAGGTTGTCGTGGCGGTGGCGTTGACCCGTACCACGGTGGCAACGCTTGAGGCTGATCTGGCCAAGGGCATGCAGGCTGATACGGCGCGTCTGGTGGATGAGCTGGCCAAGGCCGGCGATGAAGTGCGCGGCGGGCTGGACAGTCTGTCTGCCAGCACCCAGGCGCAGTTGGCCAAGGGCCTTTCCGCGCGGCTGGCTGAGGAGCAGGCGCAGATTCGCGGCGTGCTGGACAGCAACCTCAAGCGTTCCGCTGATGAGTTGGCGCAGCTGCTATCGGCTGTTGCGCCCAAGGCAATCTGGGATGCCGATGTGCCTGCGCTGACTGAATTGGCGCGTGGCGCGCATCGCAATCCTGCTGTGTTGTTTGCGGTGTATCTCGATGCACAAGGCGCGCGGCTAACGCGGCACCTTAATCGGCAGGACTCCCGCGTGCGTGCGCTGATGGCTAAGGGCCAAGGCGATGGTGCGCTGGATAAGGTGCTGCAGGCTGCAGCCAGTGATCCGGGCGTGTATATCGCCGAGGCGACGATCAGTCCGATGGGGTCGGATATCGGCAAGGTTCTTTTGGGGGTTTCCACGGCGTCGGTGGATGAGGAATTGGCGAAGCTGGATCAGCGTTTCGTCAGCCTGATCGACAGCAGTGGGCAGTTGGTTTCCGACAGTTTGAGTGGTGCCGCCACCAGCAGTGCGGACGCCCTGGCGGCGCGGTTGAGCGTGGCGCGTGAGGCTGCCGGCGGTATGGAGCAGAGCAGTCGCGAGGTGGTGCAGCAAGCTGCAGCCGGTTTGCGCTGGAATATCAGCATGGGCCTGGTGGTGGTCGCGGTGCTGATTCTGTTGGTGTTGGCGCTGGTGCTGGGGCGGCGAGTGGTCAGCAAGCTGCATACATTGATTGCGGTACTGAATGACTGGGCGGCGGGTGAGGGTGATTTGACTCGCCGGGTCGAGCTCAATAGCCGCGATGAAATTGGCGATATGGCGGCGGCAGTCAATCGCTTCGTCGCCAAGCTGCAGCCGATTGTGCGAGAGGCGGGTGAGGTGGCATCGCTCACCGGGCAGGAAATCGGCAATCTGGCCTCGCGCAGTGCGGCGGCCGAGTCGGCTGCCGAGCGTCAGCGCGATGAAGTGGCGGGCAGTCTGCAGGCTTTGGCGGAAATGGCCGGTGAGGCGCAGGCGGAAAGTCACGCCATGCGCGAGGCGTTGCAGCGCGTCGGTGCGATTCGTCAGGCTGCGGATGACAATGCCGCCATTGCGCTGCGCGTGGGTGGCTCGATTGAGGAATTGGTGCGGCGTGTGGAAACCGGCTCGGCGGTAATCGAGCGGCTGGCCAAGCAGAGTGAGCAGATTGAAGTGGTGCTGACGGTGATTCGCTCAATTGCCGAGCAAACCAACCTGCTCGCCCTCAATGCGGCAATTGAAGCGGCGCGAGCGGGTGAAAGCGGTCGCGGTTTTGCTGTGGTCGCGGATGAAGTGCGCGCGCTGGCCAGCAAGACGCAGCAATCCACTGGCGATATCCAGACCCATATCGGCGCGCTGCAGCAGGGCGCGCGCGAGGCGGTTGAGGCGATTGGTCAGGCGGGCAAACAAGCGGATCAAGGTCTGGCGGCATTGCGCGAAAGTGCACGGGTGCAGCAGTCGGTGCGTGAGGCGGTGGAGGAGGTGCATGGTGCAATCAACACCGCGACCGAAGCAGCTGCGCATCAGGCTGAGGGTGCTGATGCCGTGCGTGGCCGTGTCGAGGTGATTCATCGCGAGGCGCAGCGGGCGGCAGAGGCTGTGGCGGCGACGGCCAATAGTGGTCGGGTCTTGGATGGTTTGGCGAAGAAACTCAAGGCCAGCCTGGGGCAATTTCGCGTTTAAGCCGATTCAGGACGGGCGCGTCTAGCGCCCGTCCAATTGGTTGCAGCTTGCTGGGCTAAATCACAGGCAATAAAAAACCGAGCCAGCGGCTCGGTTTTTTTGAATTGGTGCCCAGGAGAAGACTCGAACTTCCACGACCGTAAGGTCACCAGCACCTGAAGCTGGCGTGTCTACCAATTTCACCACCTGGGCATTGATTGCAAAAAATGCTTATTTGCTATCAACTACAACTCGGTTAACTTCGTTTCCCGTCGTTGTGGCGCGCATAATACGGACCGTGTTTTTACTTGTAAACCCCTGTTGTTAAAAAATTTTATTCTGTGTGCCGGGCTGACCTGGACAGTGGTTTCGCGCTTCAATAGGCACATGGCAAACCGAATTTGTGTAGATAAGGTGAATTACCTCTAATGGCCGATTGGCAATCCCTCGATCCCGAGGCCGCTCGTGAAGCGGAAAAATACGAAAACCCCATTCCAAGTCGCGAGCTGATCCTGCAGCACTTGTCTGACCG
>DASRUM010000019.1:0-33209 GCA_035655415.1 Pseudomonas sp.
CCGCAGCCCAGCTGGCGCCCACGGCATCGCCTCTGCCTGCCGAGGCAACCACAGCGCTAGCACTGGTGCCGGATCGCGACTGGCGGCTGGCCTTGCGCACCGCCACCACCACCGGCGGCGCGGCACTGGCCTGCGCCTTTCTGGCCCAGGCCTATCCAAGCCAGGCGACCGAGCTGGCGATACTCGGCGTGTGCATCTTTTCGATGTTGCTGGGTTCCATGGCCCAACCGCAGAAGCAGGTTCCGCATATGCTATTGGGCGTGCTGGCCGGCGTAACAGGCGCCACGCTCTACCGCTTCGCCGTGCAACCCCACGTGGACGGCATGCTGGAGTTGGTACTGACCCTGCTGCCGTTCCTGCTGGTGGGCGGCATTCTGCGCGCCAGCCGCCGTTTTGCCGTGGCGGCAATCGACGCCAATATGTGCTTTATGCTGGCCAGCCAGGCCGGCATGCCCACGGCCAGCAGCGGCGCAATTATCAGCAGCTCGCTGGCGCTGCTGCTTGCGGCAGGCCTGGTGGGCAGCGGTTTTCTGCTGTTCCCGAGTACCGTGCAGCGCGCGCTGCGCCTGACCACTCAGGCCATTCTCGGGGATATTCGAACCCTGCTACGCGACAGCAATGCCCGCAGCCGGGAACGCTGGCTGGCCCTGGCCGGCCGCCGGATTCTGCGCCTGCTGGCGCATATGGGGACCGACACGCACTCCGGTACTACGCCGCCAGCCAGCCTGCTGTCGTTGCTCAACCTGGGACAGTCGATCATCGACCTGCACCACCTGGGCCAGCAACCCGGCCACCGGGCCATTTATCAGGAGGCCATCGCCAGGCTGGCGGACTTCGAGCGTCAGCCGCAGGCGACCGCCGAGTTTCTACTGCACCTGGCAGAGGACAGCCGCGACCGCTGGCTGACGGTGACCCTGCAGACCCTGGCCCATGCCCTGCTGGCCAGCCGCAGCACGCTACTGGCGCAACGCCCGAGCATCAGCTCGGCGTAGCCGTGAGCTGCTGCGTCCGCGCCTGGGCATCGCCAAGCATGGACTGGATATCCTGGGTCGCCTGACGTGTGCTCTGCGCCAGCTTCTTCACCTCATCGGCGACCACCGAGAAGCCGCGCCCCACTTCGCCGGCCCGGGCCGCTTCGATGGCCGCGTTCAAGGCCAGCAGGTTGGTCTGTTCGGCGATCCCCTTGATCACGCTGACAACCCGGGCAATCTGCCCATAGGTCTGCTGATTGTGCTGCAACATCTGCTCATGGGCCGCCTTGGCATTACGCTCATCGGAGATGTCGCGCACCGCACCAATCACCCGGTAGAGCCGACCCTGCTCATCACGCACTGCGCGGCCACGCTCCCGGCACCAGATATAACCACGGGTCTTGTGGCGCATGCGGTATTCGACCACGTACTCGCCGCTGCCCGCCGGGTCGACGATCTGTCTTTCAAACAGGTTGAAGATGCCGTTGAGATCCTCTGGATGAGTGATGCCGACCTGACTGTCCCAGCCATCGGGCAACTCATCCAGGCGATAGCCCATCAACACGCGGAACTGATTGGATATGCGCATCATGCTGCCTGGGTCGTCGACCTTGCCATTGGCCACGCTGAGATCCCAGTAGCCTTCGGTCAGGGTGGACTGGGCAACCTCCCAAATTCTCGCCTCCAGCTCGCAACTGCTCAGAACTTGCTGTTGCTCGTGCAGCTGAGCCTGAACAGCGGCCAGGGTCATCTGTTGGTGCAGCATCTCGTCGCGCAGCTGCTGCTCCCGGGCCAAGGCCTGATCGCGCTCCTCGCACAGCCGCTGCACCTGCTCATGCAGCCCTGTCGTTTCATCCCAGGTCTGTTGCATAAGTCCGGCCAACTGCTCAAGGCCCTTGGCGAGCTGCGGATAGCGCGCGAGCAAGGAGCTTCCAGGCAGCATCCCCCCGCGACCGGCATTCAGATTGGCGATCTGCTGGCACAGCGCCTCGGCAAGATCACGCCCGTTGTCGCGCAAGAACATAAGCGGCTACTCCAGTTCGGTTGATAAAGGCTGATGCAAACGCTGGTGCTGTTTGACCGCCTGCCACTGTTGGTCGATCACCCGCTTCTGCTCCGCCTTGAGCGGCTCGAGGAAATACAGCCGGCGGCGCTCGCTCGCCTGAGGCACGAGTGCGGGGGCGCTCTGCGCCAGCTTGATCATCTCCGCCAGATCGCTGCGCAGTGGCGCATAGAACCTGGTCGCCAGGGTATTCAGACGGGCATTGCCCGGCTCCAGCATGTAATCGATAAAGCGATAGGCCAGTTCGGGCTGCTGGGCATCTCTGGGGATGGCCCAGCTGTCGATCGTCATCAACGCCCCCTCCTCTGGCACCAGAAACTCCAAGGTGTTGCGCTGCGACGCCGCCAGCAAGGCATGCCCGCTCCAGGCCATGGCCACGCACAGGCGTCCAGCGGCCAGTTCTTCGATATAGGCCTCGTTGTTCAGCGCATGCAAAGCAGCCGCCTGGCTGGCCAGTTGTGCGCCGCTATCGGCCAAACGCCTGGGTGAGGCCTCGAACAAGCGCTTGCCCTGCAGGTTCATCCACAGCGAGAAGGTCTCTTCCGGGGCGTCCAGCCAGCCCATCCCGCACGCCTGCAGGCGCTGGGCATACTGGGCATCGAAGAGCAGGCTCCAGCTCGCCGGCGCGGCCTCACCCAGGGCCCGTTCCACGGCCTCGCGCTCGACCACCAGACCAACCGTGCTCCACAGATAAGGCACCACATAACGCCCCGCACCGGAAAAGCCTGCGAGCGAGGCCACGAGCTTGGGATCAAGATTGCCGTAATGGCGCAGCTTGCCGACATCCAGCGCCTGTAGACGGCCCCCGCCGATCAGACGTTGCAACTGAAAATGCGAAGGGGCCACCAGGTCGAAACCTGCGCCAGCGTCCAGCGCCTCGTCCAGTTCCTGGGCGGTGGTGAAGGTCTGGTAATCGACCCTGATACCGGTATCGCGCTCAAAGCCGGCGAGCACTTGCGGGTTGATGTAATCCTTCCAGTTGTAGATACGTAACGTCTGGGCATAACCGCTGACGCTGCAGAATATGAGCACGGCGCATAGCAAGCCTCTCATCATCCGGGCTCCTTAGTATTGTTGTGCCCCATAGTTAACGCCCAGCAGCGGCAACGTCTTGCCTGAGCGTGCCGGGTCCTTGTTCCGCGCTGCCGCCCAATAAAAAGCGCCTCAAAAGAGGCGCTTTTCGGTTCTGCCGGTTCAGGTCAACCCAGATCAGGCTCGAACAGCTTGCGCTTCATATAGAGCTTGACCCAGAGCGCCGCGATCACGCTGACCAGCAGCAGGATGCCGCCAGTGATCTTGTAGACCATCACGGTAATTTCCGGCGACGGCGAGTTGTTCAGCGCGACATAAAGCATGGCGGCGGTGCCGAGGATCTGCGGCAGCGGGTAGAACGGCGTCTTGAACGGGCGCGCCTGATGCGGCAGACGGCGACGCAGCACCAGCACATCGACATGCGCCACCACATAGGCCAGCAGCCAGCTGGTCGACGCGGCGATCACCAGCGGGATCAGCGAGTCGATGTCCATCGCCAGCAGCGGGATGATGATGATCGCAGCCATAAAAAGAATGCCCACCCATGGGGTACCGAAACGCTTGCTGGTGATCTTCATCTGCGGGAAGGCCTGGCCATTCTCCGCCATGCCCTGGAGCATGCGCGGTACGGCGGCCAGCACGGTGTTCACGGTACTGCAGGTGGCGGTCACCGCCATCACCGCGGCGATGATCAAACCGGCCTTGCCGAACACCGCATTGGCATAATCCAGGTACGGCAGTGGCGAGGTGGTGAGGGTTTCGATATCCAGGTAATGGGTAACGCCGTAGACGAACAACAGGAAAATCCCGAGCATGGCGCACAGCGACAGCATCATCGCCCGCGGGATATTGCGCTGCGGATTCTCGACCTCGTTGATCATCGGGCAGATAAATTCCACGCCGATCATCAGCCACATGGCCATGGCCACCAAGCCAATAAAGCTGCCGTCGAGCACAGGATCGAAGCTCCAGCTCACCGCCGTACCGGCCAGCTCGGCATGGGGCTCAACCGCGCCGGTAACCGCACACAGGCCGATCAAGATCAACGCTGTCACAAGAATGAAGGCCAGCAGGTTCTGCACTTTGGCGAACACGTCGGCACCGAGAATGTTGGTCACGACGAAGAAGCCGAGGATCAGCAGCGGCAACACCAATGGAGGGAACATCCCAGGCAATAGCTCGCCGATGATGATATCGACCAGGAACATTTCCACCGGCAGCGCCAACATGGCCACCACCACGTAACCGGCGAACACTGCGACGATCGCCGGGAAATGGCCGATAGCCTTTTGGGTGTAGGTCGCCAGCGTACCTTCCTGGGGGAACATCAGCGACAGCTCGGCAAAGCTCATTGCATTGAACTGCGCCAGAATAAAAGCGACAAAGAGCGCGGCGATAAAGCCCATGCCGCCAATACCGATGCCTTGAGTCGCGGTGATCATCGAGCCTTGGACAATCACCAGACCGACACAGATGGCCATCATGGTGATAAAGCCCAGTTTCTTGTGCTGCATAGAGGTAGCCCTCCCCGCCGATTTTGCTATTGAGGTAAGACCTGGGGCGTTGGTATCAGTCATTTTCTTTATTCTCCCGCTCGGGCCATTGCCAGCCCAAAGGTGCCCATGGATGCGACGGCGGTTTCGCGCCGTGTCGTGTATCACTGTGCTACTGCATCCAGGAGAATTCTTGTCCCAGGCTGCCGCGCCCTTGTCCCGGTGTGTCAGCGGGGCTGCTGGCAGGCCAATAAGACGATAGGATTTGCTCCAATTGCTTCTTCACTAAGGGTATAGCAGCCATGCAAAACGTACTGATCACCGGTGCCTCCCGCGGCCTGGGCCTCGGTCTGACCCGGGCCTACCTGGCGCGCGGTGCCAGGGTCTATGCCGTGATACGCCGCCAGCCCAGCGGCGAACTGCTCGCCCTGAGCCAAGGTCACGCCGCAACATTGCGCCTGATCCTCTGCGACCTCGACGACGATCAGGCCGCCGCCCGCATCGGCGAAGCCCTGCAAGGCACCCGTCTGGATCGGGCACTATTCAATGCCGGCATCTACGGGCCTGCCCATCAGGATCCATGCCAGGTCAGCCACGAGGAGATTGCCCAGCTATTTCTGAGCAACGCCATCGCCCCCGTACGCCTGGCGCAGGCACTGCTGCCGAGCATCCGTGAAGACGGCGTACTGGCCTTTATCAGCTCACAGATGGCCAGTGTCGAACTGGCCCGCGCCACAGACATGCCACTGTACGGTGCCAGCAAGGCGGCGCTGAACAGCCTGCTGCGCAGCTGGAGCCAGGTGCCGGACTTGTCACCGGTTACGTTGCTGGCGCTGCACCCCGGCTGGGTGCGTACCGAACTCGGCGGACCCGATGCACCGCTCAGCGTTGAAGAGAGTGCTCGCGGGCTGATCGAGGTGATAGAGGCACAGGCCGGCCAGCCGGGTTGTCGTTTTCTCGACCATCAGGGCCACGTGCTGCCCTGGTAGGCAGCGACACCAGCGCTGTACCGTTTGAGCGCTAGTTCGCGGCTAAAGCCCCTCCCGCAGGTGTGCACAAGCGACAACGGGCTCCCGGTCTGAAACCGGGAGCCCGTTGCTCTAGTGTGCTGCCTCGCAATAATCATTGCTCAGCTGCTACGGCCGGCCTGGTAGGGTGCGCCGTGCGCACCACTGACAACCGGGTGTCTAGGGTGCAAACAACGCTTTCAGCCGATGGCGATCACCGCCTTGAGCATGGCTTTGAAGGTGTCGATCTGCTCTTCGCTGAAGGCACCGAACACCTTGTCCTGCTGCTCGCCGGCAATACGCCAGAGTGCTTCGGCCTGGTCGACGCCGGCCGGGGTGAGCACATAGCGATCGTCGGCATCGGCCACCAGCCCCTTGCGCTTGAGGATATCCACCGCCTGTTCGATCTCGCGCACCGGCATCGCCACTTCCCGCAGCAGGTCGCACAGGCTCAGGCCGGCATCGTTCTCCAGCACCATCAGCATCCGCGCCTCGCTGGTGCGCAGGCCGGTGGACAGCTGCCGCGGCTGGTAATTGCTCTGGTAGCTGCGCACCGCCTGGGTCATCAGGTAGTAAAGGTTGTGGCTCAGTCGCCCCTGAAAGGCGCTACTGGGCTGCTGCCCCTCGGTCTTTTCGGTCATGCGGGTATGCGGCAGCACCATGGAGTAAGCCCCCTGGTGATAGAGCAGCGGCGAGCGGCCGAAGTCGTCGAAGGCCAGCACCTTGCCGACCAGGATCCAATGATCGCCACCGTCGATCTGTTGATGCTTCTCGCACTGAAAACGCGCCGCGCAGTCGGGAAGCAGAGGCGCGCCGCCCTCGCCAAGCTCATGGGTCACACCGGCAAACTTGTCGTCACTCGGCCGGGCGAACTGGTTGGACAGGTCGATCTGGTCGGCGGAAAGGATGTTCACCGCAAAATGTGCGGCCTGCTCGAACACCTCGTAGCTGCCGGAGCGCTTGTCGATGCTCCAGAGCACCAGCGGCGGATCCAGCGACACCGAGTTAAAACTGTTGGCAGTAACGCCGACCTTTTGCCCGTCGGCAGTGGCCGCGGTGACGATGGTCACGCCAGTGGCAAAATTGCCCAGGGCGCGGCGAAAGGCACGCGGGTCAAGAGCAGCAGTAGTGCTTGTCATGGGATTCTCCCTGGCTACCGTCGAGGTTCGCGGCAGCGCTGTTATTCGGCTGTCGGGGCCGCGAACGGCCCCACGCAAGGCTGGCTGGGTCAGACCATGCTCGGGTCCGGCTCCAGGCCCATCAGCTCACGGCCAAGGATCTGCGCGCAGACGTCGTAGTCGGTGTAGGCATGGGCAGCGGTCATATGCGAGTCGCGGAACAGCCGCTGCATCTCGTTGCTCTCGAACCAACTGGTGCCGCCGGCGGCCTCGAACAGGCGATCGACCGCCTGGATGCACATCTTCACCGCGTAGGCCTGATTGGTGCGCCAGAACGCCAGGGTCTCGCGGCTCGGGTACTGGTGACGCTCGCCGTGTTCGGCGTGCTCCTGCCAGGTCTTCTCGAGGAAGGCACGGGCGGCAGCGACCTGATGGGTCGACTCGGCCAGGCGCATCAGCGCCGGCGTGGCGGTGCCGACGTTGACCCCGGTATAGGCACGCACGCGGTTCTTGGTCTTCTCCCGATACGCCTCAAGCATGCGCTCGGCGATACCCAGGCCGATGGCGGCGAAACCACTGGCGAAGTACGGCCGGTAAGGCGTGTAGAAAATCTTGCTGTCCGGGTACAGACCGAAGCCCGCGGACTTGCCCTCCATCATGTCCTTGGCCTTCTGGATACGGTGGTTGGGCACAAAGACATCCTTGATGATCAGGGTCTTGGTGCCGCTGCCCTTCATCCCGGCGGCGAACCAGTCGTCACGGATCTCGTAGTCGCTGCGCGGCAGCACGGCAAAGCAATAGTCCTGACCGCCTTCGTCGTTCTGCCGGCGACAGCCGACGATGGCCCACTCGGCATGATCGCTGCCGCTGCTCCAGCCCATCTCGCCATTGAAGATGACCCCGCCCTGCACCTCCTCGACCTTGCCGAACGGCGCGATGCTGCTGCTGGCAGTGGCGTCCGGATTGTCGCCCCAGACCTCGTCCTGCAGTTGCTTGGCGAACATCGCCAGTTGATGACTGTGGGTGCACAGCAGGCTGAAGGCCCAGGCGGTGCTGGCACAGGCACCCGCCAGGGCAACCACGCAATCGGCAAACTGCGGCAAGGAGATTTCCATGCCGCCATAGGGCTTGGGCTGAAAGGCACGGTGCATGCCGATACCCTTGAGCAGGGCGATATTCTCGTCCGGTGCCTTGCGGTCTTTTTCGGCCTGAGCGGCATTGGCGGCAATCGCCGGCAATATGGCTTTCAGGTCTTCGAGAAGCGGGTTTGGCTTTTTCATCTGGTAGGGGCCCTGCTTATTGTTAGAAGGTGGTCGCGTCGTCAGTCGTGCCGGCTATACGCCTGACCAGGCTTTGCGGCCTCGGAATCCAGCACCCGTAGCGCTGTATATCCCTGTATGCAGGTTCATTATGCTGAGAGCTAGGCTGGCTAAAAATGCACCTTCCAGACACTAAATTGCACTTTTCATGGCTTTAAGGGCAGGATTGCCCGCCAGAAGGTTAACCTGTTAATGAAACCCCGATAGGCCTTACCATAGCGCCCCACACCACCCTCTCCCAGATCGCCATGAGCCACCTGCCCAGCACCCTGCGCGCCTTGCGTCATCGCAACTTCCGCCTGTATTTCATTGGCCATGCCGTCTCTACCCTGGGCACCTGGATCCAGCAGGTGGCCCTGGCCTGGCTGGTCTACCGGCTGACCGGTTCGGTGGCGCTGCTCGGCTTGACCACCTGCATGAGCTTGCTGCCGCAGTTGCTGGTCGGCCCGTTCGCCGGAGCCTGGATTGATCGCCACGACAAGCGCCGCCTGCTGATCCTGGTGGAAAGCCTGCTCGGGGTGCAGGCCCTGGCGTTGGCGCTGCTCACCGCCGGCGACTGGGTGACGCCGACACTGTTGGTCGCCATGGCCACTCTGATGGGTGTGCTCAACGCCCTCGACACGCCGCTGCGCCAGTCGCTGCTGAGCCAGTTCGTCGACGACCGTGCCGACCTGCCCAACGCCCTCGCCCTGAATGCCATGCTGTTCACCAGCTCACGCTTTATCGGCCCGCCCCTGGCCGGTCTGCTCCTCGCGGTATTCAGCGAGGCGCTGTGCTTCGCCCTCAACGGCATTTCCTACCTGGCCCTGGTCATCGGCCTGCTGTGTATCCGCATAGCGCCAACCGCCAGGGCGGCTGGCTCCTATCGCAATGTGCTGAGTGAGGGCCTGCGCTATGCCCTGGGTAACCGCCAAGTGCGCGCCATGATGCTCAGCGTGCTGGCGATCAACGTCAGCGCCTCCAGCTATGTGGTGCTGCTGCCAGTGTTCGCCAAGGATATCTTCGCCGGCGGCGCAACCACCCTGGGCTGGCTGTGGGGCGCAGCCGGGCTTGGCTCGCTGCTGTCGACGGTATTTCTCGCCTCGCGCCTGGCGGTGGACAGCCTGCCCAGGCTGATCCTCGCTGCCAGCTGCGCCACCGCCCTGGCCCTGCTGGTGTTCGCCTGGAGCGACCTGCTGGCACTGTCGCTGGCGGCCATGGCGGTGATCGGCTTCGGCATCACGGTGAGCAACGTGGGCACCAATATCGTCCTGCAGAGCAACGCCCCCGAAGCCCTGCGCGGACGCATAGTCTCGCTCTACACCTCAACCCGCTTCGGCTTCGACGCCCTAGGCGGTCTGCTCGCCGGGCTGCTGGCCGGTTACCTCGGCGCACCGCCGGTGATGGCGGGTGCGGGGGTCGCGTTGCTGTTGTACTGCATCTGCGTCGAACTGCAGCGCCGGCGCAACTAGTGCCGTGCCGACCCTGAAAATCGCTTCGATGCCAGGCTGCTGTGCCGCTAGGTGAACATCATCCACATGGCCGGCGTGCCCGGCTTATTCACTTGGGCTGATGTCCCTCTGACTGCTCCAGAAGGCCCAGGCAGACACGATGACCCTGGGCATGTGAGTGCTGGCGGTGGTGGTTTGTGTGTATAGGTTGTTAGCAGAATTGACCGCGATAGGGGCGACTTTCGGCCAAAAGCGGCCGTTCACCAGTGATTATTTCGGAGCGGCACTGGTTGCCCACAGCTAGGCCTGCCCCTTAAAGCTGTAAGTCCGTATATACGTATTTGCATCAGCCAACACATTCAGTCAGCTGCTGTACACAATCCTCAATCGACAGGCTCGAAGTCATCAAGGTCAAGGTTGGTTGCTGCGGTGGCTCATACGGGGAGGTGATACCCGTGAAGTCTGCAATCTCTCCCGCCCTGGCCCGCCGGTATAGCCCTTTTACATCGCGCGCTTCGCACACTTGCAGGGAGCAATTGAGATAAACCTCGGAGAAATCATTCGCGCCGACAATATCGCGCACCATTGCACGATCACGGCTGGTGGGAGAGATAAAAGCCGCGATGCAAATCAGCCCGGATTCGGCAAACAACTTGGCAACCTCGGCAGCACGCCGCAGGTTTTCATGTCGATTATCTGGAGTAAAACCCAGATCAGCGCACAAGCCACCTCGCAGGCTATCGCCGTCTAGCACGACGCAGCGCCGTTGCAGCTTATACAGCCGTGCTTCCAGGGCGAAAGCCAGCGTGGACTTTCCCGAACCGGAGAGCCCTGTCAGCCACAGCACCTGGCCGCGCTGGGCGTTTAGCGACTCGCGTTGCTCACGACTGACCTGCCCCTTGTGGCGGTAGTCGGGTTTGCCACTACCGCTCACCGAAGGACTCACTCAGGGTTTTGCGTAGGGGCTTGAGCAAATAGTCCATCACGGTACGTTCGCCGGTGCGGATATCGACCTGCGCGGTCATGCCTGGCAGCACATCCAGCACCCTGCCAGTCGTTGAGGTCACGGGGTAGCTGGCTGGTTTGATCCGCACCCGGTAATAGATGTCCATGCCGCGACTGGTTTCTTCCTTCAGGCTATCGGCACTGACAAACGCAACCTCACCTTTAACGCCACCAAAAATGGTGTAGTCAAAGGTATCGAAACGCACAGTCGCCTCCAGGCCCGGTACCACACGAGCAATATCGGCGGTGCTCACCTTGGCCTCAATCATCAAGTCATCGTCGACCGGGATGATTTGCATCAGCTCTTCACCCGCCCTGAGCACCCCACCCACCGTGGTCACCCGGATGTTTTTGACGATGCCAGGCACCATCGCAGTGAACACACTGTCCTGTTGTTCCTGCTTGCGCAGGGTCAGGGTTTGCCCGCTTTGGGAGATGTCATCTTCGGCCTTGGCCAGCTCTAGTCGGGCGTCTTCCAGAAACTTGTTGCGTCGGTTCACCAGACGCGCCTCGGCCTCATTGAGCCCGCGTTGCACGCGCAACAGCTCAGAGCCACTGGCATCACCGTTCGCGTAAAGCTGCTCAACCAGTCGTAACTCCTTCTGCGCCAGGGAAACCGCCACGCGCATGGTACGCAGCTCTTCCTCAAGGCCCAGTTGGCGCTGCTTGAATAATGCCTCTTCGACACGTGCTGTTTCCGGGGAACGCTCAAGAAGATCTGCCTGAAAGCTGAGCCGTCGCTCACCAATAACCTCAGCCCGCAGCCGGGTTGCCCTAGCCTGCAAACCAAACAACCGGGCTTCTACTTCACCGACGGACGCCCCAAGCCGGGTTTGCTCCAAACGCGCGAGCAACTGACCGGGGGCCACCCGGTCGCCCTCCTTGACCAGCAGTTGCTCCAGTACACCACCATCGACCGACTGGATAATCTGCACACGGCTGCTGGCAATCACCTCACCCGTAGCACGCGCCACTTCATCAATACGAAACAACGATGCCCAGATAGCAAAGGTGACAACGGCGATCAGTACAGCCATCAGTAACCAGCCCTGGCGGCCACGGTGTGAGTTCTGCAGCTTGCTGACACGCGCTTGATTACGTGCGTCGTCGTCCTGAGAGAAACGATCAGACCACATCGAGCGTCCCTCCTTTACCCATACGCGATGAGGCAACTGGACGGGCGAGCATCTGTGCCAGCACCTTGTCTGGCGTGCCGTCTTTTGTCACCTGCCCCTGCTGCATAACGATCACCCGCGTTGCCAGACGCGTTGCGGCCATCGGGCGATGGGTCGCAACAATCAAAATATCTTCAGGCCGGACGGCCTCTTGCAGAGCCGCCCAAACACGCTGTTCGGATTCACCATCAAGCGCAGCAGTAGGCTCATCCAGCAGCCATATACGTGGCTGGTTGATCAAAACCCGAGCCAGCGCCACCAGCTGCCTCTGACCACCCGACAATCCCTCCCCTCCTTCGCTGATCGACAAATCCATACCCTGGGGGCTGGATGCCGCAATCGCATCGATGCCCAGCTCTCGGGTGATCTGCAACAAGCGTGAGTCGCTGTTCGCGCCGGTCAATGCCAGGTTGCTGCGCAAGCTGCCCTTGAACAGCTGAACGGTTTGCGGCAGATAGCCCACCTGGCTAGCCACCAGTTGTGGATCGATCTCCCACAGATCGGCATCACCCAGGCGCACACGGCCCTCACTGGGGCGATAAAGCCCTGCCAAGACTTTCAGCAGAGTCGATTTACCACAGCCCACCGGCCCCACCAGCAAAACACGCTCGCCAGATGTGAAACGCAGCCCCTCGATATTGACCTGGCAAACGGGCGACTCAGGATAGGCAAAACGCACACGGTCCAGCGCTATTTCATTGGGCAACTCGTCGGGTAACAGCAGGTGCTGGTCCGGCCGGCGATCACGCTCCAGAGACAACACCTGATGCACCATCTGCAGCGCCTGCCGAACGTGCTGCCACTGGGCGAGGTACTGAACACTTTGCGCAATTGGCGCAATCACTCGACCACCCAGAATGCTGCACGCGATCAGCCCGCCCATCGTCAGCAGGCCCGCCTCGATCTGCCATACCCCCACGACCACAGCAGCAACATAGGCCAAGGTCGACAGGCTACTGGTGCTCACACTGGAAAAACTGCTGATCGCGCGTTGCTGAATGCTGTAGCCATCGATGCTGGCGGTGATGCTTTGCCACTCCTGAGCAAAGCGCCAGCCGGCGTTATTGGCACGAATGGACTCGGCGCCACGGATACTGTCGACCAACAAACCCTGCCGTTCATTGCTGCGTAGCATTTGCTGCTTGAGCAATGCGCGCAAACGCCATTGCGTGACATAGCCCAATAACAGAGCCACGGGCAGTAACACCGCATACACCCAGCCGACCGCGCCGCCAATGATGGCGATGAACGCCAGAAACAGCAGCGCAAAGGGCAAATCCACCAACGCGAATACCACGCCCGAGCTGAAGAACTGACGCACGGTATCCAACCCACCCACCTGCGCGGCCAGCGTGCCTAAGCTGCGCGGCTGCTGATCCAGACGCAAATGCAGCAAATGCTCGAAAACCTGCTGCGAAACCCGCTTGTCCACCGCACAGGACAGGCTGTCCAAAATCCGCGCACGGGTGGTTTTCAGCAGCCAGTCGAGCAGGATGATCATCGCCATCCCTGTGACCAGAGTGGTGAGGGTCGCGTATGCCAGCGTGGGCACCACACGGTCATAGACCTGCATGGCAAAAATTGACGTACCAACCGCCAGTAGATTCACCAGCACCGTGGCAACCATGACCTTCCACAGCCAGCCGCGCTCACGAAATAACTCACGCCATACCAAACGAGTCGCCAGGTTGCCCGAGAACGCTCGGCCCGCATCGGCGTTCCAGCTTGTCGGGGCACGCAGCCAGACCACCAGGGCATCCTGCAGCTCCGTGTCATGGACTTCACGCCGCTCGCCTGCGGCGTTGATCAACGTCACAGCATCGGTCGCCTCACGTACCGCTAAAAACCAGCCGTCATCCGTGCACACCAGGGCCGGTAAGCGGCGCAGATCCAGACGGCGCCAGGCCAACTGCACCGGCACAAGGTTTTTCAGGCCTGCCTGAACCAGCACCTGCCTCAGCCATTCGGCTGGTTTGACCGCAGCAAACGTATGGTCCACGTGCGAACAGGCCTGCTGTAACGCAGCGCCATCACAGGGAACCTGCAAAGACGCCAATAACTGCTTAACCAGCGCAAACGCAATACCCGGTTGCTCCGATGCGCCGTTTTGCCCATCCATGTGCTTACAGCTCCTCGGTATTTAAGGCGACCAGCGCATCCAGCCCGCCTGTCAGCGCCGCCAGCTGCAGGGAATAGATCACCCAATCGCTTTGTGCTTGCACCAGCTGCAATTGCTGCTCGCTGAGTTCGCGCTGGATATTCAGCACATCCAGCCAGCTCTTGGTCCCAGCCGCGTATTGACGCTGATAAGACCCCAACACAGCCTCCAACTCGGTCAGCGACTCGCCCTGCACCTGAATCAACTCAGCCTGCAACTCACGATTGCGCTGCAACCGCCGCACGCTGCGTTCAAGCTCGTTGACGGCATACGTCAGGTCGTCTTCGGCCGCGCTCTGTTGGGCGACCGCTGCGCCTGTTCGGCCACGGGTCGCGAAACCCATGCCTTCCAGCGTACCCTCAAACACCAGGCTGACACGGGTGTCATCGCGGTATGACGGCTGGTCATAATCCTGTTCGGCTTGCAGATAAACCGTTGGCATAGAGGCGGTTTTGGCTTGGTCCACGCCGGCCTTGGCCCGTTCGATCTCCTGCTTCTTGAAGCGCACCTCAGCACTGCCCTGCAGGGCTGCCTGGCGCAACGCTTCGCCCTCGGTGACGTGCAACAAACCAGAGGCAACCGGTAGTTGAGCCGGCAAGCGCACCTGGGTCAGGGCCAGCAAGTCGCTCTCGGCAATTTCCAGCTCGCCTGCGTAACGCTCAACCCGGGCCTTGGATTGCGACAGGCGCGTGGCCGCTAGACGCACATCCGCAGTCGACGCCAATTGGCCCTGCTCACGACGGCTGATTTGATCAAACAGTGACTGGTGGGCGGCCAGGCTGGCCTCGACCACTTGTAAACGCTGGCGGCTGCCCACCACGCTGGCGTAGGCAACAGCCGTTTGCTCCAGCAGTTGGCGCTGCACCCGCAGCAGGTCGACGCGCTCGACATCGGTGTCGGCATCAGCAAACGCAATGCTGTTATCGATCCGGCCAAAGGCCCACAGTGGCTGACGCGCACGTAGGGTGACCGGGGTGGAAAGGTCTTCACCGGTGGTGGCGTCTCGGTTGTCCCCCGAATACTGCTGAGCCTGCGCCGTCAGGCTGGGGTAGCGCTGGGCACGCGCAGCATCGGCCGAGTATTCACGGGCTTTGATCTGCGACTGCTTGCCACTAATCGCCGGATGCAGGGTCAGTGCGGCCTGCAAGGCGGCCTGCAAACCATCGGCCTGCTGTGCATTGACGGGCAACGCCAACACACCTAAACACAGGGCCAGCGCGCTACGCCGTCCCAGGCGGGGCAAGGAAATCACCATGCAAACTCTCCATCCATTTCTTGTTCGGGGTCCGGCACGCTCGCGTGCGGTTTTTTAGGTTTCAAGGCAGCGGCTTTTTCCGGCTCACCGGATAATTCATACGCCCGCGCCAGGTCGTCACGCCATAGACCATTCCACGGGCACTGCTCGTGGGCTTTGAGCATCAAGGCGATGCCCTCACTCACATGGCCCTTGCGCAGGTCAATCAGGCCCAGCATAAAAGTGGCGGCCGCATGCTCCGGTAGGTGATGCAACAGCTGTTTGAAGTGATACTCAGCGTCATCCAGCTTTTCTTCACGGTAAAACGCCACGCCGGTTTCCAGCAGGCCGGGTACCGGTAGCGCGACCATCTCGGTGATCGGTTGCCATTCGATGCGCGCGTTGGTACCGCGTATCAGGGGCGCAAGGTAGGCTTCATAACGCGCCCATTTAGCCATGGAGGTGGTGTAAAGCGGCTGGCGCACCTGCCACACGCTGGCGGTTTTCACCGGCCGTTGCAGCTCGCTGAAATTGAGCACCTGCGGCTCCCACCCGACACCGACATAATCCAGCATGCGCCGCGTCTCGCGCTCTGGGTCGGCCAATACATCCTCGTAGCGCACCTCCAGAATGTCCCCAGGGAACACCTGGTTCCAGTGGTGCATCAGCAGGTTATGGTCGGCCAGTTGCTCGCCAATCCAGCCCAGGTCATAGGCGAAGCCCATGCCACCGTGCTTGGCGGCGTAATCGGTAAAGTAGTTGGAGATCGCGATATCACGCGGGTCGCGGCGCACCGAGATGATCCGCGCGTTGGGAAACAGCAACTTGATCAGGCCGATGTTCTCGAAGTTATGCGGCAGCTTGTCCACCACATGCAGCGCCTCGGGGGCGTACTCCTGCAGCTCCTTGAGCACATTGGCGGAGATGCCCGCAACCACCTTGGCGCTGAGGTCGTCCACACAATCAGGGTAATGCCGGCCCGAGCCTACGTGGCGCTCCCAGCGCTCCAGCCCGGCGATCACACTGGGCATCACGCCCAGCTCGCCCGCGCCATGGATCTGGCTATGGCCGGCAAGCATCTGCTCGATCAGCGTGGTGCCCGAGCGCGGCATGCCCAGCACGAACACGGGCAGGGTCGAATTGTTGCCCACGCCTGGGCGGTGCTCGTACAAGTCACGATTGAACGCATGGCGAATACGCGCACAACGCTGACGGTGTGCTGCTGGGTCGTAGCTCAGCAACTTACGGCTGGCGCTGTTGGCTTCATCGGCTAACGCAAAAGCCTTGGCGTAATCCTTACGCTTTTCCCTGGCGGCGGCTAATTGCAGCAGTAAGCCGGGCTGCACCGGGCCTTCTAGGCCAGGTCGGCGGGCCACTGCTTCCAAGCGTTGTAACGTGGCGTCGTCATCCGGGAAACGCCGCGCATTGATCAGCGCGGCATGGCCACGTACCGGGTCCAGGGCCTTAACCTGCTCGAACAATTCGATGGCGTCGTCAATGCGCCCAAGCTGCATATACAGGTGGCCCAGGCCCTGCAAAGCAATTAGCAACTGCGGGTGAGCATCCAGAACCTCGCGGTAGCGCGCTTCAGCCTCGACATACTGCTGTTCTTGCGTTTCAACTCCGGCCAGCGCCACCTGTGTCTGGGCTAACCAATGCGCAATCTGCGCAGGGCTGACGTCCTTGCTCGGCTGCAGCGCCAGGGCTTCTTCAATAGCCTGCTGAGCCATTTCACGGGCCAGTGCGGGATAGTTTTGGGTGGTCATGCTGGCCAACTTCACGCGCAAGGCCAGCGTGGGCTTTTGCTCTTGGCTGGTCATGCGAAGCGCCCGGCGCAGCAGCGCTATAGCCTGAGGCATGCGCCCTTGCACGATGGCCAACTGCGCCAGCTGCTGTAGCAGCCCTTGCTGCGCCGGGTAATGCCGCAGACCACGGCGCAGTGCGTCCTCGGCCTGAGCATGGCGACCGCGCTCCGTCAGGCGCAGGGCGTAGCCCCCCAACAAGTCGCACCACGGCTCTTCTTCGAGCACGACCTGCTGCGCGTCCAGCCAGGCATCAGCAGCCGCAAAGCCCTCATTGGCCAACCACAGGTCCAGGCGCAAACCGCGCAATTGCTGGGTGTGCCAAGCCGCCTGCGCCTCCGGCCAATGCGCCTGTTCACCGGCCCAGAACGCCTGCGCCTCCGCCCAGGTGTGCTCAGCGCGCGCCAGGTCTGCGCTTTGCAGGTATAGGTGCAGCAGATGCTCAAACACCAGAATACGCGGCTGCAAAGCAAGGCTTTGCTCGTACAACTGCCGGGCTACCTCAGGCTCCTGGCGTTGCAAATGGCAGGCTGCCAGGCGCGCGAGCAATAGCGAATGTTCAGGGGCGTCGACAAGGGCATCGGTCAACAGCACCTGGGCGGCATCGGTATCGCCCAGCAGCAAATGCACCGCCGCGAGATCGACCCGCGCCTCCAGATCGAGCGCCGATACGTCCAACACAGACAGTGCCTGCCGGGCCGCCTGGGCATCGCCAAGATGCGCACAGGCCAACGTCCACAGCACGTGTTCGGCTGGATGTTGCGGTGAGGAATCGCTACAAGCCTCAAACAACAACTCAAATTGCCGTTGTTCGACCAGGCGTCGCAGCAGAGGAAGAGAACTCATTGATGTAACGCGGCCCATGGGACAATTCGACCCTCCGTGAGGAGGGCCGAGGATGGCGAAAAGGTGATGAAACGTCCTAGACCAGACCCTGGGAGGTCAGAATGCCGGCAGGTATCTGCGTCAGGTAGACGTTTGCTCCCACGGCCCCCAAGTGCTCGGTATTGGGGTTTGCAGCCCAACTTCCGCCCCAAATATCCATAACAGCAGAGATGCCGTTGGAGCGTTTAAGCTGACCATCTAAACCCAGTTCGACAGCATACCCCGAACTTGCCCAGATCAAAGTATTCGGATTACCTAGCAGGTAAGTTACCCCGAAGCCAGCTGTGCCTTTGACTGGAGTACCCGTACCTACCAACACTATGCGGTCATCAACACCTAAGTTATTCGCACCAGACCACGTATCCCAGGTACCTGGCCCGGAACCCGCAGTGCTAAGGACGTGGCTGTTACTGTCAACACGGATAAAGATGGTGTAGGAGGTATTGGCATCAAAGGTCCGGCCGCTATGGTCAGAACTCACGCCCTGCACCAAGTCGAACACAACGATGCTGCTATCTACGGTCTCAGTGTCGAAGTTCAGCGTCGTATCATCGTTGATGCCGGCGAAAGCATTACCCGCTTGGTCGGTCAGCACACCAGCGGCCATCTGCACGTTATAGGTACTGCCCCTCTCAAGATCTAGCGTAGGGTTGATAGTCACTATGCTGCCGCTGATGCTGACCTGAGTTGCATCAGAGATCGAGATGGTGCGGGTATCAGTGCCATTGCTGATGACAATATTGCCACTACCAGCCAACACGGTTTCATTGAAGGTCAAGGTGATGTTGTTGCCGATGGCGATGTCCGTTTCGTTATCAGTTGGGGCGCTGGAGCTAAGCGTGGGTGCGGCAGCGTCTACCAGATAGCTGGCGTGGTCGGCCACCAGCGCGTGAGTCAGCACCGCGTCGTTCCCAGTCGCGTCGCGCAGCGTACCGCCGTTGGCCTCCAGCGCGTTGGCTGCTATCGAGATACCGTTGGGGTCGGTCTGGCTCGCCAGGATGGTGTACTGGAAGACTAGCGACGCAGTACCCGTGCCCGAGACGTAATCGGCGTAGACCGTACTGCTGCCAATTGTCAGCGCCAGGCGTGGCGTACCTCCGGCGGTATTTACCAGCGTCGCCTCATTCATCCCCACGGTTACGCTGACTACATCCCCGGCATTCAAGGTGTTGTTCTGCACGCCCGTGGCGCTGGTGATGGCAACGCTGCTGACCGCAGGCCCAGTGTCGTCCACATCATTGATGCTCAGTGAAACGGCCTGTTCAGTGGTATTACCCGCTGCATCGGTGGCCGCAACGGTGAAGCTATAGCTAGCCTTGGTCTCGTAGTCGGGGTTGCCCGTAAGCGTGACCGCGCCACTGACACCGTCGATGCTGAAGGCTGCATGGTCGCCCACAACTTTGAGGCTGTAGGTGACGGTATTGGCGTCGGTAGCCGCTGCGGTATAGACCGTTTGTCCGGCACCGCTGTTTTCACTGATGGCAGCCGCCACGGCGCCTGAAGTCACGCTGGGTGCCGTGGTATCGACCTGATAGCTTGCATTGTCGGCAACAGCACCATGGGCCAGCACCGCGTCGTTACCTGCCGCATCCTTGAGCGTGCCGCCATTAAGTTCAAGCGCATTGAGCGGTATCGCAATACCGTTGACATCGGTCTGGCTTGCCTGGATCACGTACTGAAACACCAGCGCGCTGCTGCCGCTGCCCGAGACATAGGTGGCGTAGACCGTGCTACCGCCAATATCCAAGGCTACGCGTGGCGTGCCGGTAACGATGGTGTTCTCGTCCATGGTCACGGTGACGCTGACCACGTCGCCCGCATTGAGCAGGCTACCCTGGGCGCCAGTGGCGCCGCTAATAGCCACGCTGCTGACCGTCGGCGCGACCTCATCCAGGTCATTGACCGCCAGCGTCACCGCCTGCTCGCTGGCGTTACCAGCGGCATCGGTGGCTACAACCGTAAAGCCATAGCTGGGCTTGGTTTCGTAATCCGGGTTACCCGTCAACGTCACAGCACCAGTGCCGGTATCAATGCTAAACAGTGCCGCATCAGCATCGGCTTTGAGGCTGTAGGTGACGGTACCTGCATCAGTCGCCGCTGCGGTATAGACGGCTTGCCCTGCGCCGCTGTTTTCGTCGATGGCCGTGGCCGTAACGCCCGAGTTAAAGCTAGGTGCGGTTGTATCCACCAGATAGCTGGCGTTATCGGTCACTGCACCATGATCCAGATCGGCCGCATTGCCCGCCGCATCGCGCAGGGTGCCACCATTAGCCTGCAGGGCATTGGCATCCAGACTGATGCCATTGCCGTCGGTCTGACCTACCTGGATTGTGTATTCGAAAACCAGTGCCGTGCTGCCACTGCCCGAGACGTAATCGGCATACACCGTGCTGCCACCGACATTCAAGGCCACACGCGGCGTACCGCCCGTGGTGTCGACCAGGGTGGCCTCACCCATGGTCACAGTAACGCTGACCACGTCACCGGCATTCAGGCTGTTGTTCTGCGCGCCAGTTGCAGCGCTGATGGCGATACTGCTAACGGTCGGCGCGACTTCATCCACCAAGTCGTTGATCGCAAGGGTAACAGCCTGCTCTTGGAAGTTGCCCGCCGTATCGGTGGCGACCACGGTGAAGCTGTAACTCGCCTTGGTTTCGTAGTCTGGGCTATCTGTAAGGGTGACCGTCCCCGTCACCGCGTTAATGCTGAACAGTGCTGAATCACCACCGGGTTTCAGGCTATAGCTGGTGGCGCCGCTCACAACGTCATCGTTGTCGGTGCTGGTGACGGTATACACCACTTGCCCGGCACCGCTGTTTTCGTTGATGGCAGTGGCAGTAGCGGCCGAGGTAATAGACGGCGCGGTGTCATCCAGATTGTTGATATCCAGCGTCACCGTTTGCTCGATGGCATTGCCGGCAGCATCGGTGGCGACCACGGTAAAGGCGTAGTTGGTTTTGCTTTCGTAGTTGGGGTTGCCAGTCAGGGTGACTGCGCCGGTGCTGGCGTTGATGCTCAGCAGCGCATGATCACCATCGGCTTTAAGGCTATAAGTCACGCCGCCCGCATCGGTCGCTGCTGCGGTATAGACGATCTGCCCTGTGCCACTGTTTTCGTCGATAGCTGTGGCCGTAGCGCCCGAGCTAATGACAGGGGCAGTGGTATCCACCAGGTAGCTGGCATTGTCGGCCACTGCACCATGATCCAGATCAGCCGCATTACCAGCTGCATCGCGCAGGGTGCCACCACCGGCCTGCAGTGCGTTGGTCGCAATGCTTATGCCGTTGGCGTCAGTCTGACCGGCCTCGATTGTGTATTGGAACACCAGCGCAGTGCTGCCGCTGCCCGACACGTAGTCGGCGTACACAGTGCTGCCGCCGACACTCAAGGCGACACGCGGCGTGCCGCCGGCGGTGTTGACCAAAGTGGCCTCATCCATGGTCACCGTGACACTGACCACGTCACCGGCATTCAGGCTGTTGTTCTGCGCGCCAGTTGCAGCGCTGATGGCGATACTGCTAACGGTCGGCGCGACTTCATCCACCAAGTCGTTGATCGCAAGGCTGACAACCTGCTCTTGGAAGTTGCCCGCCACATCGGTGGCGACCACGGTGAAGCTGTAGCTTGCCTTGGTTTCGTAGTCTGGGCTATCTGTAAGGGTTACCGCACCCGTGACGGCATTGATGCTGAACAGTGCTGAATCGCCACCGGGCTTCAGGCTATAGCTGGTGGCGCCGCTCACAACGTCGTCGGTGTCAGTGCTGGTGACGGTGTAAACGACTTGGCCTGCGCCGCTGTTCTCGCTGATAGCCGTTGCGGTGGCCGCTGAGGTAATAGTCGGGGCGGTGTCATCCAGGTTATTGATACCCAGCGTCACGGCCTGCTCGCTGGAATTACCGGCGGCATCGGTGGCGACCACGGTGAAGGCATAGCCGGTTTTGCTTTCGTAATTCGGGTTACCGATCAGGGTCACTGCGCCAGTGCCGACGTCAATGGTAAACAGTGCAGCATCACCACCCGCCTTGAGGCTATAGGTCAAGCTGCCTGCATCGGTCGCTGCGGCGGTGTAGACGGTTTGTCCGGCGCCGCTGTTTTCATCGATGGCCGTGGCCGTAGCGCCCGAGCTAATGGCAGGGGCGGTTGTATCTACCAGGTAGCTGGCGTTATCGGCCACGGCGCCGTGAGCCAAATTGGCTGCATTACCCGCCGCATCGCGCAGGGTGCCACCATTTGCTTGCAGGGCATTGGCATCGAGGCTGATGCCGTTAGCATCAGTCTGTCCGGCCTGGAGGCTGTATTGGAAAACCAGCGCGGTGCTGCCGCTGCCCGATACGTAGTCGGCGTACACAGTGCTGCCGCCGATATTCAGGGCCACACGCGGCGTACCGCCCGTGATGTCGACCAGGCTTGCTTCATCCATATTCACCGTAACGCTGACCACATCGCCTGCATTTAGGGTGCTGTTCTGCGCGCCGCTGGCACTGGTGATCGCAATGCTGCTGACTGCTGGTGCGGTTTCATCCACCAAGTCGTTGATAGCCAGGGTGACGGTTTGCTCACTGGCGTTGTTTGCCGCATCGGTGGCCACCACGGTGAAGCTGTAGCTCGCCTTGGTTTCGTAGTCTGGGCTGCCGATAAGGGTGACCGCACCGGTGGCAGTGTTGATGCTGAACAGTGCCGCATCGCCCCCGGCTTTCAGGCTATAGCTGGTGGCGCCGCTCACAACGTCGGCGCTATCGGTGCTGGTGACGGTGTACACCACCTGTCCGGCACTGCTGTTTTCGTTGATAGGACTTGCGGTGGCAGCTGAGGTAATAGTCGGTGCGGTGTCATCCAGGTTATTGATGCCCAGGGTGACAACTTGCTCGCTGGCGTTGCCTGCGACGTCAGTGGCAACAACGGTGAAGTTGTAGCTAGGTTTGGTTTCGAAGTCGGGGTTTCCGGTCAGAGTCACTGCGCCGGTGCTGGCGTTAATGCTGAACAGTGCAGCATCATCACCTGCCTTGAGGCTGTAGCTGACAACGCTGCCAGCATCGCTCGCGGCGGCTGTGTAAACGATTTGCCCTGCACTGCTGTTCTCGTTGATGGCCGTGGCTGTAGCGCCCGAGGTGAAGTCCGGCGCATAGGTATCAACCACCCCAGCAACTGCGCCGGTCAGGTCTTGCCCGGTCTGCGTTGACGTAAACTGGCCGCCTTGGACCACGATGCCTTGCGCACTTTCCGTCAGCGTTGCAGTGCCATCGCTGACATCCAAACCTGCCAGCAAGTCATTAATTGTCTGCTGGCTATCGCCACCATTTTGGGCATCCGCACCGGATAAAGCTGCTAGCACTGCGCCATAAATCTCACCCGAGGTGAGTCCATCATTGCTCTCGAAACTCCCCCCATTGGTCGGTACAACTGCAGTGCCGTGCAAATTGGGCAACCCAAAGAGCTCGGCGATAGCGTCATTGGTACTGTCGACCAGCGCAGCGGTAGGTAACCCTCCAGCGGCTGCATCTTGCACCTTGTGATAGGCCAAGGTACTCAGGACGTTGATATTGACGGTGATCGTGGAGTTGGGTTGTGACACCACTTCCATCGCGAATAGTTCGGCGTTGAGGTCTTTACCAGCCTCGGTAGCTTCATCCAGGTAGTCCGCGTTCAAACCCGCGTTGACGACTCGCGCAATGACCACGCCAAGATAGCTTCCAACCGGAATGGAAAAGGTGCCGTCCGCATTGATCTGGGCCTCGCCTAAAAGGGTTATACCGTCAGCCTGGTACACCTCTACGCGCAGATCATTACCCGCTACCACCGGACCGCCAACGATGGTCCCATTAACCGTATTGAGCACGCTTGAAGGCGCCTCGCCGCCACCGCTACTACCGCCTCCGCCGCCCCCACCTGCGGCCAGCCCCAGGCCAACAAGGCCGAGACCGCCCAGCACAAGATTCGTCGGCGTGACGAGATCGCTATCAGAACCGCCCCGCCAAATGATTTCATCACCATTTGCGGCAGTATCAATTACCGGCGTTTCACTGGTAACAGAAGTGCCGACCAGCGCGGAACCGTCTAACTCAGCTTGCGGAATAAAAGCAGTTTCTGGCTCATCATAAAACTCAGTGATTTCGACCAAAAACCCGTCGTCCTCTGACTCTACAATCAGCGAACTGCCTTTGCGCTTGACTTGCAAGCCCTCTGGCGATTTGCCCGTTGTGATATCTATCAACGCGTACTGAGCGCCAGACTTAGCAGGTACAGACACCATGTCGATAAGAGGGATGTAGCGCATAGAGCCGTCAGCAAGGCGCTCCACTAGCTGCATTGACTGTTTAACGGCCATTTCAGATGTCATGCAGAACTCCCTACCTGCCCGGCGGGCAATGATTTTTTTATTCCAGATATTCGCCCAATTTCCCACGGGCAATGTGCCAGCACGTTACCAGACAAATTGCTACAGAGAATAGTCCAGAGATAGTAAGCACTCTTATTTAGGCGAAAGTTATGCGTATAGCCCTGCAAGTTAATCGCCACTTGTCTTGTAGTCCCTCGATGACCGCTATTGGCCGAAAACGGCCTCTCACAAAAGTCGGCTATTGCCCGCCACCCCCTCTCAAACCCGCTAGTACCCGGGGCCTAACACCGCGATACCTGAGAACAGATGCCCCAGTTCGTCCCGTGCTGTCCGCACCAGATTAGATGCCTTCCCATACCCTAATCCCGTCCGTGCTTTTGCCTGAAGGACGAGGAAAGCGTCATCCCTCCTGTTATCCCTCGCGTTACCGCTATAGAACCCACAGCCCGAACTGCAACGCCGGCACAGCTAATCCGCTACACCCTTGGTAACCCGGTACTCACCCGGCGTCATGCCCGCATTGCGGGTGAAGAAGCGGCTGAAGTAGGCCGGGTCGGTAAAGCCCAGCTGGTAGCAGATTTCGTTGACCGAGCTGCCGGTAAACAGCAGCAGGCGCTTGGCCTCTTGCATCAGGCGGTCGAACACCAGGCGCTTGGACGGCAGGTCGGCGATGCGCCGGCAGATGTCGTTGAGCCGCGCCTCGGTCACCCCCATCTGCTCGGCATAGCGCTGCAGCGCCCAGTGCGCCTGGTAGTTGGCCTCGATCAGGGCATTGAAACGCTGGAATATCTGCAGATCTTCGCGGCGCGCTGGCTGCGACTGGATCGAGCGCGTCGACAGGCGCAGCAGGCTGATAAAGATCAGCCGGGTCAGCGCTGCCAGGCTCAGCGCCCGCCCCGGCCTATCGTCTGCGAACTCGCTGCGCAGCTCGTCGAACAGCAGATTGAGGCGCGCCACTTCGGTGTCGTACTGCGCATCCAGCTCACCGACCGCCACGCACAGCGGGGCGATCTGCGGCCCCAGGGCCAGGCCCTGCTGCCCTTCCAGCAGCGGCCAGATCAGCTCCTGGCGCACCGTGAGTACATGGCCATCGCTGTCGGCGTCGGTGACAAAGGCATGGGGAAAGGTCGGCGGGGTGAGGAAGAACATCGGTCCTTCCTGCTGATAACGCTGATCATCCAGGTACACGCGCACCACGCCGCTCTTGACGTAATGCACCTGAAAAAAACGGTCGTGGCGATGCACCGGCATATTGCGGCCGAAAAAGTCCGCCAACTTGCCAAGGGCCTCGTAGTGCACGTCGGCATCGGCGTAACGCTGGTCGTAGACCTGGCCGATATTGATATTGGGGATGGGTTGTGGGTCGCGCATGGGCCTTACCCTCGTCGCGAGATCGTGGTGGCGCGGCGCAGTGGCCGCGCCCGCCAAGCTCAGGGTTTGATCTGCTTGAGCTCGTTGAGCAGCCCAAGCAATTGCTGCAGCTTTTCCTCGCCAAACTGTTCCTGGATCCGCTGGTAGTTGCTCTCCATATCCGCACTCATCGACACAAAGCACTCATGGCCCTGTGCGGTCAGATCGATATACACCCGGCGCTGGTCGTGCGGCGGCTTGCTGCGGCTGACCAGGCCATCGCGCTCCAGCCGGCTGAGCACGCCGGTCATGCTCGGTTTGAGGATGCAGGCCAGCTCGGCCAGGCGGTAGCTCTCCATTTCGCCATGCTGGCGCAAGATGCGGATCACCCGCCATTGCTGCTCGGTCAGGCCATGCTGGTTGAGCAGCGGGCGAAAGAAACTCATCGCGGCCTCGCGGGCCTGGAGCAAGGTCAGGGTCAGGGACGGTCGGGTAACAGGCATGGTGAGATTCGGCTTCAGGCGGTTGTGAATAGGTTAACGGTATCACTTTCAGCCTGCACAAGCGCTCACCTGCGGTCAATCGGATGGATCGCCCTGGCAGCCAGGGACATACCGCTGTGCAGGCAGAGTCAAGCCCACCCACAGCACCCGGCCTAAGCTTGGTTCCTGTCCATGCCTACCCCACAGGAGCCCGGTTTATGACCGCCGCATTGATCGAAACCCTCAAGTCCGTCGAAGACTTCCTCCAGCGCCAGCACGGCTCGTTTATCGACGGCACCTGCCAGCTCGACAGCGCCAGCGAAACCCTGGCCTTGCGCAACCCGGCCGACGACCAGGTGCTGGCCAATGTGCAACTGGCCGATGCCGGCCAGGTCGACCGCATCGTCGAGTCCGCCCACCGCGCCTTCAGGTCCGGCGTCTGGAGCCGCCTGGCACCGGCCGAACGCGAACGCACCCTGCTGCGCTTCGCCGACCTGGTGGAAGCCCACGGCGAGGAGCTGGCGCAGCTGGAAACCCTCAACCAGGGCAAGTCGATCCATCTCGCGCGCGCCATCGAGGTCGGCGCGTCGGTCAATTACATGCGCTATATGGCCGGCTGGGCCACCAAGATCGAGGGCCAGACCCTCGATGTGTCCATCCCGATGCCGGCAAACGCGCGCTTCAATGCCTACACCCGGCGCGAGCCGACGGGTGTGGTGGCGGGCATCGTGCCGTGGAACTTTCCGATGATGATCGCCTTGTGGAAGGTCATCCCGGCCCTGGCCTGCGGCTGCACCATCGTCATCAAACCGGCCGATGAAACCCCGCTGACCGCCCTGCGCCTGGCCGAGCTGGCCATCGAAGCCGGCATCCCCGCCGGCGTGTTCAACGTGCTGATCGGCCGCGGTGCCCAGGCCGGTGCCGCGCTGGTGGCACATCCGCTGGTGAACAAGGTGTCCTTCACCGGCTCTACCGCCGTGGGCAAGCAGATCGGCATCGCCGCCCTGCACAACATGACCCGCTTCACCCTCGAACTGGGTGGCAAGAACCCGATGCTGGTGCTTGAAGATGCCGATATCGACAAGGCCGTGGCCGGTGCCATCGCTGGCGGCCTGCTCAACCAGGGCCAGGTCTGTGCCGCGGCCTCGCGTCTGTATGTGCCGGCCAGCCGCCATGCCCAGTTCGTCGAGGCGCTGAGCGCTCAGGCCAGCGCCATGAGCCTAGGCCCGGGCATGGACCCAACTGCCCAGGTCAACCCGCTGGCAACGCGCAAGCACCAGAACCACGTCCTTGCCATGCTCGCCCTCGCCCGCCGCGACGGCGCACGCATTGCCACCGGTGGCGACGCCCCGGACCGCCCCGGTTACTTCGTCAACCCCACGGTGCTCAGCGGCCTGGAGCAACGCAGCAGCACAGTGCAGGAAGAAATCTTCGGCCCGGTGCTCAGCGTGCTGCCCTACGACGATCTGGAGCAGGGCCTGGCCCTGGTCAACGACAGCCGCTACGGCCTGGCCGCCAGCGTCTGGAGCAACGACCTGGGCAAGGTCATGGATCTGTTGCCGCGCATCGAGGCCGGCACCGTGTGGGTCAACAACCATGTGCCGGTCGACCCCAACCTGCCGTTCGGCGGCTTCAAACAGTCGGGCATGGGCCGCGAATTCGGCCGCAGCGCCATCGAAGGTTTCACCGAGCTGAAGTCGGTGTGCATCACCTACTGAGGGCCCGCGAGCGCGCCCCGATCAGGGGCCGCTCTAGCCATGCCATGCGCCATGAAAAGTGCAATTCAATGGCTGTAAAAGCCATTCAACCCTCAGCAGCAGCCGTCATTATGGTGACCAGATAGCTGCCGAATATCCGCCGCTGGACTGCCTATAGAAGCAGCGGCGACTCAGCAAAGTAGAAGCTGTACAGATCAATAATTAACATGTTAAACATATGATTAACATGTTAACCAAATGCCGCGCTTGCTTACGCGCAGCCCCGACTTTATTGCAATGGGAGAACAACCGATGAGCAGTGCTCTCGATAAGGCAGCCGCCGGCACCCTGTTCGGCATCGCGCTGAACTACCAGGGGCTTCTGCGCAGCCGCCTGGAAGAATTCCAGCGGCCGCCCTACCAGAAGCCGCCGGTCAAACCCGTGCTGTTTATCAAGACCTCCAACACCCGCAACGGCCACGACCAGCCGGTGGTGTTCCCTGCCGGCGTCGAGCGCCTGCAACCGGGCCCGGCGCTGGGCGTGGTGATCGGCAAGGACGCCAGCCGGGTCAGCGAGGCCGAGGCCATGAATCACGTGGCCGGCTACCTGATCGTCAACGAATTCAGCCTGCCCGAAGACAGCTACTACCGCCCGGCGGTCAAGGCCAAGTGCCGCGACGGCTTCTGCCCCATCGGCCCGGAATTGGTGCCCGCCAGCCAGATCACCAACCCGAACGCCCTGGGCATCCGCCTGTTGGTCAACGGCGAACTGCGCCAGCAGAACAGCACCGCCAACTGGGTGCGCAACATCCCCCAGCTGATCGCCGAACTGAGCGAGTTTATGACCCTGCACAAAGGTGACGTGCTGATTACCGGCACTCCGGAAGGTCGCGTCGATGTGCAGCCCGGCGACATTGTCGCAGTGGAAATCGATGGCCTTGGTCGTCTCGTCAATACCGTGGTCGCTGAAGGAGCGCTCTGATGAAACACGCCCGTATCCGTTTCCAGGGTGACATCCACGCCGTCACCGTCGAAGACAACAACGCCGTGCGCCTGGCCGACGGCCGCATGCTGGCTGAAGAGGCGGTCGAATGGCTGCCACCGGCCAGCGGCAGCATGTTCGCCCTCGGCCTGAACTACGCCGACCACGCCGCCGAGCTGGCCTTCAGCCCGCCCACCGAACCGCTGGCCTTTATCAAGTCACCGGGTACCTACACCGGCCACAACCAGATCACCTGGCGGCCGGACAACGTCGCCTATATGCACTACGAGTGCGAACTGGTGGCGGTGATCGGCAAGCCGGCGCGCAACGTCAAGCGCGAGGACGCCCTTGAGTACCTAGCCGGCTACACGGTGTGCAACGACTACGCCATCCGCGACTACCTGGAAAACTACTACCGGCCCAACCTGCGGGTGAAGAATCGCGACTGCACCACCCCGGTCGGCCCGTGGATCGTCGACGTCGCCGATGTGCCCGATCCATCGAAACTGCGCCTGCGCACCTGGATCAACGGCGAGCTGAAGCAGGAAGGCACCACCAGCGACATGATTTTCGACATCCCCTACCTGATCGAATACTTCTCCAGTTTCATGACCCTGCAACCCGGCGACATGATCGCCACCGGCACGCCGGAAGGCCTGGCCGACGTGGTGCCTGGCGATGAAGTGGTGGTGGAAGTGGAAGGCGTTGGCCGCCTGGTCAACCGCATCGTCAGCGAAGCCGATTTCTTCACCCAACAAGAACTCGCGCGCAACAAGCAAGAGGCATAAGCAATGATCAAGCACTGGATCAACGGCCGCGAGGTCGAGAGCAAAGAAACCTTTACCAACTACAACCCGGCCACTGGCGAGGCTATCGGTGAAGTAGCCAGCGGCGGTGCCGAGGAAATCAACCAGGCGGTCGCTGCGGCCAAGGCCGCCTTCCCCAAGTGGGCCAATACCCCGGCCAAAGAACGCGCCAAGCTGATGCGCAAGCTCGGTGAGCTGATCGAACAGAACGTGCCCAAACTGGCCGAACTGGAGACCCTGGACACCGGCTTGCCGATCCACCAGACCAAGAACGTGCTGATCCCCCGCGCCTCGCACAACTTCGACTTCTTCGCCGAAGTTTGCACGCGCATGGACGGCCACAGCTACCCGGTCGACGACCAGATGCTCAACTACACCCTGTACCAGCCGGTGGGTGTGTGCGGCCTGGTCTCGCCGTGGAACGTGCCATTTATGACCGCCACCTGGAAGACCGCACCCTGCCTGGCCCTGGGCAACACCGCAGTACTGAAGATGAGCGAGCTGTCGCCGCTGACCGCCAATGAACTCGGCCGCCTGGCCCTCGAAGCCGGCATCCCGGAAGGTGTGTTCAACGTCATCCAGGGCTACGGTGCCACTGCCGGCGATGCCCTGGTTCGTCACCCGGACGTGCGCGCCATCTCCTTCACCGGCGGCACCTCCACCGGCAAGAAGATCATGCAAACCGCCGGGCTGAAGAAGTACTCCATGGAACTGGGCGGCAAGTCGCCGGTGCTGATCTTCGATGACGCCGACCTCGACCGCGCCCTGGATGCCGCGCTGTTCACCATCTTCTCGCTGAACGGCGAGCGCTGCACCGCAGGCAGCCGGATCTTTATCCAGGAGACGGTGTACGACCAGTTCGTCGCCGAGTTCGCCGCCCGCGCCAAGCGCTTGATTGTCGGCGACCCGCAGGACCCGAACACCCAGGTCGGCTCGATGATCACCCAGGCCCATTACGACAAGGTCACCGGCTATATCAGGATCGGCATCGAGGAAGGTGCCAACCTGCTCGCCGGCGGCCTGGAGCGTCCGGCCAATCTGCCGGCGCATCTGGCCAAGGGGCAGTTTATCCAGCCCACGGTATTCGCCGATGTGGACAACCGCATGCGCATCGCCCAGGAGGAAATCTTCGGCCCAGTGGTGTGCCTGATCAAGTTCAAGGACGAAGCCGAAGCCCTGCGCCTGGCCAACGACACCGAGTACGGCCTGGCCTCCTATATCTGGACCCAGGACATCGGCAAGGCCCACCGCCTGGCCCGCGGCATCGAGGCCGGCATGGTGTTTATCAACAGCCAGAACGTACGCGACCTGCGCCAGCCATTCGGCGGCGTGAAGGGCTCCGGCACCGGCCGTGAAGGGGGTGAATACAGCTTCGAGGTGTTCGCCGAGATCAAGAACGTGTGCATTTCCATGGGCAGCCACCATATCCCGCGCTGGGGCCTGTGATGCGGCGGCGCACCCATTAGTGGTGCGCTATCTATAAATGGAAGGGGGCACGTATCCCCTTCCCCTGTGCCGGTCGTGCAAACGTCCTTACAACAAAAGCCTCACGCGAGGCCAACAGGAGAACCGCCATGGGCAAAGTCGCTCTAGCTGCCAAGATCACCCACGTACCCTCGATGTATCTTTCCGAGCTGCCCGGCCCGCGCCAGGGCTTTCGCCAAGCAGCCATCGACGGCCATATCGAGATCAGCAAGCGCTGCCGCGAACTGGGCGTGGACACCATCGTGGTGTTCGACACCCACTGGCTGGTCAACGCCAACTACCACGTACTCTGCGGCCCGCACTTCAAGGGCCTGTACACCAGCAACGAATTGCCGCACTTCATCAGCAATATGGAGTACGAGTTCCCGGGCAACCCGGCGTTGGGCAAGCTGCTCGCCGACGAATGCAACCGCTTCGGCGTCGAGACCATGGCCCACGATGCCACGACCCTGGGCCCGGAATACGGCACCCTGGTGCCCATGCGCTATATGAACCAGGACCAGCACTTCAAGGTGGTGTCGGTCTCGGCGCTATGCACCTCGCACTACCTGAACGACAGTGCGCGCCTCGGTTGGGCCATGCGCAAGGCGGTGGAGGAGCACTACGACGGCACCGTAGCCTTCCTGGCCAGTGGCTCGCTGTCGCACCGCTTCGCCCAGAACGGTCAGGCCCCGGACTTCGCCACCAAGGTCTGGAGCCCCTTCCTGGAAACCCTCGATCACCGCGTGGTGCAGATGTGGCAGGACGGCGAATGGGACGCCTTCTGCGGCATGCTCCCCGAGTACGCGGCCAAGGGCCACGGCGAAGGCTTTATGCACGACACCGCCATGTTGCTCGGTGCCCTGGGCTGGTCGAACTACGACGCCAAGGCCGAGGTGGTGACGCCCTACTTCGGCTCCTCCGGCACCGGCCAGATCAACGCCATCTTCCCGGTGATCCCGCAGGACGGCTCCGCCATTCCTGCCGCCCAGGCCAGCAACCCGGCCGGTGTCGTTTCCACCAGCCGCCTCTGATCCCTGTGGGAGCGGCTCAGCCGCGAATAGCGTCTGGCTGAAGCCCTTCTGCGATTGGCGGCTGAAGCGGAACGCCGCCCGACCGCTCCTACTTTTACGAGGACATCACCATGCCCCATCTGGTTCTGCTCTACACCCCCGACATCGAGCGTGACCTGGACGTCAGCGGCCTATGCCGCGCCCTGGCCGACTGCATGCTCGAACAGCGTGACGAGGCCGGCAAAGCCGTATTCCCTACCGGCGGCACCCGTGTACTGGCCTACCCGGCAGCCCATGCCGCGGTGGCCGATGGCAAGGGCGACTACGGTTTTCTCTACGCCAACCTGCGTATGGGGGCCGGGCGTAGCCAGGTGGTGCATAAACAGGTGGGCGACAACCTGATGCATGTGTTGCGCGCGCGCCTCGACGGCCTGCTCGCCCAGCGCCCGCTGGGCGTCACCCTGCAGATCGACGAAAGCCCAGGCCAGGTCTTCGATGCCAAGCACAGCAGCCTGCATCCCCTATTCAACAAAGCTCCCTAAGGTAATCCTGCCATGCTCGACGCCTCCATCATTCAACAGGCCGCCGCCCGCCTCGACGCCGCCGAGCGCTCACGCGAACAGGTGCGCCAGTTTTCCCTGGACTACCCAAACATCACCATCGAAGACGCCTACGCCATTCAGCGTGCCTGGGTCGATCTGAAACTCAAGGCCGGGCGCAAGCTGGTCGGCCACAAGATCGGCCTGACCTCGCGCGCCATGCAGGTGTCGTCGAATATCACCGAGCCGGACTACGGTGCCCTGCTCGACGACATGCTGTTCGAGGAAGGCAGCGACATTCCCTTCGAGCGCTTTATCGTGCCGCGGGTAGAGGTGGAGCTGGCGTTTATCCTCGGCAAGCCGCTGCGCGGGCCGAACTGCAGCATCTTCGACGTGCTGGAGGCCACTGAATGGGTGGTGCCCGCGCTGGAAATCATCGATGCGCGCATCCAGCAGGTCGACCCGGACAGCAAAGTTACCCGCAAGGTGTTCGACACCATTTCCGACAACGCTGCCAACGGCGGCGTGGTCATGGGCGCGCGGCCGGTGCGGCCTAACGATATCGACCTGCGCAGGGTGCCGGCGATTCTCTACCGCAACGGCGTGATCGAAGAATCCGGTGTCTCTGCCGCGGTGCTCAACCACCCGGCCAAGGGCGTGGCCTGGCTGGCCAACAAACTGGCCCCCTACGACGTCACCCTGCAAGCCGGGCAGATCATCCTCAGCGGTTCCTTCACTCGCCCGGTGGCGGCCAGCCCCGGCGATACCTTCCACGTTGACTACGACCAACTCGGCAGCATCGCCTGCCGCTTTGTCTAGCCCCACAAACTGTAGGAGCGAGCTTGCTC